>JAYKHF010000001.1:0-8392 GCA_035285305.1 Leptolyngbya sp.
GCCACCAGATAGGCTACGAGGGTTTCGGTGATGGGGCTGAAGAGTAAGCCCCGCTGGAGCCGTTCGCTGCGGTCGGCAAAGCCAGAGGCAAACACAATGGCGTAGGACAGCCCCAAGGACGCCGCCATAATCAACAGCAGCCACAGGGAAGGCAGGGATGAGGCAATCAGGGGTACTTCCTCGGTGGGGGCAATGCTGAAGGCAATCAGGACGGTGCCGATCAGAGTGGCATCGAGATCCACTAGGGCATCGCGCACGGTGGCCAGGGTTGGAGAGGTAAAGTGGCGGGATAGGGGAGCGGTGGTGCGGCGATCGCGATCTCTCCGGCCTTGAAAGGTAGACCGGGCCAGGGCCACCCCGAGGGAAAAGGGCACCGCCTCAAACACGAGCTTGCCGAGGGTTTCCGCTAGGGGTGTGTCTAGGGTAATGCGGCGCAGCAAGACCAGGGCCAAGGCAGCACAGATCACCCCAATCCCCACCGCCTCCACGCTTTCCATCACCGCCTCCAGGGGATGCAAACTCAGGGTTTGGCGAAAGCCCTCCACCTGGGTGAGCAACCAGGCGATAAATAGCGTCGCCCCCAGCACCGCCACCAGGCCCCCAGCCCCCGCTGATGATCCAATGGCCCAGACCTCCACGGTGTAGAGCAGGGGCACCCCAAACAAAAAGCCCCCCGCCGCCCCTCGCATCACCGCCTGAAGCTCTAGGGGCCACATGGTGGGGTCAGGGATATCAGGGCTGGTTCGCGAGGGGTTCGGGAAGGTCATGGCAGGAGGGGCTAGGGCAGCCAGTCTTCATCTAGGGCTTGGTCTAGGGTGAAGTCGGCGGTGGTTGGGATCCGGCTGGGCGAACAGATCATCGCCTTCAGCAGGGCTTTGCGGGCTTTGGGATAGGCTGACGCAAAAGCGTCGTCTAAGGTTGGCCTGAGGCTGGAACTGTCTTTGAGAAGGAGCGCTATGTCTGCACGAAAATGGTTGATTTCTAACACCCAACCCCTAAAACAGCGTTCCCGCTCGGATTCCCAGTATTTCAGCTTCAGCAAATGCTCACACAGCCGCAGCACATCGCTGTACAAGGCCCGCCGGTCGCTTTTCCCCAAGCTCTCTATCTCCTCAATCAAGTGGTCGAGATCGAGATGGCCAAAGTCCCGAGCTTTCAGCCGCGCAACGGTTTCTTGGATCCAGCCCTGGTAGTCGGCATCGTATAGCGTGGATAGCTGAGCCTGGGTCTTGGTCAACATCGTCAGTTCTCCTACGGCCATAGGATTAAGCCTAGCGCATCAAAAAACCCCACTGACTAAAGCCAGCAGGGAACGAGAATGCAGAAACTATGATGATGTCAGCCAGCGGGAATAGCCCTAGTAGGCCAAGCCCATGCTGCGGGTGGTTTCGGCACCCAGGTACACCCGAATGCTGAGGAAGTCGGTGGGGCAAGCGGTTTCGCAACGCTTACAGCCCACGCAGTCTTCAGTCCGGGGGGAGGAGGCGATTTGGCCAGCCTTACAGCCGTCCCAGGGAACCATCTCCAGGACGTCTAGGGGGCAGGCACGCACGCACTGGGTGCAGCCGATACAGGTATCGTAGATTTTGACGGAATGGGACATTGAATTTAAAACTCCAATGTTGGGTCACGACTACTGACTTTGACAGCCCTAAGGAGCCCCTTAAAAAGCGGTCAAAAGGGTCTATACAGTAAGGGTTTCCTAATCATGAACCAGTCTATAGCGAGAGATTTCAGCTCTTATCATTGGCCCTAGCAAACCTTAATGGATCGTAATAAAGCCCCCATAGACCCCCCTCTATCCATGGCCCCAAACCCCCGAATCACCGTTTTCCTCGGATCCCTGCGCCCCTTTTCGTCATTTTCTTAATAAAGTAATGTAAACCTATTTGCCTGCCCGCCTCCCGCCTCCCGCCTCCCGCCTCCCGCATCCCGAATACGGTGCATTGCTCCGCGAATGCACCCTACGCTTGCTCCCCAACTCCCGACTCCCGACTTCCCCCATGCCCACCCCCCTCTCCGACCAAATCCAATCCTTCTACGACGCCTCCTCCGGTCTGTGGGAGCAAATCTGGGGTGAGCACATGCACCACGGGTACTATGGCCCCACGGGTACGGTGCGGAAGGATCGGCGGCAGGCCCAGATTGACCTCATTGACGAATGTTTGCGCTGGGCGAAGGTGACCCAAGCCACGGAAATCCTCGACTTCGGCTGCGGCATTGGCGGCAGTGCCCTGGAATTGGCCACTCGGTTCAACGCCAGGGTGACGGGGATTACCCTCAGCCCCGTGCAGGCGAAACGGGCGACGGAACGGGCGGCAGCGGCGGGTTTGGCCGGAGACAGCGCCCCCTGCGCCCAGTTCCAGGTGGCCAATGCCCTAGACACGCCCTTTGCCGACGAGAGCTTTGATTTTATTTGGTCGATGGAGAGCGGCGAACACATGCCCAACAAGGCGGGCTTTTTGCAGGAGTGCCACCGCCTCCTGAAGCCGGGGGGCAAACTGCTGATTGTGACCTGGTGCCATCGCCCCACGGATTCCCTGGCGGGGCCGCTCACCCCGGCGGAACGGGGCCAACTGGACTGGATCTACCGGGTCTACGGCCTGCCCTACGTGCTTTCCTTGCCGGAGTATCAGACCCTCGCTGAACAGACAGGATTCCAGCAGGTGCAAACCGCCGACTGGTCTCAGGCGGTCGCTCCCTTTTGGGATGAGGTGATTGCCTCAGCTTTCAGTTGGGAGGCGGTGAAAGGACTCATCCAAGCAGGGCCGCAGACTATCCAAGGTGCCCTCGCCCTTTGGCCCATGCGGCAAGGGCTCTACGGTGGGCTGATTCGCTATGGGTTATTGCAGGCGATTCGGTAGTATGCACGTCTGTACACACCATACACGTCTGTACACACCATAATTGAGATGGTTTATCAATGGAATCCAGCGAAAGCCACCGCCAACCTGCGTAAGCATGGGGTTGATTTTGCTGATGCCGTCTCCGTTTTCTCGGATGAACTGGCCATTACGATTTCAGACGAACGCTTTGACGAAGATCGCTTTGACGAAGATCGCTTTGTCACGATGGGGCTTGATGCCCTCGGCAGAGTCTTGGTGGTGGTTTACACGTCACGTAGCAACGACATTCGCGTCATCTCCGCCCGCAAAGCAACGCGACAAGAGCGCCGACAATACGAAGAGGGCTACTAACCATGAAAGCAGAATATGATTTCAGTCAAGGCCAGCGAGGCGCGGTTGACCCGACACCTTCCGGTAAAACCCGCATTACCATTCGCCTAGATGATGACATCCTGGCCTGGTTTCGGGACCAAGTGCATCGGGCGGGTGGCGGCAACTACCAGACCCTCATCAACGACGCTCTTCGGCAGCATATTCAGGCGAACCGTGAACCCCTGGAAGAAACGCTCCGAAAAGTGATTCGCGAAGAGCTTGACCGCATTGAACGGTAGAACCCTTCATCGGGCTACGCTAAGGGTGTTCAGCGAGTTTGTCCCGACAACTGATGGATAGGCCGTATCTCGGTCAACCGTTGTCTAGGGCAACCGTCATCCCGAAACATTCGCCGCTGCCACGGGCTCATCCACCATGGGCACGAATCGCACGGGGATGGTGTATTCCGTGGACAGGCCCGTGAGGTGACGGGTGATTACCAGCAGGGTTTGGCTGGAATGGCCCACCGGAACCACCAGCTTGCCCCCCATGGCCAGTTGATCGGTCAGGGCGTGGGGTACCCGTGGCGGAGCGGCAGTCACCACAATCGCGTCGTAGGGGGCATGGTCAGCCCAGCCTTCGTAGCCGTTCCCGGCCTTGATGTGAATATTTTGGTAGCCGAGCTGGGTGAGGGTGTGTTCCGCCCGCTGGGCCAGGGAAGGCAGAATCTCCACGGAGTAGACTTCCTTGGCCAGTTGGGCCAGGATGGCGGTTTGATAGCCCGACCCGGTGCCAATTTCCAACACTCGCCCATTGGCTGGCAGGGAGGCGGCATCGGTCATAAAGGCGACAATATAGGGCTGAGAGATGGTTTGCCCTTGGCCGAGGGGTAGCGGTTCGTCGGCGTAGGCCCGGTTGGCGTAGTCGGTAGGGACAAAGCGGTGGCGCGGGATCGTCAGCAGGGCGTTAATGACCCGAGGGTCATTAATGCCGCGCCCCAACACCTGCTGATGCACCATCTGCTGGCGCTGTTCGGCATACTGCCGTCCGAGGGGGCCGTGGCCTAGGGAGAAAATCATGATCGGCCTCGTGATGGGAGGGTTGGTGGGAGGGGGGGATGCGGCGACGTTGACGTAGACCATAGCGACCTCATCAGCCCAGGCGCGCCAATGAAGGGAGAGTGGGCAACTCTGGGCTTACCTTGATCTTACTGCGTTCCAGGGGAGGGAAATCCCCCCTTCCCCCCGGTAAAATTACCCGTCCAAGGTGGCTGGGCTGCTCGCTATGGGGCTGCTTGGCGTTGGCGCTGGGCTTCGTAGAGGAGCAGGGCGGCAGAAATGGCGACATTGAGGGACTCGACCGCTGGGTTCATGGGAATGCTGACCGTGGTGGTGGCGTACCGTTGCAGGGCGGGCGACAGCCCTGCCCCTTCATTGCCCAACAAAATGACCGTAGGGCGGGTGAAGTCGATGGCCCAATAAGTTTGGGGCGCGGTGGGTAGGGTTGCGACCAGTTGAATCCCCTGCTGCGACCAATCACCCAGGGTGCGATCGAGGTGGGGATCTACCGTCATTGGTAGCCGAAACCACTGCCCCGCCGATGCCCGCAACACCTTCGGATGGTCGGGGGCCACGCTATCGGCGCTCAGCCACAGGCCATCGGCGCGAGCGGCTGCCGCTGTGCGCAGGATAGTCCCGAGGTTGCCCGGATCTTGAAGGGTTTCCAGCACTAAACCGACCCCGGTGATCGGGGTGTTGCCGGCGGGCTGACGTTGGGGAGCCACGGCCACCACTCCGTCGGGGTGCACCGTGGTGGCTAGGGCCTCCAGCACCGCCTCGGATACCACTTCAATCCGCTGGGCCACGGGGGGCAAGGCTGCGGCCAGATCGGCATAGCGCTGCGCCCAGGCCGGAGTATGGCATACCACCGTGAGGGGATAGCCCACCGCCAGAGCTTCCTGGATCAGGTGAGTTCCTTCCAATAAAAACTGCCCCTGCTGCCGCCTTACCTTCCCTTGGTGGAGCTTGCGAATCTCCTTCACCAGTGGATTCTGTAGGCTGGTTAGCATGGGCAGTGTTTAGGGCTCATCCTCAGAGGGAATGATAATCCGTAGATTCATCCATCGATTAGGCGTGTCAGATAGACTGACCTGACCTCTAGGATGCGGAACCCGGGACTTGAACCCGGATGTTATTGCTAACACTAGGACCTGAACCTAGCGCGTCTACCAATTCCGCCAGTTCCGCGCGGCTGCGTCGCCTCGGCGTCGCGATTTCTAACTATGCCCTAGGTTTGTTTCGGAGTCAACCCTTTGAAAAAAGATTTCGTTATTTGAAGGAATCGGCTATTCTGGTGTGGCTTTGTGCATCCAAACTTTATCCTAGCCACCTTAGCCAAAATCAGGATTTCGGGTAAGATCTAGACGAAATTTGGGAAATGGTAGAGTTAAGCGCCGTGGAGGGCACCGCTATCGTTACTTCTCTTGGATTGTCCAACCCCCCAACCACCTCAGAGTCTGACAACGCCGTTCTGGAGATTGTGGGCGGTACCCCCCTTGCGGGCCATGTCACCATCAGCGGAGCCAAAAACTCAGCCCTTGTGGTGATGGCTGGTACGCTGCTCTGCTCCCAGCCCTGCCGCCTTCGCAATATCCCGAACCTGATGGATATTGAACGGATGGGCGAGGTGCTATCCGCCCTTGGGGTGTCTATCCGCCGTCAGGGTGATGCCCTCGACATTGACCCCAGTTCCATTATTTCCACCAAAGCTCCCTACGATCTGGTCAGCCGCTTGCGGGCCAGCTTTTTTGTGATTGGGCCGCTACTAGCGCGGATGGGCGTGGCACGGGTGCCCCTGCCCGGTGGCTGCGCCATTGGGGCGCGTCCGGTGGAGCTTCACGTGCGCGGGCTTCAGGCTATGGGGGCGGACGTCCACATCGACCACGGTACGGTGAATGCCTATATCCCCGGCAGCGGCAAGCGCCTCAAGGGAGCCAAGATTTACCTGGATTATCCCAGTGTGGGAGCCACGGAAACCCTCATGATGGCCGCCACCTTGGCGGAAGGGGAAACCATCATTGAAAATGCGGCCCAGGAGCCGGAAGTCACAGACTTGGCGAACTTCTGTCGGGCCATGGGCGCTAAAATTCGCGGCGCAGGTACCAACACCATTACCATTGTCGGCGTGCCCAGCCTCCACACCACCGACTATGGCATCATTCCCGACCGCATTGAAGCGGGTACCTTCCTGGTGGCGGCGGCAATTACCCGATCTGAGATCAGCCTATCGCCCATTATCCCAGAGCACCTGACGGCGGTGATCGCCAAGCTCCATGAGGTGGGTGGGCAAGTGGTGGAAGAAGGCCCCAACCGGGTGCGCTACATCCCGGGTGATGTGATCGCTCCGGTGGATATTCAAACCGGGCCTTTCCCCGGCTTCCCCACCGATATGCAGGCCCAGTTTATGGCCCTGATGTCCCTGTGCCAGGGGAACAGTCTCATTACCGAAACGGTGTTTGAGAATCGCCTACGCCATGTGGCCGAACTCAACCGCATGGGGGCAGATATTCGGCTCAACGGCAATTGCGCCATTATCAATGGCGTGCATGGCCTGTCTGGAGCTCCTGTCCTAGCCACCGACCTGCGCGCCTCGGCGGCCCTTGTGCTGGCTGGCCTCGCGGCCCAGGGAACCACCGTTGTCCAAGGGTTGCACCATTTGGATCGCGGCTACGACGACATTGAGGGCAAGCTACGCCGTCTAGGAGCCCAAATTACCCGCAAGGTCGCGGATTCCAGCCCAGCCCCAACGCCTTAGTCGGCGGGGCGCTATTGCTTGGGAGCAATTCTTTCTATGGATCTAAAAGTCCACATTCGCGATATTCCCGACTTTCCAAAGCCGGGAATTACGTTCCGAGACATTACGCCCCTGCTATCGAACCCAGAGGCGCTGCAACATAGCATTGACGACTTGGCGGAACAGGTGATTGCCTATCACCCTGACTATATTGTCGGCATTGAATCCCGGGGGTTTATGTTTGGGATGCCCTTGGCCTACAAGCTGGGAGTTGGCTTTGCCCCCGTGCGTAAGCCCGGGAAACTTCCCTCGGCGGTTCACTCGGCTTCCTACGAGTTGGAGTATGGTAGCGACACCCTGGAACTGCACCAAGACGCCTTCCCCCAGGGCAGTCGGGTACTGGTGATTGACGACCTGATTGCCACCGGAGGCACTGCCGCCGCCACCTACGATCTGGTGGAAAAAACCGGCAGCACCGTCGTTGGGTTTGGCTTCGTGATCGAGCTTTTAGCCCTCGACGGTCGCCGCAAGCTTCCCAACGTGCCGATTACGGCCCTGATGCAGTATTAGTAAAATCCTTCCCAGTCGGGGCAGTGGCGGTCTTCGTCGGGGCCGAAGGGATGCATGGCACAGACCAGGGTGTTGCCCCCGTGGGTTTGGCCATAGAAATTCCGACAGCCCACGCAGGTCGGGTAGTCCTGAAGCATGGGATCCACCACGCTGTTGATGGGGGCCGAAACTCGCTCTAGCCAGGGATCGAGGGCCATCAGTTGCGCCACTAGGGGCTCAATCAGCGTATCGAGTTGTTCGGCCACCTCATCCACCTGATGGCTGATGGTGATTTCTAGGGGTTGGATGGCCTGGTTCAGGTCATCGATGAGGCGTTCAATTTCGGGTTCTAGGGTCTCTTGGATCTGATCAACCCATTGGTCTGCCGCCTGCACTAGGGGGTCGGAGGCCTGGGCCAACTGGTCGCTTAAGTCCTCGATCCAGCGTTCTGTATCCAGGGAAAGCTGCTGGGCAAACTCCTGCACCGCATCGCCAAAGGCGTTCAATAGTTGTTTAGACCAATCGTCCATTCGGGTTGACTCGCTGGGAAATAAGGTCACGGACAGATCTTAGATATCAGAGGGCACGCCCCCGAGCACCGCAGGGAAGCCGCCTTGGGACTCATCTCCTTAGGGATGACTCGCTTTGCGCTTGAGGGCCTCGAGTTCTTGCCGGAGGGCCGTGACCTGTTGTCGTAGCACCTCCGCCTGGTCTTCTGGCGTGGTGGGAGGGCTGGGCTGATCATCTAAAATTTCAATTTGGCGAGGCTCTGGCGACGGAGCGCTGTTGGGCACAGTGGCCTGGGCCTTGGAAACCATATCGTTGACGAGGCGCTGGGCTTCTTCGGCGGTCATTTCGCCACGGGCCACCAA
The DNA here is from genome assembly GCA_035285305.1 of Leptolyngbya sp. Taxonomy (GTDB): domain Bacteria; phylum Cyanobacteriota; class Cyanobacteriia; order Phormidesmidales; family Phormidesmidaceae; genus Nodosilinea. Next base: position 8,372 of record JAYKHF010000001.1, read on the forward strand.
CTCATTGACCACCATCTGGGT
>JAYKHF010000002.1:0-5885 GCA_035285305.1 Leptolyngbya sp.
GTGGCCAACCCCGCTTGTGATGGGAGATTCGGTTATCGAGAGACGATCTCCGCTAGGACTACATGACCCCGCTCATGTCGGTGGTGTCCTTCAGGAAACCGCTGTAGGCTTCCATACCGTGTTCGCCAATATCCAGACCCTTCATCTCCTCTTCGGGGGAGACGCGCATACCCATGGTGGACTTCAGCACCAGCCAGAAGATGGTGGACAGCACCACGGTGAAGAGACCGACCGACAAGGCACCCAGGAGTTGAATACCAAACTGGGTGAGGCCACCGCCAAAGAAGAGGCCGACAATGACATCTTCTGCACCGCGTTGGGTAAAGTTGTTGGGGTTAGCAAACAGACCTACGGCCAAGGTACCCCAAACCCCGCAAACCAAGTGAACGGAGGTCGCGCCCACGGGGTCATCAATTTTGATGCTGTCGAAGAAGCCCACGGCGAAGACGACCAGCACACCGCCGATCAACCCAGCCCAGAAGGCACCGCCATAGCCAAACACGTAGCAACCAGCGGTAACAGACACCAAGCCCGCCAGAATGCCGTTGATGGCCATCGACAGGTCAGGCTTGCCACTCAAGCCCCAGGAGACAAAGGTGGCCGCTACGCCGCCAGCCGCTGCCCCTAGGTTGGTGGTGACGGCGATGTAGGGAACCGCCGAGTCGGCGGCTAGTTGAGAACCGGGGTTGAAGCCAAACCAGCCTAGCCACAGGATCAGACAGCCCAGGGTAGCAATGCTGAGGTTGTGACCGGGAAGAGCGCTGACTTGGCCTTCGGCGTTGTATTTGCCCATGCGGGGGCCGAGGAAGGCCGCACCCATGAGCGCGGCCCAACCGCCTACGGAGTGGACGATGGTGGAACCGGCAAAGTCGTGGAAACCCAGTTCGGCCAGCCAGCCGCCGCCCCAGAGCCAGTGGCCGCTGATGGGGTAGGCAACCGCCGTGAGAAGAATACTGAAAATCAAGAAGTCAACGAACTTAATCCGTTCGGCCACGGCCCCAGACACAATGGTGGCGGCAGTCCCGGCAAAGGCGACCTGGAACAGGAAGAAGGTGTCTTTGGTGAGATTGAGACCATCGGGGCCTAGGCCGTATAGCTCAGGATCACCACCGAGGAAGAAGCTGCCCCAGCCCACCCAAGCGTTGCCACTGGTGCCAAACATCAGCGAGAAACCAATGAACCAGAAGCCCAGGGTGGCCAAGGCAAACACAATCAGGTTCTTGGTGAGGATGTTGACTGCGTTTTTCTGGCGGGCAAACCCGGTTTCCACCATGGCAAACCCGGCGTTCATAAAAATCACCAGGAAGGCCGCGATGGTAACCCAGATATTGTCGAGGACAAATTTCACATCCTCAGCCGTGAGTTCTTCCTGGGCGTGGGCTGCCAGCCCCCAAGTCACTAGAATAGTGATGGCTAGAGGGATACAAGCCAGCCAGGTCCAACTACCCATCCGACCCAAGATCCGCTTAGCCGCTTGATCAAAGGGCGGCACACTAGCGCTCCAGAAAGACGGCTTAGACCGCCTCCGGAATTTAGAACGATTTCGCAACACTAAATTAGACATCTTGACAGACGTTCCTTCAACACAATCCGACAGCAAACATGGCCAACCTGCCAAACTATCTAGCCAGAGCCAGACAGCGGCGCAGCAGACTTGGTAGAGGAGCAAACCATCTACGGTTTTGTCAGTCCGTAGGCCAAGCGTGACGCAACCCAAGCAGTTACCTTCGGTCAGCCAGCGCCAACCCTGGGGAACCTACGCTCAACGGCCTAAACATCACAGCGATTCCAGCAGAAATAGGCTTGCATCGCCGTAACGTTACCGGAGCTTTACAGAACAAGATGATTCCATCAATTCTGAGAGCGTCAATCTGTATCGGGAAATACATAACACCGCAAAAGCCCATGAAAGCCCTGGGTTATTGGGCCAAGGATGGCAACTTCAGTAGAATTACGGTCAAGCCCCTGGGCCGTTACCGCTGCCCCATCCCTTGCAGATAGTGATGACTCCCTAACGCCTCTAACTGGGCCTGTTTCGTGAGCACTTCAGCCTCTAACTGGCGGCGATAGTCTGCGACGCGATCCAGCAAATCGGGGCGATCACAGGCTAAAATTTGCACCGCCAACAGTCCCGCATTCTTGGCATTGCCAATCGCCACGGTGGCCACCGGAATGCCCCCCGGCATTTGCACAATGCTGTAGAGGGAATCTAGCCCCTGCATGGTGCGACTGACCACGGGCACCCCCACCACCGGCAAGGGGGTCAGGGCCGCCACCATCCCCGGCAGGTGGGCCGCGCCGCCAGCCCCGGCGATGATCACCTTTAGCCCCCGGTCTCGCGCCGTTTGGGCATACTGCACCATGCGCTCTGGGGTGCGGTGGGCCGACACAATCGCCACCTCGTAGGCCACCTCGAAGGCGTCGCAAACCTCGATTGCCGCTTGCATGGTGGGCAAATCTGAATCACTGCCCATGATGATGCCAATTTCCGGGGCCGTCGTCGCTGTCGTCATTGAATTGACTCCTTAAATATGTGTACAGTGTGCAGGCGCTAGGGCCAGGAGACCTGGCCCCTACGGTCTAGGCGAGCCACCCGTAGGCGAGAGGGCCAGGAGACCTGGCCCCTACCGTCCAGGCGAACCACCCGTAGGCGAGAGGTTCCCTCGCCCTGGCCCCTACGGTCTAGGCGAGCCACCCGTAGGGGCGAGGTTCCCTCGCCCTGGCCCTTGCCCTCGCCCTTGCTCTCGCCCCAACCCGTTGTCCAAGATTGGCCTCCCAAAGGTTGCAAATCATGTCAAGGCTGGAAGCCAGTAGCAAAACGTCATAGGATTTTACAGAAGTTATCAACCGCCCCACCCACCGCTACCATGACGCTGACCAACGATAAAACCGACGATAAAACCGTAGTCCGCGAGTATTTCAACGCCACCGGGTTCGACCGCTGGCGGCGCATCTACGGCGATGGCGAAGTCAATAAGGTGCAGCTCGACATTCGCAAGGGCCACCAAAAAACCGTCGATACCCTGATGGAATGGCTGAAGGCCGACGGCAACCTGAAGGACATCACCTGCTGCGATGCCGGGTGCGGGGTGGGTAGCCTCTCCATTCCCCTTGCCCAGGAAGGTGCTAGGGTGTCCTCCAGCGATATCTCGGCGAAGATGGTGGAGGAAGCCCAAAAGCGGGCCGAGGAAGCCCTGAACGGCGAAAATGTGCCCACCTTTGAGGTCAAGGATCTCGAAGAACTATCGGGCCGCTACCACACGGTGATCTGCCTTGATGTGCTCATTCACTACCCCAAGGAACAGGTAGAGGGCATGATCAAGCACCTCAGTTCCCTGGCCGAATCGCGTTTGATCCTCAGTTTTGCCCCCAAAACCCCCTGCTACACCCTGCTGAAGAAAGTGGGCGAATTTTTCCCTGGCCCCAGCAAAACCACCCGCGCCTACCTCCATCGCGAGGCCGACATTGTGGGCATCCTAGAGTCTGGCGGCTGGACCATTGAACGCCGAGCCATGACCAAAACCCAGTTCTACTTCTCCCGCATGATCGAAGCGGTCAAGGCCGACGCCTAGGCCCGTCCTTCCCTAGGGGTGGGGGCGCTTTTTGCCCACGCCCCCACCCCTCTCACCACCTTCGTTACCGCACGGTTCTCCCACGTTCTATGGCCTACTACTGGTTCAAAGCCTTCCATATCATTGGCGTCGTTGTCTGGTTTGCTGGGTTGTTCTACCTGGTGCGCCTATTCATCTACCACGTTGAGGCCGAGGCCGAGCCAGAACCAGCCCAAAGCATCCTCAAGGGCCAGTACGCGCTCATGGAGCGGCGACTGTACAACATCATCACCACCCCCGGGATGGTGGTCACGGTGGCCATGGCGGTGGGGCTGCTGGTGCAAATGCCGGAGTATTTGAAGGACGGCTGGATGCACGCCAAGCTGGGATTGGTGGGGCTGCTGCTGGCCTACCATGTCTATTGCGGACGGCTGATGGGCCAACTTCAGCGGGGAGAATGCCAGTGGTCTAGCCAAAAGCTGCGGGCCTTAAATGAGGCTCCCACCCTGCTGCTGGTAGTGATTGTGATGTTGGTCATTTTCAAAAACAGCTTCCCCACCGGAGCCACCACTTGGCTGATGGTGGGGCTGGTGGTTTTCATGGCCGCCACCATCCAGCTCTATGCCCGCAAGCGTCGTTTGGATAAGGAAAAGGCCCTGGCCGAACAGGGATCCCAAGAACTGCAAGAGGTGTCCTAGGGCTAACCGGCCCAACACCCCTCAGACCACCAGGATGTACTGATTACGGCCCGAGTTTTTAGCCTTATAAAGCGCCTGATCAGCCTGTTCGAGAAACTGAAGCCATGATCCATCCGCCGCTGGGATTTGGGTGGCCACGCCTAAACTTAGGGTTACACAATCGCTAGAGGCATGTCCATCGTGGGGAAGATTCAACTCCATCATCGCCTGCTGAATTTGCTGGGCTACGGCGGTGGCACCGGATGCATCGGTGTTGGGCAGCACTAACAGAAATTCTTCGCCGCCATAGCGGATGGCTAAATCCGCTGGGCGCTTCGTAATGGTGGTTAAGGTTTTGGCCACTAACCGCAGGCATTTATCCCCTTGAACATGGCCATAGGTGTCATTGTAGACTTTGAAGTAATCAATATCCATCAGAAGAATAGATAGAGGCTGTTGATTCCGTTGGAGCCGTAGCCACTCGCGTTCAATATACAGATCTAAATAACGACGATTGGCAAGTTGTGTGAGGGGATCGGTATTGGCTAAATATAAGAGATGACCGTTTGCTTTTTCGAGCTGGATGAGTAATTCAGCCTGTTCTAAGGCAATCTGAAGCTGCTCAATAATGGGCCGAAAGAGTGCAGACCAAGCTGTATTATCGACATTGGGATCCAAATACTGAACTATCAGGCAACCCCACAACTCCTGACGACACCAAAGTGGATATCGCATCTCACTTTGGACTTGCCATTGTTGTAGCCATTCAGTATCGTCCGCCGCCAACTCTAGTTCGTCGTTAGAGGAGATATAGGTTTCAGTTTCAACGTTGGGCCAATTAAAGTCTGTCTGTGCCAGCGGGAGATCATCGCTGATCGCTACAATCTTCATTGTCTTGGGTGACGTATATTGACCAATGAGTACCCGAGACACAACCAGAAGCGACTGAATTTGCTTTGCGGTTTCCCGCAGTACAGCTTCAACACCGAGACATCTATGAATTGATGCAATAATCTGCCGAACAAGCTGTTCTTGGACTAATTGCTGTTGTACTTTTTGCTGAAGCTGTCTAAGGTTCAGATGAGTTTTGATGCGAGCAAGTAACTCAAGGGTTTTGAACGGTTTCGTGAGATAGTCTACAGCCCCCAATTCAAAGGCTTTGGTGAGGGTATCCAATTCATGGTTAGCCGTCAGAAAAATGATGGGAATATTGCTGTAGTCTGGTGACTGCTTGAGTTGACGGCAGACCTCAAAACCATCCATGACGGGCATCATCACATCAAGCAAGATCAAGTCTGGGGGTGTAGCCTGAATACGCTTAAGCGCTTGTTGACCACTGGTGGCAAAGGTCAATTGATAGGGGGTAGACGCCAAGGCTCCGCGCAACACCTTGAGGTTCGTAGGCTGGTCATCTACGATGAGAATCAGCCCCCTTGATGAAACGACTGAATGCTGCCTCAGCGGCACTGATTTAGCAAGCTCAGAGTGCTGGATCAGCGGATCCATAGGTTTCCTCCAAAAGTTGACAGGGCAGCCCCACAGAGGTTACAGATGCTGTATAAGCGACAACAAGATCATCACCTGTAACAACTCTATCCCCAAGAGTGTTATGGAGTCACCCTAGCAATCTTAAAGAATTTATGAGGCGAAGTAGAAT
>JAYKHF010000003.1:0-35503 GCA_035285305.1 Leptolyngbya sp.
AATAAGCCCATCATCAATGCCATCTCAGTTATATTTTGCTGTCTGACTATCTGAAAAAAATGGCCATAATTTTTAGGATTGGACAGTACTAGGAGTACTGTCAGTGGCGGTAGTGCATAGATTAACCACAACGGCATCAGAAAAATCTGAGTAAACCAGTCCACTTCGGCAGGCAAAAACTGCCCTGGTAGATGATGAGCTGAACCTTGCCGAAACGCAAATTGGTACGGCTCAGGTAGATCCCGGAGAAAACATAAGCCAGGTGGGGGGTATATAGTATTAGGCTCTCTCACTGAGCAGCATGGATAAATGGCACAGGGCAGAATATTTTATGAATACTAGGTAATAGCACGCAAATAACACGCAAATAACACGCACGAGGCGAAGAACAGCTAACGGTGAAGTTAGGCGTCGCCATTACAGCCGCTGTCTTTGCCCACCGCCTCATGGCGTTTGCTCGGAATTACCGTAACGTAGGCGTCCCAAAAGTCCGCCGTCTCCGTCCCACGGGCAATGCCTGTTATCGTGCAACCCACAGGTCGGACAGGTCATCTCAATGGCCATGCACTTGTCTCCCTGGTTATCGTGGTGGCGTAGCCTGACTTTCCTCCGTCCCGTGCATTAATCCACTACCCTCAAGTGTTGTCCCTGTACCGTGGGTCTCATGACCCTTTTGACGAATCTGGGTTCCGGCAAGTTGTGTCAGTTAACCAGGGGTTGAATACGGTATTCATTAAGTTAAGCCTCAATCCCCGTAATATTTCCCCTTGACATGGCTACAAGCAAACTAGTAAAAATTTTCCCTATTGAGGTTACTATATGCCAACTAATGAGTTGAAGCGCCTATAGCCCTTGATCCTAGCCATCCCATCCAAAACCTCTATTAACGTTTAGGCAACCATGATTTCCCCAGCCAGACCATCCATGGATGCTGATGTCGCTTTAGAGGCGGTTAAGCAAATTCTTGCGCCCCAGCCCTTGAGCTATGTTGAAGAGCTAGTGGTGGTGCGTACATGGCGCAATCAGCTCTATCGGGAAATGGCCATTGACACGGGCTATGAAGAAGGCTATCTCAAGGATATTGGATCGCGCCTGTGGCAAACCCTGTCCCAGCGCCTAGGCTACCCGGTGAGTAAAAAACGGCTGCGGTTTATCCTAGCGGAGGTGGTCAATTCGTCTGAGCAATGGTCGCCCCCGGCGATAGCTCAGGTCTTTCCGAAACAGCATCTCGAGTTTCCGGGATCGCCGCTACCATTCCAGTCTTCCTGGTATATTCCGCGTCCTCCCCTGGAGGAGATGGCCCATCAAGCCCTGAAACAGCCTGGGAGTTTGATTCGGATCAAGGGATGCTGGAGGGTGGGCAAAACCTCATTCATCAACCAACTGCTGGGGTGCGCCCAGCAGGATGGGATGTCGGTCGCGTCGGTGGATCTTCGTCAGGCCGATATGGAGACCTTTGAGAGCTTCGATACCTTTTGCCGCTGGTTTTGTTCGGCCATCAGCCAGCCTTTAAATCTCGATCTGAATGTGGATGACCACTGGTTCGCGGGGGCGGGCAGCAAGCTGAGTTGCACCGCCTTTATCCAGGATCAGGTGCTCAGTAGGCTCACGGGGCCGTTGGTCATCGTCATCGATACCCTGCACCACCTATCGGGGTACCCCACCATTGCCAGCAATTTTCTAGCCATGCTGCGGGCCTGGTACGAGCAAGCGCGCAGCCGCGTGGAGTGGGGACAACTACGACTTGTCCTAGCCTACGCGGCTGAACTGGATCTGCCCCTCCAACATCATCAGTCCCCTTTTAATGTGGGGCTGCCCCTGGAGTTACCCATGTTGACCCTCGATCAGGTGGAGGACTTAGTACAGCGCTATCAACTGACGGCGGTGGGGGTTACTCAGGCGGATTTGGAAGGCGTGTTAGCCCGGATCGGGACGCACCCCTACCTGTTGCAACTGGCGTTTTACTGGCTTCAGTCTGGGCAGATCACCCCGACACAGTTGGTCGATCAGGCGGCCACAGACGACGGCATTTACGGCGAGCATCTGCATCGCCTGTGGGCACTATTCCAGCAGTCACCGCACCTAGAAGAGGCTTGGCAACAGGTGCTTGACTCAGAACAGCCCGTTACCTTGGCGGCTCCCCTAGCCCATCGCCTAGAAGCCATGGGGCTGATTCAAATGGAAGGGGGGCGGGCCAAGCCCGGTTGTTCCCTCTGTCGAGACTACTTTACAGCCCTGTATTCAGAACGTGATCCGTCAGCGTCTTAGAACCGCCGGGGCATCGCCATCCCTCGACTCTGCGGACTTTGGGGGAACAGGCTATGATAAGGGGCGATGTTGACATTTCTTAATGTTGATTAACGTAATGTTGACTCGGGTTCGTGCTGGCAAGGATTGTTCTCGTCTATGGCTGTATCGTCACCGCCCTCTGGGGGCATCAAGGCGTTCCTAGAGCACCGTATTCTCCAAGGGCAACCCCTCACCTCCGAGCTAGTGGCCATTTTGATGGTCTACTTTGTGCAGGGTATTTTGGGGCTGGCGCGGCTGGCGGTCAGCTTTTTCCTAAAGGATGACCTGGGCCTATCTCCCGCTGAAGTGGCGGCACTGACGGGAATTGCCGCGCTACCCTGGACCATCAAGCCGCTGTTTGGCTTCATTTCCGATGGCTTGCCCATCGGGGGCTATCGGCGACGACCTTACCTGCTGCTATCGGGGTTGTTGGGGGCGGCAGCATGGCTGGCCTTGGCCACAGTGGTGCAGTCGGCCTGGGCAGCCATTGTAGCGATTACCCTCAGTTCTCTGTCCGTGGCCATCAGCGACGTCATTGTCGATTCCCTGGTGGTAGAGCGGGCGCGGGGCGAATCCCAGGGCGAAGCGGGCACCCTACAATCCTTGGCCTGGGGCGCGTCGGCGGTGGGTGGGCTGATGACGGCCTACTTGGGCGGTGTTTTGCTAGAGCAGGTGAGCACCCGCACGGTGTTCGCCATCACCGCGACGTTTCCGCTGATTGTCTCCCTGGTCGCCTGGATTATCCAGGAAGATCCCGTGGATCAAGCGCCCACTTGGTCGGTGATGCGAGGGCAGATGGGCCAACTTTGGCAGGCCCTTCGTCAACGGGCGATCTGGATGCCAGCGCTGTTCCTGTTCCTGTGGCAGGCCACCCCCACCGCCGACTCGGCCTTTTTCTTCTTCACCACCAACGACCTAGGCTTTCAGCCGGAATTTCTGGGTCGGGTGCGCCTAGTAACGAGTGTGGCGGCGCTGCTGGGCATTTGGGTGTTTCAGCGGTTCCTGCGGACGGTGCCCTTCCGCACCATTTTTGCCTGGTCAACGGTGCTGTCTAGCCTGCTGGGGATGTCGATGCTGCTGCTCGTCACCCACGCCAACCGCAGCCTCGGCATCGATGACCAATGGTTTAGCCTGGGCGATAGCCTGGTGCTGACGGTGATGGGGGAAATCGCCTTCATGCCCGTGCTGGTGCTGTCGGCGCGGCTGTGCCCCCCCGGTGTGGAGGCCACCCTGTTCGCCCTGCTGATGTCGATTGTGAACCTGGCGGGGCTGGTGTCCCATGAGTTGGGGGCCGTCCTCACCCACTGGCTGGGGGTGACAGAAACTAACTTCGACCACCTCTGGCAACTGGTGCTGATCACCAACCTGACGACGCTGCTGCCCCTGCCCTTGCTGTTCCTGCTGCCCAACACCTCCTCCCAAGGGGAGGGCACCGAGGAGGCCAAAATCCTCTGGCAATCCGCCGATCCACCCCCAACGGCCCCCGACCAAGAAGCGGCCTCGGTTTAGTTGGTGCATGGCTGCGCGTTGGCGTGATCCTCGCTTTGGCGTTATGCACCCTGCTCCCGACTCCCGACTCCCGATTCCCGACTCCCTTCCAATAACCATGACCGCAACCCAACCCAAACCCACCGCCAACCCCAAATCCTACAGCCGCGAAGACTGGTGCAGCGGCTATCGATCCCAGCCCAAGGAGTACAGCTATTGGATTAGCGACATTGAGGGGGCCATCCCCACGGATCTAGAGGGCACCCTGTTTCGGAATGGGCCGGGGCTGCTGGATATTGCGGGCTATCCGGTGAAGCATCCCTTCGATGGGGATGGCATGATCAGCAGCATTGCCCTCAAGGATGGGCGAGCCTATTTTCGCAATCGCTTTGTGCGGACGGCGGGTTACTTGGCCGAGCAACGGGCGAAAAAGCCCCTCTATCGCGGTGTGTTTGGCACCCAAAAGCCCGGTGGCCCCCTGGCCAATGCCTTTGATCTGAAGCTGAAAAATATTGCCAATACAAATGTCATTTACTGGGCCGACCGTCTGCTGGCCCTCTGGGAAGCCGCTCCACCCCACCGCATGGATCCCGTTACCCTAGACACCTTTGGGCTCGATACCCTGAACGGCCTAATCGCCCCAGAGGGAGCCTTCACCGCCCACCCCAGGGTCGATCCAGGGCATCACGGTCAGCCCCGTCTGGTCGGATTTGCCGCCAAGGCCGGACTCTCCAGCACCATCACCCTGTATGAGTTGGACACCGCAGGCAATGCCCTCAGCCAGCACCGCCATACCGTCCCCGGCTTTGCCTTCCTCCACGACTTTGCCCTCACCCCCAACTACGCCATCTTTTTCCAAAACCCGGTACGCTTTGGGCCATTGCCCTTCCTGCTGGGGTTCAAGGGGGCGGCGGAGTGCATTCAGTTTGACCCCAAGCAGCCCACCAAAATTCTGGTCATTCCCCGCAACGGCACCGATCCCATGCAGGTGATCGACGCCGACCCCTGCTTTGTCTTCCACCATGCCAACGCCTTCGAGCGCGACGGCCAACTGGTGATCGATTCCGTGTGCTACGACGGCTTCCCCAGCCTGGAGGACAGTGCCGACTATCGCACGGTGGACTTTGACACCGTACCCGCTGGCCAACTGTGGCGGTTTACGGTGGATTTAGCGACGAAATCCGCCCAGGTCGAAACCCTGATTTCCCGCTGTGTGGAATTTCCCACCCTGCACCCCGACCGCATGGGATTAGACTACCGCTACCTGTTCATCGGCACCACCCACGCCGACCAGGGCAATGCCCCCCTACAAGCGCTGCTGAAATGGGATACCCAGACCGGTAAAACTGAGGTCTGGAGTGCGGCCCCCCGGGGCTTTGCCGGAGAACCCCTGTTTGTGCCCCGGCCCGGTGCCACCGCCGAGGATGAGGGCTGGGTGCTCATGCTGATGTACAACGCCGAACGGAGTTGTTCCGACCTGGTCATTCTCAATGCCCAGGCGATTAGCGCTGGCCCCATCGCCCGACTCAAGCTGTCTAACCATGTGCCCTACGGGTTGCACGGCAGCTTTGTTTCCCAATACTTTGGGCCAGAGGGTTAAGTCGTTCAGCGAACACCCCCTTGCGGCAGAAACCCGTCGTTTACCTTGGCCACAATTCAACCCCGTGATCACGATTCAACCCCGTGATCATGAGCCAACCCCGTGATTTCGCTGATGAAGCCACTGGGCTTCTAGACGCAAGGCCCCGTTCCCTAGGCGTACAGGTTGGCCACGTAGTCGCCGTAGCCGTTGTAAACCACCGTGGGCTGGGTTTCCCAGTTGAAGAGATTGGTGGTTTCCCCCAGCAGCCGTTCCGTGGCCTGAGACCAGCGCGGATGGGGAACGGCTGGGTTCACATTGGCTTCAAAGCCGTACTCATTGGGGGCGATGGTATTCCAATAGGTGGCGGGCTGCTGATCGACAAACTCGATTTTAACAATGGCCTTCGCCCCCTTAAAGCCGTACTTCCAGGGCACCACCATGCGAATGGGGGCACCATGCTGCTTGGGCAGGGCGCGGCCATAGATACCCACGGCAAAGAAGGCCAAGTCGTTGGCCATTTCCGCCACCGTCAGCCCCTCCACATAGGGCCAAGGCAGGTTCAGGGCAAAGCCATAGGCAGGCCCCGGACAAACCTGCGGATCATAATAGGAGGTAAATCGCACAAATTTGGCGGCGGTGGTGGGTTCTGCGGCCTCCAGGATGTATCGCATCGGAAAGCCAATCCAGGGGACGACCATGGCCCAGGCTTCCACGCAGCGAAAGCGATAAATCCGCTCTTCTAGCGGGAAACGGCGGGTGAGGTCATCCAAGTCATAGGTTTGAGGGTACTTCACCAGCCCTGACACCTCCAGCCGCCAGGGATCCGTGGGTAGGGCTTGGGCCTTGGGCCAAATGCCCTTGGTGCTGCCAAACTCATAGTAGTTGTTGTAGCTACTGGCGTAGGCTTGATCCGTCGGCGTCCGACCGGCATCGGCGAAGCTAGGATTCCGGGGGACGGCACCGAGGGATCGCCCCAGGGTTCTTTCCAATGTTGGATCAATGGTACGGGTGGATTGGCAGGCCGCCAACGGGGCTACCGTCAGCCCAACGCCCGCCCCAATCATGGTTTTCATGAATCGACGGCGGTTCCAAAAGGCCGTTTCCGCCGTAACCTGCTGCGCTGAAAGCTGCCAATCGGGCTTGGGGTGAAAGAAAACCATAGTACTTGGGCAAAATAGTCGAAAGACTTCCCTATTGTGACACTGGCTTCCCAGCCGCGCCGCCCGAACTCAGGCCGCTCCCCTAGAGGAGGAGGTGAAGTTACGTAAAGCTACGTCAGTGGTATTGCGGCAAATCCAAAGAAAAACAAAAGACTAACCCCGTGGCTCAGCCAGACTTTCGCCGGGGATCAGGCCGTAAAGTAGAGGATTTTAGGACAACGAGGCTAGAACAGAATCCGGACATTTTCCTGAATTGAGCCCCTACTTTTGGTCAGGTTTCAGCCAGTGAAATGCTTGTGAATACAGGTGTTTGCCCCCTTTGTCCGATCCGATAGGTCTTGCGGTGGGGTGATCCCAGGACTCCCTGAAGCTGAACGGGGCTTCAGGACGTTGTCTCGTATACTAAAGAAGGCTCATCCTCGACTCCGTAGATACGCGATTGTGAGGTCTTCGGTTTCGTCGCTAAGCTAGGGGTACGCGCATTTTCATGGCAATGCCCTCCGTTTAAGTACGCAACTCACGGCATCCCCACATTCCAGTATTAATACGGGTCGTTCCTTTCCTGCCTGATTACTATGCAAGCTTCATCCTGTCGTCAAGCTCAAGGAAACACACTAGAGCTGTTGCAACAATACCAGCAGCAACCTTCCTTGGAAATTCGCAATCGCTTGGTCAACCTCAATATTGGCCTTGTGCGCCGTGAAGCCTACCACTGGTTACAGCGCTCTAGCGAATCCTTCGATGATTTGATGCAGGTGGGTAGTCTCGGCTTGATCCGTGCCATTGAGCGGTTTAACCCTGACAAGGGCTATGCCTTCAGTTCCTTTGCCACGCCCTACATCCGTGGCGAAATTCAACACTACCTCCGGGACAAGGGTAGCTCCATGCGAATTCCTCGCCGCTGGCAAGCCCTAGAAGCCCAGTCCCGTCGCGTTGTCCGTCAATTTCACCTCGACGTTGGGCGTACGCCTATGGATCAGGAAATTGCCACCGCCCTCGAGATTTCCCTAGAGGAATGGCACGATGTGAAAATGGCTCGCTACAACCAGTCGCTCTTGAGCCTGGATGCCCCAATCCAGGATGAGGATTTAGGCTCGGCCTGCCTAGGGGATATGCTGCCCGATCACAGATATCGCAGCTTCCAACTGGCCCAGGAAGACCAGTTGCGCATTCAAAATGCCATGCAACAGTTGGAAAATCGCACCCGTGAAGTTTTGGAGTTCGTTTTTCTCTACGATCTCACCCAAAAGGAAACCGCTGAGCGCATGGGAATCAGCGCGGTGACGGTGTCGCGGCGGGTCAAACAAGGCCTGAGCCACATGCGGACGCTCCTTGCAAACTCTGATGACGAAAACCCCTGAGGCCGTTCCACCTCTCAATAATTGAGCTATCGTTTAGGCATTGAGCTAGGGGAACGTAGGGAGACGCCTCCATGGGAGCTATTCTTTTTCTCGTCTTGTTTGGGCTAGGCGTTGTGCTAGCCACCATCGGGGGGATCGCTGGCGTTGTTGATGCCTTCCGAGTCAGCCCGGTTTGGGGTCTGTTGTCGTTGTTTGTTCCCTTTGCCCTGCTGGTCTTCTGCATTAAGTTTTGGGGCAGCCGCAAATGGGCCAAAATTAGCCTGCTGACCACGCTGGCTGGCCTGCTCTCGATGCTGGCAGGTGTGCCGTTTATGGCCGGTTTTGTGCGTCAGCAAATGGCGGGCACGGCTGATCCAGCCGGAGATGTCGCCATGGAACCATCGCCCTCCGACGAAGTCCCCGTGGATCAAGTTCCCATCGAGCCGCCGCCCATTGACGACGTCGCTGCGGATCAGGTTCCCATCGAGCCCATCCCCGTGGAGGGTGATCCGAATTTTACAACGCCCATGGTGCCTGCTGCGCCCCAGTTGGCCAATGTGGCCAGGGCGGAGTTGATTCAATCTACGGATCCCGATGAGCGGGTGCGACAAATCAACAGCCGCCGAGCGGATCCCTTCGCCACGGTTCCCATTCCGCCACCGCCGCCCCCGGCACCCCCAGCCCCCCCCGCCGGTGGCGGCGCTGGTGCCGGTCAGACCCCCGGTGGGGCCGCTACCTCTGGGGGCGGGGCGGGCACCGTCCCTGGTAATCGACCGCCTGAGCCGTTGCCGCCGGTGGCCCTCGCCCCACTGCCCACACTGCCAGAGCCCACTCAAGCCCTGGGGGTTGTGGTGACGGGGGTGGTGACCATTGGCAATGTCACCTATGCCATTGTGCAGTCTCCTAGCGAGCCGACGGGGCGCTACGTGGCGGCGGGCCAACGGGTTGCCGATGGCACCGTGTTGGTGAAGCGGATTGATACGCGGGGCAGTGAACCCATTGTGGTCTTAGAAGAAAATGGCGTGGAACTCACCCGGGCGGTGGGTATTGCAGAGGAAGAATCGACCGAAAGCACCTCTACCTAGAAAGCCATCCCACGGATCCGCAACCGATTCCCAATCCCTATTCCGTCTAGTTCTCCCCGTGAGTCATGGCAGAATAGGGATATTTTGTGTCGGTGTGAGGCAATCAGGTATGCCGTTGCAAACGGTTGTGATTCAAGGGCTATGGGGTTTAGCCTCCGTGGTGCTGGTGGAGATGACGCGGGATAGCTACCATGTGCTCGGCCATTACTGGTCGCCCGTCATGGCGCTCCACAACTGGCATCACCGGGCCTATAAGAAGGATTTCACCCCTGTGAGCGAGGAAATTTATCGACAGGCCCAACTGCATAATGATGTGCCTGAGGCCCTGGTGATGATGGCGGTGGCGACCCTGGCGGCGGGCATCTCAGGTCTGCCCGGACTGTGGCTGGGGGTTCTCTATGGGGGCGGCTTCTTGGCAACGGCTATTGCTCGTTCCCAGGGGTGGCTGCGCACCACTGACCTCACCCACGAACCGGGGGAACTCACCACACCCCCGAGTAACTGGCTGGTCAACCGCACCTACCACTGGCGGCACCACTTTGATGACACCAACGCCTACTATGCCGGGTACTTTACCGTGACCGACAAGCTGATGGGGACAGCCCTCTCCCTCAAGGGGAAAACCGTGGCGGTGACGGGGGCATCGGGCACCCTGGGCCAAGCCCTGATTCGAGAACTCCTGAAGCAACGGGCCAAGCCCATTGCCCTGACCACCACCGACGGGGCCGACTTTCCGGCATCTGTGCCCTGCTGGCGCTGGCAACCCGGGGCCGAAGCAGAACTGCAAGAGGCGCTGCGGCGGGTCGATATTCTCATTATCAACCACGGCACCAATGTCCACGGGCACCGCACCCCGGAGGCCATGACCCAATCCCTAGAGGTGAATGCGCTGTCGAGCCTACGCCTGATGGAGGTCTTCTTCCACACCGTGGAAACCTCGCCCCAGCGAGCCAATAAGGAGGTCTGGGTGAACACCTCCGAGGCGGAGGTGAATCCGGCCTTTAGCCCCCTCTACGAAATCTCGAAACGACTGCTGGGGCAATGGGTGACGCTGCGGAGATTGGATGCCCCCTGCGTGGTACGCAAGGTGATTCTGGGGCCGTTTAAGAGTAACCTCAACCCGGTTGGGGTGATGTCGGCGGATTGGGTGGCTTGGGCCATGGTGGCGCTGGCTAAGCGCAACGTGCGGAATATCATTGTCACCATCAACCCGCTCACCTATGTGCTGTTTCCCTTCCATGAGGTCGGTCATTGGATCTACTTCAAACTGTTCTCCCGTCGCCCCTCCTAGCCATGCCCCCTAACGGGATCGCCCCGGCGTCCCCCCCGTTGCCTAGGGTCATCCCTCCTGCCCCCAGGCAACGGGGAATGGGAAAACCTGAAGAGATACTTAACGGTGGGTTATGACGAAACGTAAACGACTATAGTGAACCTGGTTGTCGTTAAGCATATGTGCTCATCCTGAATACCTGACACAAGATTCTGTGTCGGGCGCGCCAACCGCGCCCCTACGGCATGGGTTTCATGGCGGGGTCAGGTCTCCTGACCCTTCGACGAATCTGGGGGCTGGCAAGTTTTGTCAGTCAACCAGGTGATCATCTGTCGGGGTTTGACGCGAGTGTTTTGGGGATAATGCAGCGACTGACGGGGGATATGTTGTACCAAGCTTACGGTGAGGGTCAGCGGTGCTTTTCTCATCAAGATATGACAGCCCTTCACCTCTTTCAGGTGAACTTGCGCAATATTGATCTAGAGGGAAGTTGTCTGGCCCAGGCCTATCTCCCCTACTGCAACTTCACGATGGCCAACCTGAAGGACGTGAACCTAGCCGAAGCCCAACTGGGGGATAGCAACTTCTATGGGGCATCCCTGGCTGGGGCCATCCTGACCCAGGCCGTTCTGAGTCGGGCCGATCTCCAAATGGTTAACGGTCAGCGGTGCGATCTGCGGGGGGCTAACCTCAATGGGGCAGATTTGCGTCAGGCTGACCTGACAGATGCCAACCTAGAGGGCTGTACCTTGGTGGGGGCAAGGCTAGAGGAGGCCATTCTGCACGGGGCTAACCTGCGGCAATGCAATTTATTCCGTGCCCTAGGGGTAGACTTAACCGGAGCCCATTGCGATGGCACCACCACGCTGCCCACGGGCTATGCCTACGGGCTATAGCGCCCGCCGCAACAGGATCCCTCTACCAGCGGGCATCGAAGGCTCCGTCGATATAGTCTTGCAGAATTAAGGATTGGCCGTTGGGCAGGGAGAGGTGGCGGTCAGGCCGAATGCCGGTCGGGAGGTGAGATCGGCAGGCCACAAGGGCCACGTCAAAACGGCAGATCGCCGTACTCCACGCAGGATTTTTGACCAGATAGACTTGGGCCGCCTTCCAAAGTTTGGTCTGTTTGTGGCGGGTAATGGCCATGAGCCCATCGGCGTCCCAATTGCCCTGGCTGCGGGTCTTCACCTCCACAAAGACAATCTGCCCACCCTGGCCAGGGAATCCCTGGCTGAGGACTAAATCGAGTTCGCCATAGGTGCACCGCCACTGGCGATCCTTGACGATCCAACCCTGGGTGGCCATCCATTGGGCAACTAAGTTCTCCCCTAGGGTACCCAGGGCCGTGGGGGTGAGAGCATCTCCGTTGGGTGGAATGCGGGAAGGCGGCATCGATGAAAAGACGGCAATGGGGAATGAGTTCAGTCCGGCGGTATTAGGCCATGGCCGCGAAAATTTGGTGGTTAATCGCTTGGCTGATCATGGCCCCATCGTGCTTTTGCTGATGCTGGACATACTGCACCATCTTGAGATCATGGGTGCCAATGTGGCGATTTAACCATGTGGCCAAGTCGTGAACATCATCCAGGGTGAGGGGGCGTAGCCCCTGTTCTAGGGTAAGGCGATAGTTGAGGATCAGCCCCAAAATCTCCTCATGCTGTTTCATGTGGGCATTTCGATCAGGATAGTTAAAGATCTCCATTAATGATTCTTCGGTTTCACAGTGCTCTAGGGTGGCACCGAAGAGGGTATCAAGGAGAGATTGGAGCAGATCTTCGCTGTGATCTTGCATCACCGCATGATAGAGGTTTTCCAAGTTCTCGAGGAGATAATGGTGCTCCTGATCGATTTGGGGATGATTCACTTTGCAGTCATCCCGCCAGTATGCCAAGGACATGGGCTTACCTGCTTGCCTTCCTTCCCACTCTATCAGCCCTACCCCGGGGGCTGGCGGGGGTATTTACGGAAAATAACGATTCCCGTGGCGAGAGATCACGGGGATCGTAGGTATTACGGATGATCGATCAGGGCGTTATATAAAGTCCTGTGATCAAGGTCTGCATTTCCCCATTCACGGCGAGACCCGATTGGAGAACTCGGTAAGGGATCGGAGCCGTTCCCGGATCTCCTCCGTGAGGACGCCATCCCGATAGCGCCAGCCCCAGTTGCCTCCGGAAACGCCTGGGGTGTTCATGCGGCAATCGCTGCCGTAGCCCAGCACGTCTTGCAGGGGAATAATCGCTTGGTTGGCCACAGACATGAGGGCAATGCGAATCATGGTCCAGTGGATGCCGTCGGAGCCGATGCCTCCGGTATAGAGTTGTAGTCGATCCTTGTCGTAGTCCGAGGCGGTTTCATACCAGCCGATGGTGGTGTTGTTATCGTGGGTACCCGTATAGACAACGCTGTTATGGACGTAGTTGAAGGGGAGATAGGGGTTGTCATTGCCGGAACCAAAGGCGAAGTGGAGAATCTTCATGCCCGGAAAATCGAACTGGTCGCGCAGGGCTTCCACCTCTGGGGTGATGACGCCCAGGTCTTCCGCCAGGATGGGCAAACTGCCGAGGGTTTGGCGCACGGTCTCGAATAGGGCTTCTCCGGGGGCTTCAATCCATTCGCCGTTGATGGCGGTGGTTTCGCCAGCCGGAATCGCCCAGTAGGCTTGTAACCCTCGAAAATGGTCTACCCGAATCAGATCCACGTACTGCAACAGGGTGCTGAGGCGCTGAATCCACCATTCAAAGCCCTGTTTTTTCAAGACTTCCCAGTTGTAGGTGGGGTTGCCCCAAAGCTGCCCGGTGGCGCTGAAATAGTCTGGCGGCACCCCGGCCATCTCCGCCGGGGCTAGGGTTTCGGGGTCGATCATAAAGTTCTCGGGAAACGCCCACACGTCAGCGCTGTCGTGGGCGACGTAGATGGGAATGTCGCCGATGATCTGAATCTGGCGTTCGTTGGCGTAGGCTTTTAGGGCTGTCCACTGACGATAAAACTGGAACTGAAGGAACTTGTGGCAGAAAATGTCGCTGGCTAACGTTGTCCGCCATTGGTCTAAGGCGTCGGGTTCGCGACGGGCAATGGCTTCATCCCAATCGGGCCAACTGGCCCCCCCAAAGGCATTTTTGAGGGCCATGAAAAAGGCAAAGTCATCAATCCAAAACTGGAAGTCAGCGCAGAAGGCCTCGAAGTCGGCCAAGTCTTCCTCCGAGGCCACATCTCGAAAGCGGCTGGCGGCTCGCTCCAAGAGGTGCATTTTTACGGGAATGACCGCACCGAAATCGACCCAGTCCGTGGCGAGACCTTCGAGGTCGTGCAGTTCGTCGGCATAGAGGAGGCTATCTTCGCACAGTTTTTCTAGGCTGATGAGCAGTGGATTGCCCGCCATGGAGGAATAGCACATATAGGGCGAGTTGCCGTGTCCCGTTGGCCCCAGGGGCAACACCTGCCACAACTGCTGGCGCGTCTCGGCGAGGAAATCCACAAACTCGTAGGCCGCCGCCCCCAGGTCGCCAATTCCCAGTCGGCTGGGCAGGGAGGTGGGATGGAGTAGAATGCCGCTGGATCGGGGAAAGGGCATAGTCAAACCTGTGCAATTCCAGTAGACTCTAGCACGACCAACTGGGGTTATTTGGCCCCCGAGGTGGTTATTTCTTCAGGGAATTTCGGCGCTATGAGCCCCTATCGCAACCCCGCCCCCACGGTGGATTTAATTATTGAACTGCTGCACCACCCCCATCGCCCGATTGTGTTGATTGAACGCCACAATCCGCCCCTGGGTTGGGCGTTGCCCGGTGGCTTTGTGGACTATGGCGAATCGGTGGAAGCCGCCGCCCGTCGCGAAGCCCTCGAGGAAACTCAACTCGCCGTGACCCTGGTGGAACAACTGGCGGTTTATTCTGACCCCCATCGCGACCCCCGCCAACACACCCTCAGTGTGGTGTTCCTCGCCACCGCCACCACCGATCCCATCGCCGGAGATGATGCCAAAACCGCCGCCATTATCAACCCCTGGGCCTTACCCGCAAGCCTCTGCTTTGATCACGACCGCATTTTGCGCGATTATTGGCAATACCGCTTCTATGGCCACCGCCCCCGCTTTGGGGTGGATGGGTAGGCCCGTTGGGGCCAAAACCGGGACTTAGCCCCCTGATCTGATCAATCCGTCGATTTTTGTTCTCGCAAGGCAACCTATGGAACGCACCATCATCAATACCCCAAACGCCCCGGCCCCCGTTGGCCCCTACAACCAAGCCGTGGCGGTCACGGGCCAACTCTTGTTTGTGTCGGGTCAAATTGCCCTGGATCCAGCGACGGGGGAACTGGTTGGCCCTGGGGATGTGGTGGCCCAAACGGAACAGGTGATGGCCAACATTCAGGCGATTCTCACCGCTGCTGGGGCGAGCTTTGACCAGGTGGTAAAAACGGGCGTCTTCCTCAAGGACATGAACGACTTTGGCACCGTCAATGAAATCTATGCCAAATACTTCGGTGGGGAAAATGCCCCGGCCCGGGCCTGCGTGGAGGTGGCTCGTCTGCCCAAGGATGTGGCGGTAGAAATTGAGTGCATCGCCGCCCTGTGAGGCTAGGGCCAGCCGGTGTCAGGGATGGCAGACAGCGAAAAAGGCTGGCTTGGGTAGGCCAGCTTACCCAAGCTTAAGGGCCTGTTGGTCTGGCCTTAACCTAGGCTGGGATCGGTCTTAACCTGAACTGCTGAAGATGGAGATCAAGGGCCATGATTGGTGATAACGCCTCGGCTATAAGCTAGGCGTTCCATCGCCGTTGGCCTTCCTTGCCCCTTGGCCCATTCTAGGTATCTCTGTGTCCATGGCCACTGTTCTGCCCTACGGGGCTACCCTGGGGAATCAGCCCCAGCAAAACTTCATTGATTTGCTAGAGCAGCTTTACCGAGAACGATCCCTGATGGCCTATATGGCGGGGCAACCCATTCCCCTCAAGGCCGATGAGGTGCTGATCGTGGGTCGGGGGGTGGTGCAACTGTTTACCATTCAACCGGATGGCAGCGAAACCTTGCTGGGACTGGCGGGGCCATCCATGCCCATGGGATTGCCGCTGAGCATTGTGGATCCCTATTGGGCCACCGCCTTAACCGATGTGGATGTGCTCGTGCTGCCCTTTGGCGAAGTCGAGGCTTCCCCGGTGTTGATGATGGGGGTGTTTCGGAACCTGACCCTGCGTCTCCAACAAACTGAGGCGTGGCTAGCGCTCTCGGGTAAGCGCCTCGTGGCGGATCGGCTGCGACATTTTTTGATGCTGTTGGCCAGGGATTTTGGCCAGGTGGAACCCCAGGGAATTCGGATTCCCCTCAAGCTCACCCACCACCAACTCGCCACCGCCGTGGGCACCACCCGCGTCACCGTCACCCGGCTGCTGAAGGAGTTTAAGGGGGAAGGCTGGATGAGTCTAGATCGTCGCCAAATCATTTTGGATACTGGAACCCAGTCCCCTGCGATGCACCTGTTGACGGTGTCCACGCCCTCTGGGTGAGCCCAGCCTTGGGCGTGCTGGTGGCTTAGGGGATCCTTGAGCATAGGGTTCAGGGAGCATAGGGTTCAGGGAGCATAGGGTTCAGGATTCCTGGGACTTGCTTAAGGTGGGGGCTGTGGGTTGGGCGGATTGACCAATGCGGGGTTCTGTACCCGCTAGCAAGCGTTGGATATTGCCCCGGTGGCGCAGAATCACATAGCCCCCACCGAGCATCGCCAACAGAACGTAGGCTAGGGGTTGCTGGGTTACAATCATCAGCGCAATGGCAGCGAGGGCCGCCAGCATGGAACCCAGGGAGACAATTCGGCTGAGGGCAAGGGTGAGGCCAAAGACTCCCAGCGCCCCTAGGGCCACGGGCCAAGCCATCGCCAACAGCACGCCTAGCCCCGACGCCACGGATTTGCCGCCGGTGAAGCCTAGCCAGACGGATCGGCTATGGCCGAGTAGGGCCATGAGTCCGGCGAGCATATCCACCCAGGGCTGAACATCGGCGGTGAGGAAACTGCCAGCGTCCGTCCCAAACCGAGCAAGGAGGAGGGGAACAGCCCACTGGGCCATCCATACCGCCGCGCTGCCCTTCAGCAGATCAACCCCAAACACGATGAGGGCGGGGCCTTTGCCAACGGTGCGGAGGACGTTCGTGGCCCCGGTGCCGCCGGAGCCATGGTCGCGAATATCCATGCCCTTGAGCCCCTTGACCAGCAGATAACCCGTGGGGAACGACCCCAGCAGATAGGCCAATCCTAGAATGCCCAGCAGTGCTACCATGGCCAACGTCCTACGCCCTCTAATTGCTCATCAGTAACAGTGTAGGGCGAAAGGTGAAGCGATTATCCTGCCCACCGGGAAGGACAGAGACGGCCTTCCCTCGGCCATCCCACCATCGGACACCACCCAGGGGGATCGACCGAAGTTGGGGGCTGTCCTGGATCGAGAGGGACAGAACGCTAGAGGGACAGATCCGTTAAATCAATTTCTGCCTGGACAAAATCTGGCCTGCGCCGGAGGGTGAAGCCCAGCTTTTCGCAGACCCGCTGCATGGGGCGGTTTTCCCGCAAAATTTCGGCGGTGACGCTTTGCAACCCTTCATCCTGGGCAATTTTCAGCAGTTGACGTAGCAAGTCGGTGCCGATGCCCTGGCGTTGGTAGGTATCGCTGACCAGCATGGCAAATTCCGCCTGGTTATTGCCGTGGCTTTTGCTCAGGCGGCCTACGGCCAGGATGGTGTGATCGCCGGTAGCGGGGTCCTTATAATCCACCACCAGGGCCATTTCCCGGTCATAGTCGATGAAGCAAATCCGCGTCAGCCTTTCGTGGGCGATGCGGTGATTAAGGGCCATTAAATGGAAGTAGCGGAAGTAGATGCTTTCCTCCGATAGAGTGTGGTGGAACTGCACCAGCAGCGGCTCATCCTCGGGGCGGATGGGGCGTAGGGTGACGGGGGATCCGTCCCGCAGGCTGGAGGTGGTGACGTATTGGCTGGGGTAGGGGCGAATGGCTGGCCCGGGCAGGGTCTCCCCCGGTTCGGTCAGCACCGCACGGGCATCGAGGGCCACCAGGGGATAGCGGGTATCGCCCTCGAAGACCAGCAGCGGGTTGATGTCGAGTTCTTTGATTTGCGGCTGCTCGATGGCCAACTGGCTCACCCGCACCAGGATCATCTCTAGCTCGGTGAGATTGGCGGCCCGACGACCGCGCACCCCCTGGAGGGCTTCATAGATCCGGGTTTGCTCCATCAGCCGACGGGCTAGGGTGGTGTTCAATGGCGGCAGGGCCACGGCGCTGTCTCGGTAGACCTCCACCAGTTGGCCCCCGGTGCCAAAGAGGATAACGGGGCCAAATTGGTCATCCACACTGCTGCCCAGGATCAGTTCATACCCCTTACTGAGGTTGAGCATGGGCTGGACGGTGACGCCCTTGAAGGCCGCATCCCCAAAGCGGTGGCGGATGGCGGAGGCCATTTCGGTGTAGGCGGTGGCCACCGCTTCGGCGGTTTGCAGATTCAGGCGCACCCCCCCCACATCGGTTTTGTGGGTCAGCGTTCGCGACAGGAGTTTGACCACCACGGGATAGCCCACGGCTTCGGCGGCGGCGACGGCTTCCTCGGCGGCAAAGGCGGGTCGGGTGTCCACCACCGGAATGCCGTAGACCTGGAGGATTTGCTTGGCCTCCAGTTCCGTTAGCAGGGTGCGGTTCTCGGCGCGGGCGGTTTGGATAATGGTGTCTACCTGGGAACGATCACTGCCGCCGCCAAATTCCGACTCCGGCAGGAGGGCGGGGGTTTCGTAGATGCCGCGCAGGTTGTAGCTGTACTGCCACATGGCGTTGAATTGGCGGGCGGCGGTGTCGGGGTAGCGGTAGGTGGCAATGCTGGCCCGATTCAGCAGGGCTTCTCCCTCGTTGACCTCAGAACCGCCCATCCAACTGGCAATCAGGGGCTTGGTGGAGGTTTTGGCCAGTTCTGTCAGACGTTCTGCGGTTTGGGTGGGGGCGGTCATGGCCTGGGGCGTGAGCACCACCAGTAAACCGTCGCTGTTGGGGTCGTCGATGGCGGCTTGGATGGCCTGGGTGTAGCGGTCGGGGTCGGCATCGCCCAGAATGTCCACCGGGTTGCCGTGGCTCCAGTGGCTCGGTAAAACCCCATTCAAGGCCACTAGGGTGTCGTCGGACAGGGTTGCCAACTGGCCCCCCGTGCCAATCAGGGCATCGGTGGCTAATACCCCCGGCCCGCCTGCATTGGTAATGATGGTGAGCCTTGGCCCCTGGGGTCTTTGGGGCTGTTTGGCGAGCACTTCCGCCAGGTCAAACAGGTCAGAAATTTGCTCGACCCGCAGCACCCCACAGCGTCGAAAGGCCGCATCCAGCACCGCATCGCTACCCGTCAACGTCCCTGTGTGGGAGGCCGCTGCCTGGGCCGCCTGGGTCGTCCGGCCCGCCTTGATCACAATGATCGGCTTGGTCAGAGCCACCTCCCGTGCCGCCGACAAAAACGACCGGGCATTGCCGATGGACTCCATATAAATCACGATGCTGCGGGTATTGGGGTCGTCGCCCAGGTAGTAGATCAAATCGCCCCAGTCCACATCCAGCATCGATCCGATGGACACAAAGGCACTAAAGCCGACGTTTTCCTGAACACTCCAGTCCAACACGGCGGTACAGAGCGCCCCCGACTGGCTAATGAATCCCACATGGCCCCGACGGGCAAAGGTGCTGGCAAAGGTGGCGTTTAGCCCCGTCAGCGGGTTCATCAACCCCAGGCAGTTGGGGCCAATCAGCCGCATTTTTTGCCCTTGCAGATGGGCGCGAATTTGCTCCTCTAGGGCCAATCCGGCAGGGCCAATTTCCCGAAATCCAGAGGCCAAAATCACCACGCCTTTGACCCCCGCCTCGGCGCAATCCTTCACCAAATCCGGCACCGTGGGGGCTGGGGTCGCAATAATCGCCAGGTCAATTTGGTCGGGAATATCCTGAATGCTGGGATAGGCGCGAATGCCCAACACGCTACGTCGTCGCGGATTCACCGGGTAGACAATGCCGCCAAAGGGGCTGCTGATCAGGTTCCACAACAGAGTCCGGCCCACGCTGCCCTCCCGATCCGTAGCCCCAATTACCGCCACAGTGTCCGGGTTAAAAATTGCCCCCAAGGGCTGACGATCCACCCGCAGAATATCGTAGGCCCGATCCGCCGTCGTCTGAATTGTATCGACCATGACCAGTGTCCTTATAGAGAGCAACCCCCTCCTCTGTTGTAGATCGAGAGGCCCAGCTATTCTGTGGTTGCGCCTATTTTCTTAATGACCACGGATTGGTCTAGATGACAAGATTCTGGGTCGGGCGCGAAAACCGCGCCCCTACGGTATTGGTTCCATGTCGGGGTCAGGTCTCCTGCCCCTTCGACGGATAGGGGTTCTCGCCAGTTTTGTCAGTCAACCAGGGATACAAGTTTCCCGCTAGCATGATCCCGCATTTCTACAGTTTGCCAGATTGCGAATCGGGGAGGGCAAGGTCAGGATCAGTACGCAGGGTTCGCAGGCGGTTGATGGCGGCGGCGAGTTCTAGCCCCCGAAAGGCCACCAGGTCGCCCATGGGCCATTCGGTGAGGGCATCTAGACCCTGGTTTTCCAGATCCGCCATCACGGTCTCAATGACCTGGGATAGGGGCCGACCTGGCGTCATAGAGGAGCGCTGGGCATAAACGATGGCTGCGGCGATGGCCCGAACTTGGCCCGTTTCCACCAGTTGCTCTAGGGCAGAGAGGTCAATGGCTTCGGTGCCAATCTGCAACTGATCGGTGTCCCTCGCCTTGAGGTTGACCCTGCGGTGGCCCTTGCTGGGGTTGATGCTGTGGGGATCCACGATGCGGGCGGTGATCTGGCCAAAGTGGGATCCGCCCTCGCGGTGACGGTCGGTTGGGTATTGGGCGGCGATGGCCTGGGCCTGGGCGGTCACATCCTGGGGCAAAAAATTATCGAGGGCAATCACCGTATCGGCAACATCGAAATAGTCGCCGCTGCCCCCCATGACAATCACCGTGGAGATGCCGTAGTCGGTGGAGATCTGGCGCACCTTGTCGATGAACGGGGTGATCGGTTCGCGGTCTTTGGCAATTAACGCCTGCATCCGACGATCTCGAATCATGAAGTTGGTGGCGGAGGTGTCCTCATCCACCAGCAGCACCCTGGCCCCCACCTCCATGGCCTCGATCACCGCTGCGGCCTGGGACGTACTGCCGCTGGCGTTGGTGGTGGAAAACTGACCCGTGGATTGCCCCTGGGGCAAATGGCCAATGAAGGGCGAAATATCCACCTGAGCGATGCTCCGGCCATCCTCGGCCCGCACCTTTACCGCCGCCCCATCGGTGACCACTTGATGCCGCCCATCGTCGGGAATGTGATTGTATACCCCGGCCTGCAACGCCCGCAGTAGGGTCGATTTTCCGTGGTATCCGCCACCCACAATCAGGGTAACTCCCTGGGGAATGCCCAGCCCGGTCACCGATCCGGCGTGGGGGCAAGTTAACGTTACCCGCAGTGGTTCCGGTGACTGAAACGGCACCGTCTGATCCAATAGGGGGCGATCATCTACACCGCTGCGGCGGGGCAACATAGCCCCATCCGCCACAAAGGCCACCAGACCCCGATCCGCCAATTGGGATCTGAGCACATCGGCATCCTCGGCACAGTGGATATGGTTCTGAATGGCGACCTGATCCAGGGATCCATAGCGCAGGGTTTTGTCCACCAAATCCGGTAAGGCCCGACCGATCAAATCCGCCGCCTGTTGTCCAGCAATGCGCCGTCCAAAAGCCGGAAGCCCCACCGTTAGCCGCAGTTCCACGGTGTCCGCCGTCACCTGGGTCGCACTGCGCCTGAGGATCGCCTGACTAGGCCGCACCACGCCGATCACTCCGCTCTTGCCCGACCCAGCCCGCTGTGATCGCCCTTGGGTGGCGGCGTAGACCGCTCGAAGCAGGAAATCCGCCAGCGCCACCGCCCGTCCTGGGGTTTGCCAGAGTTCCGCCGGAAACCCCGCCACCGCCTGGGGCATCACCACCCGTACCCGGCTTGGGGCGGCAAAGGGATCCCCTTGCACATGGTCAATGTGGAGGGTAAAACCCTCGCACTGGTAGGTGCCCTGGATGGCCTTATAGGATCCATAGCCCTGGCCATCGAGGTGATATAGGTGGTCGCAGAGGACGCTGAGATCAGAGCGTTTGGTCAAGGCAGGAAACGTGAAGCAATAGGCCCACCAAAGATGGTAATGCGGTTTCGATGCGTGTGGCCAGATATCCGATGGCCAGAACTATCCCCCGACCCCTGGCATCCATGGGACAGACTTGGGGGGTGGGGGGAGATTTCCCAGCCTCCAACCTAGAGTTTTTGGCTAGCAATCGTCGTCAAGAGTTGGATCAAGCTCAGTACATTGATGTCGCGCCAGTGAATACCAACGGTGCTTTTGATGTGTAGATCCCCTTGCTGAAGGGAAAGGTGAAGCGCTGAGCCATCTTGAATATTATGAAAGAGCACATCCACAAGGCGAAGCTGACCTTTGGGGAGCGTATAGTAAACCAGGTCACCGTCTAATCTGACCCCTGCGGGGATAGCTTCAGGGGGAATATAGCCGCCGAGAAAGGTACTCCATCCGGCGATGAGAGTTTGGTATAGGGGTGAGGAGGATTCGATGTGGGGCTTTTGAAGAAGCCGCAACTGCCCCTCCACTCGATCACCTTTGAGGCAGATTTTCTCAGGGGTGAAGTGAATTTGAGCGTTGATTGAATTTTGCTCGATGGTTGCCAGAAGCCCCTGGTGGCCATCAGGGGCTAGGGCGGTGATCGGATCGACGCGCTGAACCGTTTTTTGGCATAGCAAATTCACGGTCTTGGCCTTGAGGATGAGTTGATCCGGTTGGTCAACCCTAACGTAGTCTTCGACCTGCTTCCGGATCAACGTTCTCGAGTTTTTAGCGGCCTGACCGAACTGTTCAAGGAATCTCATCTGCTCGGGGGTGCCGCGTTGGGCTAACGATGATGGGGCTAATCAGACCAGCGGATATGGAAAATCGGGATGGCGGGATTCGAACCCACGGCCCCTTCGTCCCGAACGAAGTGCGCTACCAAGCTGCGCTACATCCCGTTTTGCCTCATTAGCCTACCACAATCAGATTCGCCTTGGTGGAGGCAAGCCGCTTAAACAGCGAATGCCGCCCAAACGATGGACGGCATTGACCTTCAATCGGTATTCAGCCGGTATTCAGCCCCATCAAAATATCCAGGGGCGGGGAGACCTTGCACCCATTCAGGGTTAATCGAGGGTCGTCGCATTGGCGAGTTTGACTTTCTTGGCCAGACCAACGATTTCCAGCAGACGAATGGTCATCCAGGTGATGTCAATTTCCCACCACTGAAGGCCATGACGAGCCGAGTATTGGAAGGCATGGTGGTTGTTGTGCCAACCTTCGCCGTAGGTGACGACGGCCACCCACCAGCAGTTGGTGGATTTATCGTCGGTTTCATAGGTGCGGTAGCCAAATTTGTGGGTGGCGCTGTTGACCAACCAGGTGCAGTGGTAGACCACAACGAGGCGGACGAAGATTCCCCACAGAACGAAGGGCCAGCCACCGAGGAAATAAAGCGCTACCCCTAGGGCCACTTGCAGGGCTAGGAAATATTTTTCAAAGAAGAGATAAACGGGATCTTCCGCAATATCCCGGGTAAATCGGCCCATTTCCCGTTTGGCGGGTACGTCCCGTAGCATCCAGCCCATGTGGCTCCACCAGAAGCCTTTGTTGGAGTCGTGGTGGTCATTGCCTTGATCAGAGAAGGCGTGGTGGTGGCGGTGTAGACCAACCCAGGTAATGGGGCCGTGCTGGCAGGCCAGGGTGCCGCAGAACACGAAAAAGTATTCCAACCACTTGGGCACTTGGAAACTACGGTGCGAGATCAAACGGTGCCAGCCGAGGGTGATGCCTAGGCAACCCGTCACCCAGTGCAGCAGCAGGGCCACCCCTACCGCCGCCCAGGAAAAGTTTCCGGGTAAAAACGCCAGTAGCGCTAGGCCATGCATGGCGACCATGAACCACAGAGTGACCCAGTCACGGGGAAGGCTAGTGGTGGTAGGGGTTGTTGCAGTCATGAACGAAATCTCTGAAGTTTTGGACAAAAAGTTTTGGACAGGGGGAATAAATCTGAGGGACAATGGTTCTCCCTCGGTTCTTAACGAAAAAACTTAACCTTCGCAACGATCAAACACGATGATGCCGTCAGAGTCCTCAATGTTTCCGATTTTTTACGGAATTGACACCCAGGTCAAGCATAACCTTGAGCGGGTGCTCAGGGCATTTCGGCAGCACCGGGTGGGGAGTCATCATTTCAGCACTGTGTCGGGCTATGGCCATGATGACCTAGGCCGAGACACGCTGGACAAAGTGTTTGCGGAGGTTTTTCAGGTGGAAGCGGCCCTGGTGCGATCGCAATTTGTGTCGGGTACCCATGCCATTGCCTGCGCCCTCTATGGCGTTCTTCGCCCTGGGGATGAATGTTTAGCCGTGGCAGGAGCCCCCTACGACACCCTGGAGGAGGTGATTGGGTTGCGATCATCGGGCCAGGGTTCACTGGCAGAATTTGGGATCACCTATCGAGAATTACCATTAACCGCTGCCGATTCCGTGGATTGGGACGCCCTGGAAACCGCCATAAAACCGAATACTCGGCTGGTACACATTCAGCGTTCCTGCGGCTACAGTTGGCGCACAACCCTAACCATAGCCGAAATTGAGCGCATCGTGGCAACGGTGAAACGGCAGAAATCCGACGTGGTGTGTTTCGTGGATAACTGCTATGGCGAGTTTTTAGAAGACCGGGAACCCACCGCCGTGGGGGCTGACCTGATGGCCGGATCGCTGATTAAAAACCCGGGCGGCACCCTTGCCACCACCGGAGCCTACGTGGCCGGACGGGCGGATTGGGTGGAAGCAGCGGCCTGTCGGTTAACGGCACCGGGGATTGGATCCAGCGGCGGATCTAGCCTGAACCAAAACCGCCTGATGTACCAGGGGCTTTTCCTCGCGCCGCAAATGGTGGGCGAAGCCATGAAGGGAAATTATCTCCTGGCCGCCACCTTTGACGCCTTAGGTTATCCCGTCAAACCCAGTCCGGCCATGGCGCAGCGGGATGTGATCCAGGCGATTAAGCTGGGGTCGCCGGAGAAGATGATCGCCTTTTGCAAAGCCATTCAGCAGCATTCCCCCATCGATGCCTACGTGGAGCCTGTCCCCGCCGTTACGCCCGGTTACGACACCCCCCTGGTGATGGCTGGAGGCACCTTCATCGACGGCAGTACCTCAGAACTCTCCGCCGATGGCCCCCTGCGGGAGCCCTACGTGGTCTACTGCCAGGGCGGCACCCATTGGACCCATGTGGCCCTCGCCGTGGAAGCCGCAGTAGCCGCCATTGGTCCCGCCTAGGCAACCTGCCCCCTGAGAACCCTTCCCAAAAGAAAAAAAGGCGGTGCTAGGATGGATCACTGTAACGGCTTGTAACGCTGGTACTGGTCTGGGCTCCCTAGCCTTGGCCCACCGAGGCGATGGGCACTTTGGGTTACCCGGTTGCGTCACTGGCACAGTTGGCCCAATGACCTTGGATCGCAAACGTTAGAGTTTTGACTGATTTCACTAAGACCTATACCCATTCGACGGTTTTTCGGAGGTACCCCATGACATCCCCCAAACGTTCCCTGAAGTTTGCCATGCTGGCCCTAGCCGCCGCCACGCTGGCAACGGGGGTGGGAGTCACGTTGCCCCAGCCCGCCTCAGCCCAATCGGGCCTGACGATCTTTGGCGGCGTTGAGGCCGAATATCGTCTGCGCTACTTCATCGATTTCAACCGCCCTCGCAATCGCAACAGCCGCTACTACTTGCAGGTGCCTACCACCAAGGTGGTTCGCGATGTGCTGTCCCTGGAAATTGAATACCCCGAGTCCTTCACGGCCCGCCGGGGCCGCTTAAATCCTGATGACATTGAACTGCGCCAGGGCGACTGGCGCGGCGGCGAGACCATTCCCGTGCAGAGCATTGAGTGGGAGGATGGCTCAGGCCGCATCGTCATCACCCCAGAACAACCCATTCCGGCCAACAGCAACTTTGTGGTGGTGATGAGGAACGTGACCAACCCCAATCGCTACGGCTACCATTACTTCAACCTGAATATGATGTTCCAGGGCGATGTCCTCAACCAGTATGTGGGCACTTGGCCCCTAGAACTTGGGGTTGACTAGGCCGTGTCCTAGATCGGGAAACCAGCCTGAATCTGGCCATCCATGGCCCCTCCGTCCCTACAGACGGAGGGGCTTTGGCGATGGAACGCTAGCTAATGATGGCGTCTGCAATCTTCTCCAGGGTTTGCGTTACGGGGTGTTCGGGGTATTTGAGGGAGAAAATGCCACTACTGGCAAGCACCATTAGGTCATCGGAGTGGGGAACAATGCCAGCGACGTCGGCGTCGTAGGCCGCTTCTACCTTGGCTTTGAGCTCCTCGAAGTCAAAGACCTCGGGGGCTTTGTTCACGGCGATCAGCAGTCTTTCGACCTGAAGTTTACGGGCTACATCCACGGTGACAGCGGTACCTTGGTAGTCCTGCTGGTCGGGCCGCAGCAGCAACAACAGAACATCGGAAATGGTGATCGACAGCAGCGTTTCTTCATTCAGGCCGGGGTGAGTGTCGATAATGAGGTAGTCCAGCTTAAAGTCATGGATCACGTTGCGGTAGCCATCGTTGAGGCGGTTGACATCGTATCCTTCCCGCAACACCCGAGCAATGTCACTGGTTTTAATGCTGGAGGGCAACAAAAAGAGCGCCCCTCCCTGGCCGCTGGTTAACAGGTGAGAAATGTCGTAAACGGCGTCTTTAACGTCAATTTTCCCCCAGAGGTAGTCGTTCAACGAGGCTTGGACGCTATCTTTGCCAAAGCCGAACAGCACATGGACGCCAGGAGACTGGATATCCGTGTCTACCACGGCGACCCGGAAGCCCTTCTGGGCCAAAATCACGGCTAGGTTAGACACCGTGTTTGATTTCCCTGTGCCTCCCCGGTAGGAGTGAACTGAAACAATTTGCGCCATAGGACAGGACCCTAATCTTACAACGATACCTAATGCAGAGTGCCGACCTCCAACGGTAGCCAGTTGTGGTTGACCACACCTAGATGGCAATGATAGCCGTTGGGATATGGATGGCCCCCAGAAGAAGTCAATCTATCACCAGATTGTGCAGGCTTGCACTCCGTTGTACTTTTACGGTGTACATTAGGTTCCCTCAGGATGCTCTTCTGGGAGACCGCCAGACTGTCTTGGTCTCTTCAGAATAGCGCTTGTCTCAACGACTGGGGTGTTTTCTGAGGTGCCGTGCCCTAGGCTGGGGCCAAGGGCCGGACATCCTGGGTTGGCGAGTCGGCCCTGTGAAGCGGGCTGAAACCATCGGGGACATCGGGGATATCAGGGACATCTACGGAAATTGAGGGTTTCGATGGGGCTAGATCTGGTACTGCTAACCATCTACTTTATTTGCATTGGCTACCTGGCCTATCAAATGGTGCTGGCCGTAGAGGCAGACGTGGAAGTGAGCGTTGCCTGTCTTCCGGATTCAGAGACCTTGCAGCAAGCCCTGGTGGATCAACTCATCCGGCAGGGCTTACCCGACGATCTGGGCCAGGTGCTAGCACAACTGCCGCCTCCCCTTGCGCCGATGATGGGCCTGACCCTCGTTCCTCCGACCCCACGGGGGCAACCTGCGGCGGAATCTGAGGGGCTGATTGCCGTGCAGGTGCTGCCCCAGGGGCCACAACCGCTCAAGCCCTTAATGGGGCTGACGGTGCAGGTGTTGAACCAAACCCAGGGCTTTCAGGTGGCGGTGGATTGGGATCGCAGTTCCTTTACCCACATGAACAACCAGGCTCGCCGCGTGATTCGCCACACCCCAGGCACAAGGCTGGACTTGGGGCTGCCCCAGGTGGTGAGTGTGGTGAACCCCAACCAACGGCTGAGTGTGATGGCCACCAGTGAGGATTGTTTTAGCCTGAACCCCGATACCCAACTCCTGCAACTGGCCCTGCCCCTGGTCGATCCCGCCCGATTATTGAGTGCGCCGCCCCCCGCCCGGGTCTATGCTTTGGATTTGGCCCTGACGATTACCCCGGTGATTGGGCGGGGGATGCGCCCCCTCGTGTTGCTCCTGCCCTTCCGGTTTCGGGTAGAACGGTTGGTAACTCAGCCCCCGATTCCCTACCGTAAGTGGTTCTCAAAGCGGTAGTCAGGGATGGATCCTAGCCACTTACGGGGATGCCCGCAAGTGGCTAGGTCTGCTCAGGACTCGTGACCGAGAGGCCATCCACCAGGACGGAGGGTGTGTAGCAAGCTCCGTTCCAGTCGGCATCGTTGCCCAATTCGAGGTTGTCCTTGAGGGCGGCATAGACATTGCCCGCCACCATGGTGTCCTTCACGCGGCCCACAATTTCGCCTTGGTGGATGTGGTAGCCCAGGTCGATGTTGACCGAGAAATCTCCAGAAATGCCGGCCCCGCCGCCGAGGATTTGATCGACCAAAATGCCGTGATTTAGACTGGCAACCAGTTCCGAGAGGGATCGGCTACCAGGGGTAATCAAGGTGTTGTAAAGGCTGGGGGTCGGGTAGCTGCCTAGCCCAGGGCGGAAACCGTTGCCCGTGGATTGCCCCCCTAGCTGTTGACCGACCTTGCGATCGCAGTAGAACAGGGCCAGCACCCCTTTATCGATGAACACCAGCCGTTGGGTGGGGGTGCCCTCGTCGTCGAAGGGGCAGCTAAAGGGGCCAGCCTCCGGGTCTTGGTAGAGGGTGATGGCGGCGGAAATCATCGACTGGCCGAGGCCATCGCTCCAGGGGGAAGACCGCTCGATCACCCGCTTACCGCTGAGGGCGGCCTGGAGGGTGCCCCACAGCATATCGGCGGCCTTGGCGGTAAAGATCACCGGCAGGCGGCCTGAGGCCACAGCAGCGTTAGATTCTGCCCAGGCCAACCGCTGAAGGATCTGTTCCGCCAAATTCCCGACATCCAAACTATCGCGACGGGTTTGGCCATCACTCACGCTCAAGAAGTCGTCCCCCCGCACCCATTCGGCGGAGGCATAGCCGCTGAGGGTGGTGTCGCTGTAGACACTATCAAGCCCCTGGCTGTTGAGGATGCGGGTGGTTTCGATGTCGCACTCCATTTCCACGCCGCAGATCACCTCGGGGTAGGCGGCGCGCACCTGATCAATTACCGCTTGGCCCCAATCCACCAGTTGCTCGACGGGAACCGTTTGGCCGAGGTCGGGGTAGCGTTGGCGGGTGCCCGTCGTGAGATTTAGGGGCTCGGGATCGTTGAGGGCGCTAATGGCCATGGCCTTGTCCACAATTGGCTGGGGATCCACCGGGCCATAGGCCACCGCCAACCCGGGCCGACCGTTCACCCAGAGCCGCAGGGCCGTACCCAAGGCGGCGGAACTCTCCAACTGCTTGAGGCGATTGGCTTCAAAAAACACCGGACGCGATTCGGATCGCGATTGCAGCACCTCCGCCGCCTCCGCCCCCGATTTTAGGGCGAGGTCAAGCAGCTTTTCGGCAAGGGAATCATCCGTGAGGCCAGCGACCATAGGACAGGGCTATCCAGGGGAGAACAATGCCTTCCCATCTTCCTGGATTGTGGCCTCTCTGGAAAGCTCGCCTCGCGCATCCGTTTACCGTCAGGAGGATGGCTGCGAGGTGATCCCAAAGGTGGGAGCCGTGTAGTCCTGGGGCAGGTAGTCGGCGGGGATAGTGGAATGGTTGCCGTCCCGTAGAGCGGTGTAGCCCGGGGAAAGAATCTCGATATCGGCGGCGTTGCAATAGTCTTGGATATTTTGGTGCAGGGCCGAATAGATGCGGGGCATGCGGTTGGGGGTGGCGGTGTAGGCATTGAGCTGGTAGCTAACATTGAAGTCATTCAGGTGGGTTTGCAGCACAAACGGCGCGGGCGACGCTTGAATATTGGGGGTGGCGAGGGCCGCTTCGATCATCACCTGGTGGATTTTGCGCCAGGGCACATCGTAGCCGAGGGTCACGGTGGTGTGGAGGAGCAGATAGCCCCCGGCCTCTCGGCAGATGGCGCTAAAGTTGGTGACATTGCTATTCAAAACCGAAGCATTGGGAATGGTGACGGTTTCCTGTTTAGGGGTGAGGACGCGGGTGACAAACAGCGATTTGTCCTGCACTTCGCCCAGGATGTCGTCGATGCGGATGAAGTCCCCCAGTTGAAAGGCACGGGTGTAGATCAAGATAATTCCCGACAGGCCATTGGCTACGGCAGAGGAGGATCCCAAGGTCAGCAGCGCCCCTAAAAACAGGGATACCCCCTGGAAGGCTGGGGATCCAAACCCTGGCAGGTAGGGGCCAGCGATGACCAGGGCCATGGCTCCGATGAAAAAGCTGGCAAGGCGAATGGTGGGCCGCACCCATTCGGGATAAAACCAGGGATACACGTCCTGCCGCCCGAGTTCGATAATCACCTGCTTCGCAAACTCAATCACGTAGTAGGTCACCAGGCTCAAAATGCCCAACATTGTGAGGTTAGGGAGATAGGCGACAAACCCCTGAATGAGGTCGCTGAGACGCGCAGCAATGTCCTTCAAGACGCTATCCCCAATCGCCTCCGTGGCCGGGAAGTGGCTCAGCACAAAAGGGATATAGAGGTAGAGCGCCACCAGCACCAGCCCCGTCCGCAGAAGCTTCACCAAACTCTGAAGGAGGTAGCTGGTGGCTCCGGCCCCCAGGACTTGGATGGATTGCACCCGTAGGATTAGGGTGTTGTTGTCCCGACGGGCCTGAATGTAGGTGAGGAGCTTGGAGGCGATAAGAAACAGGCCTCGCAAAAACAAAATCAGCAACAACGTACTCACCAAGGTGGAGACGACGCCGGTGGCCAGCCGTCGGAGACTCCGAGCTTCTCGATAGGCGATGAGTTCCTGCTGGATCCAGTCCACGGCGATGACGGCTAGCTCTGGGTGGGGTTGGCCATAGATCACTTCATCCTCCGGGCGAATGGTGAAGAGCACCTTGTCTCCCGCCCAAATCACACTCTGGATTTCCCCCGTTTCTGCCCGAATTTGATCGGGGGTAATGCTGGGATCGGCTGCCGCAGCCTGGAGCCGCTGGGAGAGGATGGCCGCCCGTTCTTCGGCGGAGACCCCCTCAATACCGACCTTGATCCGAAATAGCTCCTTGCCATCGAGCAGCACTGGAAATCCATCAATGGCGTTGCCCACAGGTTGGTTCACTTGCCCCACCATGGTGGGATCGGTCTCTGGCGAGAGCGAGGATTCTAGGGCTGGCTCGGTCTCCTCCGTCGCCGTCATCTGGGCAACAGCGGTCTGGGCAACAGCGGTCTGGGCAACGGCAGTCTGGGCCATGGGGCTGTGGACTCCTGGTAGCCCCGGCAGGGTGCCAAGCCCCAGGGTTGCCAGCAGCGTGATGACCATCAAAAAGCCCCGCCATGGCCTTCTAGGATGGCGGTGCAGGGTAGTGAAAAACTGGCCTAGGGACAGAAAGCCTGGGGGAACGTGGGTCACGGGGGGGAGGTCCTGAGGGCGAAAGGGGTAGGGATGATGCGCCGTGAGCGCCTAGGGTGAGGAGACCTGTGGTGAAGCGATAGGGGGTGACCTGCGCTAGGTCGTAGATCACCCTCATAGCGGAACGAAAAAGAAGATAACAGATTAGGATAAGACCATTTCTAATGCCCTTTGACTTTGTTGCCGGATTGCAACTGTTCCTACCTTTCCACCGCTGGCGATGACCTCCGTTTCCCCGATCCATCAGGGCTGCACCACCCAACATACCCTGGCCACCTCCCAAGGCCTGATCCCCTACCAGGCCGAAGCTCAGTGGCAGGTGCTCTACGATCACGATCACCCCGTGGCCGAACTGTTCTACGTGGCCTATACCGTGGCATCTGAGGCCGCGCCAGATCGGCCCCTCACCTTTGTGGTCAACGGTGGGCCGGGGGCGGCATCGGCCTATTTACACATGGGAGCCCTGGGGCCAAAGCGGGTGTGTTTTCAGGCCGATGGCGGCTTGCCCAAGCCCCCGGTTCGGGTGGAGGACAACCTAGAAACCTGGCTTCCCTTCACGGATTTGGTCTTCATTGATCCCATTGGGACGGGCTTCAGTCGGGCATTGCCCAAGCCCAAGGATCCCGAACCCAAGGACGCACCCCGTGCTGAGCCCCCGGTGGCCCCTACCCCCGCCGATGGATCCTCCGAGCCCAACCCCCAGGCGACCAAGCCTGACCCATCCGCCCTAGAACAGGCCAAAACCTTTTGGAACCTGGATCGTGACCTCAAAGCCTTGGGAGACTTCATCCAGCGCTACCTGTCGGATCACCACCGCTGGCTGTCACCCATTTTTATTGCCGGGGAAAGCTACGGCGGCTTTCGGGTGGCCAAGCTAGCCCGATCCTTGCAGCAGGATTTTGGCGTCGGCTTGAATGGGGTGGTGATCATCTCCCCGGTGCTCGAGTTCGACCTGCTCTACGGCACCGACTACAGCCTCGCCAACTGGGCCGTGGCCATTCCCTCCATGGCCGCTGCCGCCGTTCACCACGGGCGGGTGGCCACCGAAGACAGCCCCGCAGCCCACGCGGCCAAGGCTGAAACCTTCGCCCGTCAAACCTTGATTCCGATGCTGGCCCTAGGTCAATTGGCCCCAGAGGCCGACCGCCAGCGGGTCTATGGCGACCTGGCGGCGTTGATTGGCCTGCCTGTGGAGGTGGTGCAGCGCCATCGGGGTCGGGTGGATATCGGCACCTTTGCCCGGGAACTGCTACGGGATCAAACTCGCATCCTGGGGCTCTACGACGCCTCCATCACCGCCATCGATCCCTTCCCCAACCGCCCGCTAAACGACGGCACTGACCCCACCCTCGAAGGCCTAGATCGCCTGTTTACCGGAGCCATCAACCACCATCTGCGCCATACCCTCGGCCTCTCTACCCCCCTCACCTACCACCTCCTGAATTACGAGGTCTTCAAAGCCTGGACCTTCCTCACCGACCGCCCGGAAAAGCAGGGCTTTGTGGGAGCCATGGACGATCTGCGGGTGGCCATGGCCCTCAACCCCCACATGCAGGTGGTCATCAACCACGGCCTCTACGACCTTGTCACCCCCTATTTTTCCTCCAACCTGCTGATCGACCTTATGGCCCTCAGCCCCGAACTACGCCCCAACCTCACCCTGCGCCATTTCCCAGGGGGCCACATGTTCTACACCTGGGAGGCCTCCCGCCAACAGTGGCAGCGCTCC
The DNA here is from genome assembly GCA_035285305.1 of Leptolyngbya sp. Classification (GTDB taxonomy): domain Bacteria; phylum Cyanobacteriota; class Cyanobacteriia; order Phormidesmidales; family Phormidesmidaceae; genus Nodosilinea. The sequence goes on from JAYKHF010000003.1 coordinate 32,556, forward strand.
ATGCAGGGGTTCTACCAGCGGGCTTTGGCCTAATCTGGCGCTCATCGCTCACCTAGTGGTTTGTCAGTGCTAAGTTTTAGGGTTGCAGATATCCGCGACGGTTCGACGGTTCGACAGGCTCACCGCTCACCGCTCACCGCTCACCGCTCACCGCTCACCGCTCAGGACGACCGTCAACGACAGGTTCGGGCTGAGCTTGTCGAAGCCCTAATTCTTAATCTTGACACTGCACTAGGCTTGGCTACCCCCCAGCGGGAACGGTGGCGAGGTTAACTTTTGTATCTAGATCGCCTTTGATATGATGAGGGCACGTAATGGAACTTGATAATTAATTCAGAACAGCAGGTTAGAAGGATAGACCCATGGGCTTGATCAAATCAATTTTTGGCATCATTGGCGGTGTTTTCCAGGCCATTCTGAGTGTGTTTGGCCTCGGCAAAAAATCCGAATTTTTCATGGAACTCGATGAGAGTGCGGCCCCCGCTGCGGCCCCCGCTGCCCCTGAACCGGCTAAAACCGTTACGGAACCCGTTACAGCGCCCGCGACAGCGCCGGTGGCCGCTAGCCCTGCTCCTGCCGTTGCCCCGGCCCCCAAGCCCGCCCCGGCGGCGGCACCGACGACCTCCGCTCCCAGTTTTGCCGCCACCTATCTCACTGGCCCCACCATGCCCCGCCGTCGCCGTCCCGGCCCTAGCCTGTCTCCCTTCCGGGATATGGCTAAGCAGGTGCAAGCCCGCTAGGGGCTAGGGTTACACCACCGCCAGGGGATTCGGGACTGAGACGCTCGAGTCCTCTTTTTTGTGGCCTTAGGATGGCACCCAAGGGGTACGATGGCCCCGTTCTGCCCTGCCAAACCTGGGATAACCCAGTAGGATTGGGGCTGAGACCGAGGCCGATGGCATCAGCCCGGTTGAGATTCTTAAACAGCCGAGGGGCAATCTATGGAGGAAGTCGAACAGGGAGGGCTGCAACTCGGGGGACGTTATCGCCCGTTGCGCCAGCTCAGCAGCGGTGGCTTTGGCCAAACCTGGCTCGCCGAAGATACCCACCGCTTTCAGGAATTGTGCGTGCTGCGCGAGTTTAACCCCCAGGTGCAGGGCAAGGTGGCGCTGGATCAGGCGCAAATGCTGTTTGAGCGAGAGGCGAGCCTTCTCTACCAGTTGGATCACCCCCACATTCCTCGGTTTCGGGAACTGCTGCGGGAGGGGGATCGGCTGTTTTTAGTCCAAGACTACGTGGAAGGCCCCACCTATCGCCAGGTGCTGACCCGCCGCCAGCGCCAAGGGGAGCAGCTTTCGGAGGCTGAGGTGCTGCCCATGCTGGCCCAGGTGCTACCTGTGCTGCAATATCTCCATGGCCTGGGCCTGGTGCATTGTGATATTTCCCCGGATAATCTGGTGCAGCGTAACGCCGATGGTCGGGCCGTGCTGATCGACTTTGGCAGCGTGAAGCAATTGCTGGTGAATGTGCGTCACCAGATGGGGGTGCCCCAGCCCTACCGATCCCCCAGTGGCACCATCACGCACCTGGGCCATGCTGGCTATATTCCCAAAACCCAGGAACAGACGGGGCAAGTCAGTCCGGCGGATGACCTCTATGCCCTAGGCATGACCGCCATCGTGCTGCTGACCGGCAAGGAACCCCAGGAACTCTACGACGAACGCAAAAAGACCTGGGTCTGGGCCAATCAGGTGGAGGTCTCGGATCGGCTGCGGCAAACCCTGGATCAGATGGTGAACCAGGATCCGGCCCAGCGGCCCCAGACCGCGAGTCAGGTGATGGGGATGCTGAACCTGGCCAATCCCTACGGGATCTCCTCCGAGGATAACCCCAGCCTGCCTGTGCGCATCCAGGCCACCGTGCCGCCGCCGGATGCGCATCCGGCGGCGGCGATGGCTTCCCCAAGCCGCCGTTTGCCGTCACCTATCCCCGGCGGCTATCCTGGTCACGCCTCCAATCCGCTGGCGGATGGCGAGTTTGCCCCAACCTACACCGTGCTGCCGCCCCGTTCCGCCTCCCCTCGGCGAGGGATGCGGGCGGGCTACTGGCCGGTCTTGGCGGGGCTGGCCCTGGTGCTGGGGATGACGACGGGGTTGGGCTGGTGGCTAGATCCCCTCGGCTGGCGCACCTCGGAGGCGGGCAACCCCCAGACCCCCACCGTCAACGAGGCTGAGCAAGCCCGTCAACAGGCCCTTCGCAACCGGGCAGTTGCCCTGGGGGTAGACTGGGCCTACCTCGTGGGCCTGACCGATCAGTTTTTCTTTGAGCAACACCCCAATCGCCAGGGCAACCCCCTGACCGATCAGCCCAGGGATGCGAAGTTACGGGAGGACTGGGATACCATCGCAACGGCCCACCTGGATCGCCTAGAGGCCCATCTGAGCCCAGAGGCGAGGAGCAAACTCGGTCGCTACAGCCCCGTGGATCAAGACCGATGGCGGCGTCAAGTGAATGAGCGCCACGTCAGCCGCAAGGCCCTAGAGGATTTGGCCAAGGCGAGATTTGAGGTGATGTTTCCGAGCCGTGGTCAGTCGGGCTTTGTGGAAACCCCGGTGGATCAAGTCTTGATGGCGCTAACCCAGGATCGCGTCACGGCCATTACCAACGGCGAGGCGCTGACCGACCTTCGCTTTGAGCCCGACCGCTTTGACCAATTGACCACGGGCACCCTCTCCCCCGGCGACGGCCATATCTACCTTGTGAATCTGCGCCAGGGCCAACGGATGCGCCTCTACCTGCAAGCCCCCCCGGAGTCTACCCGTCTGTCTCTCTACTTGCCCAGGCCCACCCCAGAGTTGCCCCATCTTTTGGCCCATGCCACGGAGACAACCTGGGCCGGAGAACTGCCCCAGTCTGGCTACTACGAAATTGTGGTGATCTCCCAAGCCCAGGTCAGTACGCCCTTTGCCCTGAATGTTGGGGTTGATACGGTCACAGACACCACCCCT
>JAYKHF010000004.1:0-12827 GCA_035285305.1 Leptolyngbya sp.
CGCAAAGAGCCCCCTAGGTATCACTGAGGGCTCTTGGGCGACGGGCTCACTGCTCAGCCCGAGCGGCTTCGACAGGCTCAGCCCGGACGGTAATCCTTTATCGTTCGCCTTGAGCTGGTCGAAAGTCTTGACTTCCCTGGGCTTTCTCCGTCGGAGAGGCTACGCCAACGACAGGCTCAGCCCGAACGGGATATCCTTTATCGTTCGCCTTGAGCTGGTCGAAAGGCGTGACTTCCCTGGGCTTTCTCCGTCGGAGAGGCTACGCCAACGACAGGCTCAGCCCGAACGGGATATCCTTTACCGTTCGCCACCGTTCCGTTCGCCTTGAGCTGGTCGAAAGGCGAACGGTGTGACTCTAAACTTCCCCGGATGGACTTTCTCCGCCGCATCCTGAGAACGGCTGATCCAAGACCCTAGAGCTTGACTTCGATGTCAACCCCTGCGGGTAGATCGAGTTTCATCAGGGCATCAATGGTCTTAGAGGTGGGCTGATAGATATCAATGATGCGGCGGTGGGTGCGGCTTTCAAAATGCTCACGAGAGTCCTTGTCCACGTGGGGAGAACGGAGCACGCAGTAGATGCGGCGCTTGGTGGGCAGAGGAATGGGGCCAATGGCGGTGGCGTTGGTGCGGTTAGCCGTGTCTACAATTTTTTCGCAGGATGTATCGAGCAGTCTGCGATCAAACGCTTTCAGGCGAATGCGGATTTTTTGCTGCTGAATGGTGGCCATGGGGCTAACTCCGATTAAATTTTCAAGGTTCGATGGAGGTGACTAGAGACAGGATAAGGGCAGGCTACGTGCCTGCCCTTATCCCATGCGTTAAACGACCTGAATTATTTCAGGATTTTGGACACAACGCCCGCGCCTACGGTGCGGCCACCCTCACGGATAGCGAAACGCATCCCTTGCTCAATGGCGATGGGGTTGATGAGTTCCACGGTCATTTTGATCCGGTCTCCGGGCATCACCATCTCAGCGTTGCCACCTTCGTCATCGGTGAAGGCTTTGATGGTGCCGGTTACGTCGGTTGTCCGCACGTAGAACTGGGGCTTGTAGCCGGAGAAGAAAGGCGTGTGACGGCCACCCTCTTCTTTCTTGAGGATGTACACCTCAGATTCAAACTGGGTGTGGGGGGTGATGCTACCGGGCTTGGCCAGCACCATGCCGCGCTCCACATCATCCTTCTGGATACCCCGCAGGAGCAGACCCACGTTGTCTCCAGCCATCCCTTCGTCCAGAACCTTCTGGAACATTTCTACACCGGTTACCGTGGTGTTGCGGGTGTCGCGGATACCCACCAACTCAACGGTTTCGCCCACTTTCACCTTGCCACGCTCAATCCGGCCCGTGGCCACCGTTCCCCGACCGGTGATGGAGAAGACGTCTTCAACGGCCATTAGGAAGGGCTTGTCCACATCGCGCTCAGGGGTGGGGATGTAGGCGTCAACGCTGTCCATCAGCGACAGGATCTTGTCTACCCACTGATCTTCGCCACGCTTGATGGCGGGGTTGGCGCTCAGGGCTTCTACCGCCAACAGGGCGGAGCCAGAGGTGATGGGGATATCATCACCAGGGAAGTCGTAGGAGCTGAGCAGTTCGCGGATTTCGAGCTCTACCAGCTCTAGCAGTTCTTCGTCATCCACTTGGTCTTGCTTGTTCAGGAAAACCACGATGCTGGGAACGCCTACCTGCTTGGCCAGCAGAATGTGCTCACGGGTTTGGGGCATGGGGCCATCGGCGGCGGAACACACCAGAATGGCACCGTCCATTTGAGCGGCCCCGGTGATCATGTTTTTCACATAGTCAGCGTGACCCGGACAGTCCACGTGGGCGTAGTGACGGGTTTCGGTCTCATACTCCACGTGGGCGGTGTTGATGGTGATCCCACGGGCTTTTTCCTCGGGGGCTGCATCAATCTCGTCATACTTACGAGCTTTCGCAGAACCGGCTGCCGCCAGGGTCATGGTGATTGCTGCCGTTAGCGTGGTCTTACCATGGTCAACGTGACCGATGGTGCCAATGTTAACGTGCGGTTTAGTCCGTTCAAACTTTTCGCGTGCCATTTACGTTACGTGTCCTTTCTTTTTCTAAGCGTTCCCACTGTTTTTAGAGATAATGGCCTCAGCCACATTTCGAGGAACTTCGCCATAGTGGCTAAATTCCATCGAAAAAATGCCCCGACCCTGCGTTTTAGAGCGGATGTCGGTAGCATAACCAAACATCTCAGCTAATGGGACATCGGCGGTAACCTTTGCAACACCAGCCTCAGACCCCATGCCTTCGATCTGACCACGTCGGGAGTTTAAATCTCCCATGACATCGCCCAGAAAGTCTTCCGGAACTTCAACCTCGACCTTCATAATGGGCTCAAGAAGGACGGGAGATGCCTTCATGACGGCTTCTTTCATCGCCATTGAACCTGCAATCTTAAAGGCCATCTCAGACGAATCCACCTCATGGTAAGACCCATCGATGAGCGTAACCTTCAAGTCGATTACAGGATACCCAGCTAGGATACCAGATTCGCAGGCTTCTTTCATGCCTTGTTCCGAGGAAGGGATGTATTCTTTTGGAATTGTCCCTCCCACGATTTTGGACATGAACTCAAAACCGCTCCCTTCCTCCGCTGGTTCCACTTCTACAACGACGTGGCCATACTGACCTTTACCCCCACTTTGGCGGATAAAACGGCCCTCAGCTTTGGTCGTTTTGCGAATGGTTTCGCGGTAGGCCACCTGGGGTGCGCCAATGTTCGCCTCCACCTTGAATTCTCGCAGCATGCGATCCACGAGGATATCCAGGTGGAGCTCGCCCATGCCCGCAATCACGGTTTGGTTGGTTTCGGGATCCGTGCTCACTCGGAAGGTGGGATCTTCCTCCGACAGCGACTGTAGAGCCTTCGACAGCTTGTCCATATCCTGCTTGGTCTTGGGCTCCACCGCCACGGAAATGACGGGTTCTGGCACAAACAAAGACTCTAGGACGATGGGCTGTTCTGGCTCACAAAGGGTATCTCCGGTGAAGGTCTCTCGGAGCCCGATGGCGGCTCCGAGATCTCCGGCGCGGAGTTCATCCACTTCAATGCGATCATCGGCTTTAAGCACAATGAGCCGCGAGATCCGCTCCTTTTTATCCTTGGTGGCGTTGTAGATGTAGCTGCCCTTTTTCAAGATGCCAGAGTAGACCCGCACAAAGGTGAGGCGACCGTAGGGATCGGCCATAATTTTGAAGGCGAGGGCCGCAAGGGGATCCTCATCCTTGGCATGACGTTCTGCGGTGCTACCATCGGGCAGGGCTCCTTGAATCGCCGGAACATCAATGGGGGCTGGGAGATAGTCCACCACGGCATCGAGGAGCAACTGAACGCCACGGTTCTTGAAGGCAGAGCCACAAAGCACGGGCACCATACCCTGGTTAATGGTGCCCTGGCGTAGGGCCATGACGATTTCTGCATCGGTGATGGTTTCCCCTTCGAGGTACTTCTCCATCAGATCGTCGCTGGTTTCGGCGATCGCCTCTAAAAGCTTGGTGCGATATTCCTCCGCTAGATCTTGAACCTCAGCAGGGATTTCCGTGTCTTCAATGTTTTCCCCGAGATCGTCATGGTAGATCCGGGCTCGCATGGCTACCAAGTCCACAACGCCTTGAAAATGGCCTTCAGCCCCAATCGGAATCTGAATCGCGACGGCATTGGCTCCCAACCGATTCCGTAGCTGGTCATAAACTCGGAAGAAGTTCGCCCCTGTCCGATCCATTTTGTTGATGAAGGCAATGCGCGGCACCTGATACCGATTCGCTTGCCGCCAAACGGTCTCGGACTGAGGCTGAACGCCCCCCACCGAGCAAAAGACCGCGATCACGCCGTCCAATACCCGCATTGACCGTTCAACTTCAATGGTGAAGTCAACGTGGCCAGGGGTGTCAATGATGTTGATTTGGTGATCCCGCCAACTGGTGGTAATGGCCGCAGCAGTAATCGTAATGCCGCGTTCCCGTTCCTGATCCATCCAGTCAGTGACGGCAGTGCCCTCATGGACTTCACCGATTTTGTGAACGATCCCAGAGTAATAGAGGATGCGTTCTGTGGTGGTGGTTTTGCCCGCGTCAATGTGCGCGGCGATCCCAATATTCCTAACCCGCTCTAGGGGTGTTGTCCGTGCCACAGTTATCTCCTGAACGCAATGGAGCGAGTCCATTCACCGAACTGCTTTAGATCGATTTCGATAAAGCGATGCCCATCGCTAGCGCTGAGTTATGCCCAAGCGGCCTAGCGATGGGCTACGAGGAGCCTAGTAGCGATAGTGAGCAAACGCCTTGTTCGCTTCGGCCATGCGGTGGGTTTCTTCCCGCTTGCGCACAGCGCCGCCCGTTTCATTGGCGGCATCCATCAGTTCGTTAGCCAATTTGATGGCCATGGACTTGCCAGAACGTTGGCGAGAAAACTGGGTTAGCCAGCGCAGGGACAGGGCCACACCCCGCTCAGGGCGGACTTCCATCGGCACCTGATAGGTGGCCCCACCCACCCGGCGAGCCTTCACTTCGACCAGGGGCGTGGTATTGCGCACGGCCCGCTCGAATACCTCGAGGGGATCTCCACCGCTCCGTTCTTTGATGATGTTGAAGGCATCGTAGACAATGCGATCTGCGAGGGAACGCTTGCCGCTGGTCATCAAACGACGGCTCATCATCGTGATCAGGCGGCTGTTGTAGACGGAGTCGGGGGGGATGGGGCGTTTTTGAACAACGGTACGACGGGACATAGCTTATCTTCCGAAGTCTGTGGAACTAGAGGGTCAAAAAAATATAGGGAGATGAGCCTAGGCTATTCTCCGTGGGCTTTGAGGACAGCCAACCGAAGCCTGAAGACCAAGACTTGCTTTCTAGACACGATGAACCGCTGTAACTAGCCACACCATCGCCGAAAGCGAACGTCGATCTACGGTTGTCGATCTACTGTTTAGGACGCTTAGCGCCGTATTTGGAACGACCTTGGCGACGATCCTTAACGCCAGCGGTGTCAAGGGTGCCACGAATGATGTGATACCGGACACCGGGAAGATCCTTCACCCGACCGCCACGAATCATCACGACGGAGTGCTCTTGCAGGTTGTGCCCGATGCCAGGGATGTAGGCCGTTACCTCAAACCCAGAGGTGAGGCGAACCCGTGCCACCTTCCGCAGAGCAGAGTTAGGCTTTTTGGGGGTGGTGGTGTAGACACGAGTACATACCCCACGGCGTTGGGGGCAGCTTTTTAGGGCAGGAGACTTCGTCTTTTTCTCGGTTTTCTGACGCTCACTCCGAATGAGTTGCTGAATCGTGGGCATAGATCAGGTGCTCTAGACGCTACAGTATGGCTAGTGATTCAAAAGTTTTCACAAGGGTCTAGCGTATCATTGCTGAGATGCTTTCGTCAATTTCGGTTTAGTTCCGTCAGTAATGCTCATTTTGATCAATTGCCCGTTTACCCTTCGACAAGCTCAGGGCGAACGGGCAGCGGGCTGCGGCTGTTCGACAGGCTCACAGATCCGCCTGATCGATCTGCCGTCAATGCGTCAAGTTATCTTGAGAATTGCTGTAGTTCCGTTGATGTCGCCCTGGCAGGGGTGGCCAGATCAACCTGCTGGCCAGATCACCTACTGAGTTTAGCGAGGAGGCTCAGCGACGGCGGAGCAGTCTCCTGCAACCGCGCTGGGCGTGGTGGAAAAGGCATTGCCACAGCCGCAGGTATGGCTGGCTTGGGGATTCACAAAGCGAAAGCCGCCGCCCATCAAATCCTCGGCGTAGTCAATGGTGAGGTTGTCCAGCAGGGGGACAATCGCTTGGGCGAGGACGACCTGAAGATCTCCCACCTGGAAGGTGACATCCTCAGGGCTGACCTGCTGGGCGGGGCTGAGGTCGTAGATCCATTCCGCACAATCGCTGGGCTGAAGCTGGATTCTCAAGCCGACGTGATGCGGGGATGCCTGCAAAAGGCGCTGGATTTCTTGGGCCGCTGCGGGGCGCAGGTGAATCATGGTGGCGCAAGGGCTAGGGGCGATGGCCAGGGGCAACTGAACCACCGTCCAGCCTATCATGCGGCCTGGGGGCAGGTGACTCGACCTGGTCGTTGATGCGGGCATAGTCATCGTGGAAGCGAACAATGTCGTCTTCGCCGAGGTATTCGCCGTTTTGCACTTCGATCAGCACGAGGGGAATGACACCGACATTTTCCAGTCGGTGTTGGGTGCAGGGGGGCACGTAGGTGGATTGGTTGCTGGAGAGCAGAATTTCCTGATCCGAGCAGGTCACCTTGGCGGTGCCAGAAACCACAATCCAATGTTCGCTGCGGTGGTGATGCATTTGCAGGCTGAGGCGGTGCCCCGGTTTGACTTCAATCCGCTTAATTTTGTAGCCCCGCCCCTCTTCTAGGACGGTGTAGGTTCCCCAGGGGCGTTGACCGGTTTCAGATCGATCCTTGTCGCTGTTGGCGGGGAGGGGGGCAGGTGCGGTGGAGGCTTCTACTTGGGACATGGTGGGTAAGGTTTTCTAGACAACAAGGTAATGAATGGTTAAAGGAACGGCCTGGGATCAGGGGCTCATGCCGGGGTGAGCCCAGCGGTTCGGTTCCAGCGGTTCGGTTCCAGCGGACTGGTGGGGCCTCTCAATCACTATTGTCCCCTCTTTTGGGGTGAGGCCCCTGGTTGACCATCACGGGAGAAATAGGCCCAGGCCATTGTTGACGCGGGCGGCGGTGCGCGGATGGCGGTTAATCAGCCGCCCTCCCAGGTAGAGGCTGGAGGAACTGCCCCCATCGAGGTTGAGGGCATCGACACTGCCGAGTTGGGCCATGACCTGGGCGGTTTCTGCCAAGGTGGGGCCAGGGCCAGCGGGGCTATTGTGGATGGCGACGAGCAGAATATCCCCACTGGCGGTATAGCCGATGGCGCTGCGGGGGGCCGCTTGGCGGGCAAAGGCGCTCCCGAATTGCTCTAGCCCTGCATCTAAGACAATATTGCGGTTCCGAATCAACAGCGGCCCGCCGCCGACGATGTGGGGAAACGGGGCTAGGGTGGAGGGCAAAACCTCTGACTGAAGGGTGACAGCGGTGCCAATAGGGAGCCCCTGGGCGGCGGTATTGTAGGCTCGAAGCGCCAGAATATAGCCATCCGGGGGAATGGGCACGGTGACGCCAGCCGTTACCGCCTGTTGGCTGATCACCTGCTGATTACGCACGGTCACAATGTGCTCTGATTCCGTAATCGGGCGGTAGGTGCTCCCCCAGGCCGGGGTGTAGAGGCCAATCCCAGCCTGAACATAGCCGCTGTTGATGGCCTGGATGGGATAGGTTTGGCCGCTCCCCGTTCGGAGGGTTTGCCGTAGGGCTAGGCGATCCATCTGCACCTGCCCGTTGCCCCAGCCCACCGCGCCACGCCCGAGGATGGGGCCAGAGATCCAGTCGTTGTTGGCGCGAACGGCCCCCAGGGGATATTGATTATCGCGATTAAAAAATCCGGCATTGATGGCCGCTGCGGCCTGCCAGCGCTGGGCCATAGTTTGTAGGGGCGTAATGCCCGTGGCGGTGGCGGGGTCTGTCCTGAAGGGGCGTAGCGTGGTTTGGGCATCCCTAGCGCTGAGTTGTAGCCAGTAGACGGGCAGGGTTTTACGCCCCACGGTGAAATATTGCTGCCGCCAGCGCAGCCCCGGTGCCCAGAGGATGTTCATAGGCCGTAGGTGATCGGCGCGAAGGTCCACCACGACCCGGTCGGGATTGGTGAGGGTGAACAACACCGGACGGGCGTTGGGATTGGCGATGGGTAGGGTAATCTGGGTCGATTGGGCCGCCGGGGTAATTCGTGCTGGAGTTGAGTCTTCAGAGGCAGGCACCACGGATTCAGCGACGGCGGGCGTGGTGGTCGATGAGAGCGTGATAGTGACCGATCCAGCCGTTTCGCTGATCTGGGCAAGGGTTGGCCCAGAAACATCCATCACCCAACGCTGGCCCCAGGGCTGATTCCCCGATCGCAGGGCGGTCATTTGGGTGGTGGGGACGGTCAAGTTCAGGGTTTGCCCTTGCACCGTGGCCGTCCAGCCGTGGGCGGTTTGCAGCGGGGTGAGGTCGAGATAGCGATAGCCCCCCTGCACCCAGGCGCTGAGGACGGTCGGGCTTTGACTACTGGAAAACCACTGCACGGGCTGGCGCTGGGCATCGTTGCTATTTAGAAGCGTCAGCCCCAGGTAATCGGTCAACCCATAGTCTGCCACCCCAATCTGGTTCTGCCGCTGCATCCAGGGAACAGACAGGCTGAGGCCATTGATGCTGACCCGATTGCCCGTGGCGTCGGCGGCTTGGGCTAGGGCGGTCGGGAGACGGGATCCCTGGGGGATGATCGCCTCGGAGGGGCTAGGCTCAGACCCAACGGCCCCGGCGGTGTTGACGAGGATGGTCGGAGCGACCAACCCGATCAGCAGCCCAGTCAATCGGGGCCAACGATGGCGCAAGCGGAGGGAGGATGACATAGAAAAACTGACTTCCTTGGAGGGTTGGAGGGAGGATACATCGGGCCAGGTGGGTTAATCCATTAAAGAACCTTGACCCAAGGAGATGCTAAGGTCTGTAAACTGCTGATAAAGTCTGTAAATTATAGGCAAGGTAGAGCGATCTTTTCGGCTCTGCTTTACCCCACTCCATAGGACGGTGTTACAGCGGTTTAGGTGCCGGGGCTGGATGGTCTATCATACGGATCCTGCCTTGCCTCTCTGACACCACCGCTGCGGCCTTCGGAAGGCATCTTGAATTGCCCAAGGTTTCGACCGTGATTGAGCCAATTTTTGATGAATTGGCCCATGCTTTGACCGCTTGTTTCGGATTTACCCCCTCGCTTGTTGACCTGCTATCCCATGGGACTTACACCTGTGAATCACTCGCATCCATCGCTGCCTCGGTCCTCCGCTGCTTGGCCCAACTGGGGGCCGAAATCCATCGTAGAAGAGCGGGATGCTTGCGGCGTTGGCTTTTTAGCCGATCAGCAGAATCGGGCTAGCCATGATCTCATTTCCAGAGCCTTGGCCGCGCTGGAGGGCATGGAACACCGAGGGGGGTGCTGTGCAGACCAGGATTCCGGCGACGGGGCCGGGGTAATGACGGCGATTCCCTGGGCGATTTTGCAGGATTGGGCGACGGCCTCTGGAAAGCCTGCCCTTAACCCCACTCAGACGGGCGTGGGAATGATCTTTTTGCCCCAGCATGAAGCCGCAGCGGCCCTCGTGCGGGAAACCTTCGAGCGCGTTATCCAAACGGAAGGCTTGACCCTGGTGGGTTGGCGTCAAGTCCCTGTGACCCCCGAGGTTCTAGGGGCACTGGCTAAGCAATTCCAACCCCGCATTGAACAGGTGGTGATAGCTTCGGACTCGGTCAACCGGGAAGATCTAGAACGGGCACTTTACTTGGTGCGGCGGCAGGTGCTCAAGGCGGTGGCCCAACTGAAAACGGGCGGTACGCTATCCGCTGACCAGGTCGCCGCCCTAGGCGATTTCTACGTGTGCTCCTTCTCTTGCCGCACCATTGTGTACAAAGGCATGGTGCGATCCTCGGTGCTGGCCAGCTTCTACAACGACCTGACCAACTCCGCCTTTGTCAGCGCCTTTGCCGTATATCACCGCCGCTTTAGCACCAACACCATGCCCAAGTGGCCCCTTGCGCACCCGATGCGGCTGTTGGGGCACAACGGCGAAATCAATACCCTGGTGGGCAACGTCAACTGGATGATGGCGCGTCAGGCGGATCTGTCCCACGAGGTGTGGGGCGACCGGGTGGAAATGCTGAAGCCCATCGTGAATCTGGACAATAGCGACTCCGCCAACCTCGACAACGTGATGGAGATGCTGGTGCGCTCAGGCCGCACGCCCCAGGAAGCGCTGATGATTATGGTGCCGGAGGCCTACAATAACCAGCCCGCCCTCGATCAATATCCTGAAATCACCGATTTTTACGAGTATTACAGCGGCCTGCAAGAACCCTGGGATGGCCCTGCGCTGATCGTGTTTAGCGATGGTCATCAGGTGGGGGCCACGCTAGATCGCAATGGTTTGCGTCCGGCGCGCTACGTGGTGACGAAGGACGGTCTGTTGATGGTGTCCTCCGAGGCCGGGGTGCTGGATGTGGCCGCCAGCGACATCGTAGAAAAGGGGCGGCTTGGCCCGGGTCAGATGATCGCCGTGGATCTCGACACCCAGGAAATTCTCAAAAACTGGACCCTGAAGCAGCGGGTGGCCCATCGCCATCCCTACGGTGACTGGCTGAAGGCCCACCGCAAGGAGATTTCGCCCCAGTTGTTCGCGGAAGCCAGCCTCTACGACGGCGAAGCCCTGCTGAAGCAGCAAAGCGCCTTTGGCTACACCGTCGAGGATGTGGACATGATCATCCAAGACATGGCGGCCCAGGCCAAGGAGCCCACCTACTGCATGGGCGACGACATTCCCCTAGCGGTGCTGTCCGACAAGCCCCACCTCATCTACGACTACTTCAAGCAGCGCTTTGCCCAGGTGACAAACCCCGCCATTGACCCCCTGCGGGAGCGGCTGGTGATGTCTTTGACCACCCAACTGGGGGCCAGGGGCAACCTGCTAGATGAAAAGCCTGAATATGCCCGCCTGCTGAAGCTGGAAAGCCCGGTCATCAACGAAGTCGAACTGGCCCAGATTCACCAGTCCGGCTTTGACACGGCGACGCTTTCCACCCTCTACACCCTGGCCGCTGGCCCTGGGGATTTGGCTAAGGCCGTGGATGCCCTCTGTGAGCAAGCCGACCAGGCGGTGAAGGCGGGCAAAACCATCCTGGTGCTGAGTGATCGGGTCGATGCCCAGGGCAACCCCACCACCCTCAGCGCCGACACCACCTACATTCCGCCCCTGCTGGCCGTGGGGGCCGTTCACCATCACCTGATTCGTAATGGCCTACGGATGCATACCTCCCTGGTGGTCGATACGGCCCAGTGCTGGAGCACCCATCATTTTGCTTGCTTGATTGGCTATGGGGCCAGTGCCGTGTGCCCCTACCTGGCGCTGGAATCGGTGCGCCACTGGTGGTCGGACAGCCGCACCCAAAAGCTGATGGACAGTGGCAAGCTGCCCGTCTCCACCCTCAACGGAGCCCAGGACAACTACCGCAAGGCGGTGGATGCGGGGCTGCTGAAGATTCTCTCCAAGATGGGGATTTCCCTGATCACGAGCTACCAGGGGGCGCAGATTTTCGAGGCCATCGGCATTGGCGAAGACTTGCTAGACCTCGCCTTCCGGGGGACGACCTCGCGGCTGGGGGGCCTGTCCATCGCGGATTTGGCCCAGGAAACCCTGAGCTTTCACCAGCGGGCCTTCCCCGAAACCGCCAAACGCCTGCAAAACATGGGCTTTGTGCAGTCTCGGCCCAGTGGCGAGTACCACATGAACAACCCGGCCATGACCAAGCTGCTGCATAAGGCTGTGGCGGATCGCCAGTACGACCACTACGAACTCTACAAAGATCAGCTTGAGAATCGTCCCCTCACCGCCCTGCGCGACCTGTTGGATCTCCAGAGCGATCGCCAGCCCATTCCCCTGGATCAGGTGGAGTCGGTGGAATCGATTATGAAGCGGTTCTGCACCGGGGGCATGTCCCTGGGGGCGCTGTCCCGCGAGGCCCACGAGGTGCTGGCCATTGCCATGAACCGGATTGGCGGCAAGTCCAACTCCGGTGAGGGTGGCGAAGATCCGGTGCGCTTCAACGTGCTGAAGGATGTGGATGGCGAGGGCCAATCCCCCACCTTCCCCCATCTGCGCGGCCTGAAAAACGGCGACACCGCCAGTTCCGCCATCAAACAGGTGGCCTCTGGGCGCTTTGGGGTAACGCCGGAATACCTGATGCACGCCCAGCAGATTGAAATCAAACTAGCCCAGGGCGCGAAACCGGGCGAAGGGGGCCAACTCCCCGGCAAGAAGGTCAGCCCCTACATCGCCATGCTGCGCCGTTCCAAGCCTGGGGTGTCGCTGATTTCGCCGCCGCCTCACCACGACATCTACTCCATCGAAGATTTGGCCCAGCTCATCTTTGACCTGCACCAGATCAACCCTAAGGCGGGCGTTTCCGTAAAGCTGGTGTCTGAGGTGGGCATTGGCACCATTGCGGCGGGGGTGGCCAAGGCCAACGCCGACATTATCCAAGTCTCCGGCCACGATGGCGGCACGGGGGCTTCACCCCTCAGTTCCATCAAGCACGCGGGGGTACCCTGGGAACTGGGCCTCACCGAAGTCCACAAGGTGCTGCTGGATAACCAACTGCGCGATCGCGTGACCCTGCGCGTCGATGGCGGCCTGAAGACGGGCTGGGATGTGGTCATGGGTGCCCTGATGGGGGCCGAGGAATTCGGCTTTGGTTCCATTGCCATGATTGCCGAGGGCTGCATTATGGCCCGCGTTTGCCACACCAACAACTGCCCCGTTGGCGTGGCTACCCAGAAGGAAGAACTGCGCAAGCGGTTCACGGGCGTTCCCGAGCATGTCGTCAACTTCTTCTTCTACATCGCCGAAGAAGTGCGCTCTCTGCTGGCGCGGCTGGGCTATGCCAACCTGCTAGACATCGTCGGACGGTCTGACCTGCTGAAGCCCCGTGACGGCGTGAAGCCCGCCAAAACCCAGTCCCTCCACCTGGAGACCCTAATCAACCTGCCCGACGTGCGCCAAGACCGAAGCTGGCTCAGCCACGAAGCCGTCCACAGCAACGGCCCCGTTTTGGATGACACCATCCTGGCCGATGCCGAGGTGCAGCAGGCGATTCAAACCCACGGCACCGTAGCCAAGTCCTACAAGGTGAT
>JAYKHF010000005.1:0-14136 GCA_035285305.1 Leptolyngbya sp.
TTCGGCAACGACGCTGGCCCTCACCCTAAGTCCCTCTCCCCATGGGAGAGGGACTTTGAATCGCTAGCTTCCCCTCTCCCCTTGGGCTATCCCTTAGGCAAAAGTCTGTAGAAAGATTACAGGCTGGAGGTTTCGGGCAGAACGAGTGGGAGACTAGGGGGGGGTACGGTTAGCTGGAGCGAGACCCTGATGACAAATTGGGTCAGCTCAGCGATCAATCCCGTCCATGTCCAGGGCACCTCGATTAATCGAGTATCCAGGGAATTGCAGTCTCAAAAAAGAACACAGTGAGACAGAAATGACCCTTCCATCGCACTGTGTCAGTTGTGACTCAAATGAATCTATCAGCGTTGCCTTATGGCTTCAATTAGAACGATTTAATTCAGGACAGGTTTTCGTGTTTCCCAGAAGATGAAACGCATAAAATTATAGGTTAAGTTTTTCAGACCCAAGTTAACTTCAGCGCGGCCTAAGCCGATAGACCTTAACGCCTTTCCGCCCAGTCGCATGACCCAAGCACCAAAGACATGCTCAACGTGGCTGCGAGTTTTAGATCGTTCTGTATTCTTTTCCTGCTGTTCTTCACTCAGGGGTCGATTGCGATAAGGGCGTTCATGAATATGACTGATCCAGTTTAAGAGCGATAATAGCCATTCGATTCCGGCAGAACGGTAAGCACTATCTGCCCAGACTCCTTTTCCGGTATTGAGGTCATCTAACAAGCGGGTCAAGGCTTGACTATCATGGACAGATGCATCCGTGATGATGTATTGACGAATAAAGCCATACTCTACGTCAATATTAATGTGATTCTTGTAACCAAAGTAGCTTTGATGATTCTTTTTCGTCCACTTGGCGTCAATATCCTTCTGAGCCATTTTATGAGGATTATTCTGCCATTCTTCTGGGATCTGTCCTTGTTTCAGGTCTTCTTTCTCCTGTTTCGTTATTTTTTGCTTTGGAACGGGTATCAAGGTGGCATCCATAATCTGACCGCCCTGAGCTTGATAGCCCTGTTGATTTAAGTAGTTTGAGAATTCTTCAAAGAGAGGCTCCATTTTGTTATGGTCTTTGAGATGCTGACGAAATAGCCAGACCGTGGTTGCGTCAGGCACCGGATCTTCTAGCCCCAAGTTCAGAAACTCCATAAAAGACAGACGATCTTTGACTTGGTATTCCAATTCTTCATCACTGATGTTATAAAGCTGTTGTAGAATCAAGAGCTTAAACATCAAAATGACATCAGTTGGCTTACGACCTGCATTGCTTTTACGATCTTTTTTGTGAAGCGTTTCTAGTTCTGCTCGGAATAATTCCCAAGGGATAATGTCATTAAGATGTTTTAAGGTTTTGTTTTTGTTGATCAGTTCTTGTTGGCGCTCCTCAAAGTCCCAGAATCCTTTCTGTCCCATAGCTCTGATGAAGAAGTAGCAATTTATATGACTTATTATCCCATCTTTTAGCCACTATCTAGCATCTCTTTAAGAATTAAAATATGATGATCAAGTCGTGGAATACCGATCAATATTTTAGGTGACTAGATTTCGACATGAGTCTCATCATGAGATAGCGTTTTCAGCATTTTTCGAGGTGCCCAGTATTGTGCTGCGGGGTCATGTGTGATCGCAGGATGTGGTGTGCCGCTATGGGGGCGAGGAATTTTGCATGGTGCTGTTTGATGCCCCCCTGGATATGGCCCTGGGCCGCGCCGAGAAAGTCCGCCGTGCCGTCAAATATCTCACCCTCACCCACGAGGGCAAACCCATCGAACCCCTCACCATTTCCCTCGGGGTGGCCTGCTTTCCCACCCACGGCCAAGACCCCGAACAATTGCTGCAACGGGCCGACCAAGCCCTCTACTGGGCCAAATCCCATGGCCGTGATCGCACCGCCACCGCCGACGAAGCCGTCACCGAAGCCTAGACCTCACCCCCAGCCCCTCTCCCGGTCGGGAGAGGGGAGCTAAAAAATACTCAAAGTCCCTCTCCCTCATGGGGAGCAAGATTTAGAATGAGGGCCGAATCAGGGCAATAGCGCAAGCTTGTGATCTACTGGGGATTGGATCCGCGAAGACGTTTTGCCGATCAAAATCTTCCTTTGGGGGGATTTAATCGCCGACATTTTAGGGTGACGGCGAACGACCAGTAGGGATCTGCTAGGCTGATGAGCGAAAACCCGCCCATTGTTGATCCTGATCACGATTAAAGTAGCGTGCTGGTTGATACTCTCCCTACCCTCACTCTGGTTGAAGATGCGACCCAGGCTCTGCTCGACTGGGCCGCCGATGTCACCGAATCCGATGCCACCTTGTTTCAAAAGGCGAAAACCCTCGCCACTCGCCTGGGGGCTCACTACCAAGCCGATGGCTTGACCGAGATCGGATTCTGGACGCCGGAACTGACCTCTGAAGTGATTCAGTCGGATCGCAGCATCTACCTGGAGGTGTTTACCCCCATCGATCCGATCAATTTTCGAGCCCCAAAACAGCTGACGCGTTGGCGACGGGAGCATGTTTCCCTCGCCCATCAAGGGGAATATATCTGGGGCGTGGTCAGGGGTATGCGCCCCGGCACCCGTGAGCAGGCCGGGAGTTTTTACTGGTTGCGCTACGTTGATCGCCACAATCAGTTGCATACCCTGCGAGATGTGCTGGCCTACTCCATGCCCTACGGCATTTTTGCCCCCGCAGAACTCTATGACATGGAACGGGTGCAGCGCCAGCGAGCCGACCTGGCGTATTTTTGCCAAACCGGTGCCCAAACGGCAGCGCTGCCCGGTCAGCTCGCCTCTGAGGTGGAACAGGTGCCGCCGCGCCTGCCGGCCCCCCACTGCATTTTGCAGGTACATATCAGCACCGCCTCCGCCGCCGGGACGATGGAAGGGTTGACGCAAATCTATCGGCAAATGGCCCAAAAGCTGAGGCAAGACGAGCCCCTGACCCTGGCGGAGCAAAACTACCTGGGCTACGACGCCATCCAACTGCTGCCCATCGAGCCTACGGTCGAATATCGCTGGAACGAGAACAATGTGGCCTATGATTTCTTTGCCCTGTGGGCCGGCCACACCGATGGCAACCACGGCGATCTACCGGATGAGCCCCAGGACGTACCGATCACCCTGCGCAAACCCACCACCCAAAACTGGGGGTATGATGTGCCAATTTTGGGCTCTGCCGCCATTAATCCGGCCCTGCTGGGCAGTCTGCGACCGGATGAACTGATCGATTTGATTGTGGAACTGCACACCTTTCCCCAGGGGCCGATTCAACTGATTTACGATCTGGTCTATGGCCATGCCGACAATCAATGCCAGTTTTTGATCAGCCCGCCCTTTCTCAAAGGCCCCAATATGTATGGCCAAGACTTAAATCACCAGCATCCAGGGGTGCGGGGCATTTTGCTGGAAATGCAGCGGCGCAAGCTGAATACGGGGGCGGACGGCATTCGGGTGGATGGCGGCCAAGATTTTCGGTTCTTTAACCCCCTCACCGGCATTGTGGAGCAAGACGATGCCTACCTCCTGGCCATGGGCGATGTGATCCAGGACATCGGCGGCTACCAGCGCCTGATGTTTACCATTTTTGAGGATGGCCGTCCCTGGCCCCAGGAGGGCTGGGAGGAGATCTCTCGCTATCGCGAATTGATTGAACTGCGGCCTGAGGCCTATCAGTGGGGGCCGCTGATTTTTGCCCATAATACGCCCGTGCTGAAGCAGTTTTGGGATCAAAAATGGCGACGGGTCTGTGAGGTGATGAGCCAGGGCGATCACTGGATCACAGGCTGTGCCAACCACGACACCGTGCGCCGGGGCAATCAAATTGATCCAGCCGGCCCGATCAACGGGTACCTAGGCGACACCCTCGAAGCAGTGATCAAAAAGGCCTACGACAACCCGGCCACCAAGCTCTGGGTGTACGGGTTTAGTCCGGGGCTGCCCATGGACTTTCTCAACGCCACCTTTCGCGGGGCCTGGGGGTTTTTCCGCAATTCGGACGAGCGCTATGGGGTCAAGGTGGTCTCCGAAGAAGCGGGCTTTCTCGACTGGCAGGTGACCCCCGAACATTACGCCTCCGACCATCATTTTCGACGGTTAAAGGCGATGGGGTTTGTAGACCTGGATCCCCTGCGTCGCTTTGTCGAGGCGCTGCAATCCACCATGGTGGACTCAGACTACGACCTAGAGCAGGTGGCGGAGACCTGTCGGCGTTGTTTTGATGGGGAGGGGATGGTCTGTGCCAACCCGCGACTGCAACAGGCGAAGGACGCCGACGTGAGGCTTACCTTTTGGGAACAGTTGGATGTGGCTAAGCTCAAGGACTTTGCCAAAGCCTTCATGGAGGACTGCCACGACTTCGCCAAGGTAGACTACTGGGCCGCCCATCTCCAACCCGCCCAGGTGGAATTTAACCGAGCCCTGCGCCACTATCGATCCACCCATCCCTGGCTGCGAGAAAACCTCGGGGAACGGGATCGCTTTAATCGCATTAGCGACGAAGATCGGACGCTGTTCTACGGGCTGCGCACCCCGCCTAGCGGAGACAGCGCCGAGACGCTGCCCGCCATTGCCATGGTCACCCACATGGGTGGGCCACCGCTAACGGTGACGCTGGCCGATTGGCTCCAGCTAGACTTGACCGAGTGGCGGGTGGCGTTACAAACGCCCGGTCTAAACTTAGACAACGATGTTGACAGCTTGCGAGCCTTTGAACTCCAAGACAGCCAAGGGGTGCTGCTGGAGAAAATCAGGGAAATGGGGTGATCACCATCGAGACCTTAGGGCACGGCCTCGGCGGGCAGGAAGGATCGGCAGGCCATCACCGGGGACGAGTCTACCCCATGCAGAGGGCAGAGATCGCGATGGCAGAGGCGGCAATGGGCGGTGAGGGGGCGTTGCAGCCCCCGCTGATTGCCCAGGCTAATGTTTTGGCGGATATAGCCTTCGATTTCGAGCTCCGATAGATCGGTGGCCATGAGCAACGCTCGGGCAGTCTTCAATTCGCGGCGGGCGCGGTTGAGGCGCGTCAGGTTTTCGCCAAAGCTGAGGCTGTCTTGGTGCACCATCACCGGAATGGACTGGGATTGGCTGCGAAAGCCGTGGGGCCGATTTTGGGCATAGTCATCCTTAAACTGAAGGGTAAAGGTGCCATCGGCAAAGCAACGGCTGCGAATGTGGCGCTGGAAGGGAACGGTTAAAAAGCCCTCTGGGCCTAGGGCATACCACCAGGAGTGGTGCCATGCCTGGGCGGGTAACTGGAGAATGTGGCGAATGTGGTCGGGGGTAAAGCCAGCCCGACTAAGCAGATCCACCGCCTCGGAGGGGGCCACATTTTCGGCCAGGGTGGTGAGGTCGGAGTGGCAATGGGTAACGGACTGATATTCCGTGTGGGTCTGGAACTCTGGCAGGGGCGGCACCTCTGGCCCCGACCCCGCCAGCACACAGTGAATATGCTCGAAGGTGATCACGCCGTCAATGCTGTACTGGGGATGATCCCGCAGGGGCACCCCCACCTGGATCGCCATGGCCCCAATTTCGTGGGGCTGGGCCAGGGGAGGGAGGCTGTCGGTGAGTAGCGATCGCAGATAGGTTTCATCCGCCACCGCCAGGGCAAGCTGGGCTGTGTGGTCGGTGGGCGGAGACGTGGAACACCGTTGCCGAAACGAGGTGAGCGAAGACTTGACCATGGCAAGACCACCCGCCGAAGATGACTGGTGTTCCTGTTCTATCAGCAACGCCCCCGCGACGGAACCCCCTGCCCAGAAACGTTGCACAGGTTTGTAGACCGCAACGAAGCCGACATCATTCGTTACGGTTGGGGGTTACGGTGGGGAGCCGAGAATCAGGGGGTGGCCGCTTAATCTTGTGGAAAGGCTCCCGCCAGCCCGTAAAATACAGTGTCGAACGTTTTCCTGGATAGAGCAGTATGGTGGATCTTTCTCGCATTCCGGCCCAGCCTGAGCCTGGGGTCATCAACGTCCTGATTGAAATTCCGGCGGGCAGCAAGAATAAGTACGAATTTGACAAGGACATGAACGCCTTCGCCCTGGATCGGGTGCTGTTTTCCTCGGTGCACTACCCCCTCGACTACGGCTTTGTGCCCAACACCCTAGCCGACGATGGCGACCCCCTCGATGGCATGGTGATGATGGATCAGCCCACCTTCCCCGGTTGTGTGATTGCGGCGCGGCCCATCGGGATGCTGGAAATGATCGACGGCGGCGATCGCGACGAGAAAATCCTCTGCGTGCCCGTAGCCGATCCTCGCTATGCCACCGTCCGATCCTTGGATGACGTGGCCCCCCACCGTTTGGACGAAATCGCTGAATTCTTCCGCACCTACAAAAACCTAGAGAAAAAAGTCACCGAAATCCTCGGCTGGCAGAACGTAGACAAGGTGCAAGCTCTGGTCAGTCAGTGCATCGCGGCCTATAAATAAACGGTTAAATAGAGGGTGATCTGCCGTTGGTTGACTGACAAAACGGGCTAGAACCCCTACCCGTCGAAGGGTCAGGAAACCTGACCCCTACATAAACCCAAGGCTGTAGGGGCGCGGTTTTCGCGCCCGACCCAGAATCTTTGTCAGTCACTCAGGATCTGCCGTTGCCCTAGGTTGGCCCTCACCCTAAATCCCTCTCCCATTTTGGGAGAGGGACTTTGAACGGTTTCCGGATCCCCTCTCCCTTGGGGCTGGGGGTGAGGGCCAAGACTCGCGATTTGTTGCCCATTCCCCATCCACACCTTTGCCGTGGCCTACGTCGCAATTGAAAACGTCTACAAAACCTTTCCGAAGTCTCGGTCGTCCCGTGACCTAGCGACTGCCGAGGCCGAACCCGAGGCGGCGGTGCTGAAGCGCATCAACCTGACGGTGGAGGATGGCGAATTTATGGTGCTGGTGGGGCCATCGGGCTGCGGCAAAAGTACGCTGCTGCGACTAATTTCGGGCCTCGAAACCCTGACCGCCGGGAACATTTGGGTGGGCGATCGCAAGGTGAATGACCTGCCCCCCAAGCAGCGGGACACGGCCATGGTGTTCCAGAGCTACGCCCTCTACCCGCACCTGTCGGTCTACGATAACCTCGCCTTTGGCCTGCGCCGCATGGGGGCAGATTTAGAAAAATCCCTGCCGGATGCAGATTCGGGACAAATGCCCCTGCCCGTCAGTGACTCTCCCGCCAATCAAGAACTAGAACGCCTGCTCACCGAAAGCCGCTGGTGGGAGAAGCCCCTGGTGTCTGTAACGCGCCGCCTACCGCCCAAACTGCGCTACGTCTCCGACGCCGAGCGACTGATTGACCAACGGGTGCGAGCGGTGGCCAAAATGCTGCAAATGGATACCCTGCTGAGCCGCTATCCGCGACAGCTTTCCGGGGGTCAAAAGCAGCGGGTGGCCCTGGGCCGTGCCATGGCCCGCAATCCCCAGGTGTTTTTGATGGATGAACCCCTCTCGAACCTGGATGCCAAGCTGCGGATGGAAACCCGCGCCCAGATCGTCAATCTGCAACGACAACTGGGGATCACGACCATCTACGTCACCCACGACCAGGTGGAGGCCATGACCATGGGCCATCGCATTGCCGTGATGTACCAGGGCCAAATTCAACAGGTGGCCCCGCCCTTGGAGTTGTATAACCGTCCGGCCAATCGCTTTGTGGCAGAATTCATCGGTTCGCCACCGATGAACTTTATTCCCGTCCAGGTGCAGGCTCCCTATCTGCTGATTCACCCCGAATTTCGCCTGTCGCTCCTGGGGGACTGGGAAGATCGCCTGGGGGGCTACGATGGTCAATCCCTGCTCCTGGGCATTCGCCCCGAACACCTGAGCTTGGCCCTGCCTGCCCCCAAAAACATCCGGGGCCACGTCACCCATGTAGAGGCGTTAGGCAGCGAAACCTACCTCACGGTGCGGAGCGACCACCTCACCCTGCAAGCCAAGGTTGCCCCTGATCAGCCCCTGCGCATGGGCGACGAAGTCTGGCTGGGTATCGCCCCGGAAAAGGTGCATCTCTTCGACCACGCCACCGAGCAATCGCTGCGCTAGGGTGGCATGGTAGTGGTAGATAGTCCCTCACCCACGGCACCCATCCTTGGCTCCATCGTCTTCCCCCATATTCTCTTCGGCTCAGCCTGAGCCCAATCGCGGCATTCTCTATGCCCTGCTGGCCTACGGAACTTGGGGGTTGCTGCCCGCCTACTGGAAGTTGTTGGGCATCAGCCCCGCCCTAGAGGTGTTGAGCCACCGCATGATTTGGTCGGCGGTGTTTTTGGGCCTCATTCTGATCGTACAGGGGCGCTGGGCCGACCTGGTGGCTCTGCTGCGCCAACCGCGCCGGGTGGGGGTGCTGTTCCTCACCGCTAGCTTGCTCAGCTTCAACTGGGGGCTGTATATCTACGGCGTCAACAGCAACCAGGTGGTGGAGGCCAGCCTGGGCTACTACATCAACCCCCTGGTGACGGTGCTGCTGGGCTTTGTGGTGCTGAAGGAGCGGCTGCACCCGCTGCAATGGCTGGCGGTGGCCCTGGCGGCGGTGGGGGTGGGCTATTTTGTCGTGCAGTTCGGCACCGTGCCCTGGATTGCCCTAGGGCTGGCCGTTAGCTTTGCCTTCTATGGGCTGCTGCGCAAAACCACCCCCGTGGCTCCCCTGGTGGGGCTGGCGGTGGAAACCCTGCTGATCACCCCCTTCACCCTGGCCTTTGTCGGCTATTTGGGCATCACCGATCAGGGCCACTTTGGCCAAACCCTGCCCCTGACGCTGCTGTTTATGGGGGCGGGGGTGGCCACCTCCCTGCCGCTGCTGTGGTTTAATACCGCCGCCAAACGCCTACCCCTAGCCACCCTGGGCTTTTTCCAATACCTGGCCCCCTCCCTGGCGCTGCTGCTGGGGGTGCTAGTCTATGGTGAGCCCTTCACCCCCACCCACGCGGTCACCTTTACCTGCATTTGGCTGGCCCTCGCCCTGTATACCGCCACCGCATGGCGGCAAAGAACCCATTAGCCACGGCGAGACCTCGGCCCTAGGATCGGGTCACCTCTAGGTAGACATGCTCTAGCTTGATGGGATGTCGGGCGATGGAATCGAGGGGAACACCATCAAACCGGGCGATCAGTTCCTTCAGGTCAGGCTGGTCGGGCACCCAAAAGGAGAGTTCACCGCCGTAGTAGCGGTGGGCATAGCCCAGTTCCTGCCCTCGGCGAAGGGCGCTTTCCGGGTCTGGGGTATCTAGGGTGACGATTTCATGGGCCGGAATCCGCTGCCGCAGGGTGTCCAAATCGCCCTCGGCCACAATGGTGCCCTGCTTGAGGATGCCAATGCGCTGGCAGAGGCGCTCCACCTCGTCGAAGAGGTGGCTGGTGAGCAGCACCGTCACCCCCATCTCCTTGAGTTGGCGAATCAGTTGCCAGACATCTTGGCGAGCTTCGATGTCTAGGCCAGTGGTGGGCTCGTCGAGGATCACCAGTTGGGGTTTATGGAGCATGGCCGCCGCAAGGCTGAGGCGGCGCTGCATCCCGCCGCTGAGCCGTTCAACCGGCGTATCCCGCTTATCCAGTAGGTTCACGGCCTCCAGGCAGACCTCAATACGCTGGCGGCAGGCTTGGCGAGATAGCCCATAGAGCCGCCCTAAAAAGGCCAGGTTATCCCGACAGGAGAGGCTGGTGTAGAGCAGGTTGCTTTGGGGCACAATGCCGATCTGGCGCTTGGTGCGGTCGTGGGCGGGCTGCCCCCCCAGGTAGACGGATCCCGAGTCGGCCTTGAGCAGACCACAGATGATATTGATCGTGGTGGTTTTCCCGGCTCCGTTTGGCCCCAGCAGGCCGTAGATTTCCCCGGGTTCTAGGGCAAGGCTCAGGTTTTGCAGTACCGATTTAGAACCATAGGATTTACAGAGATGGTCTAGGGTCAGCATGGAGAACAGGGTAAGGATGGGAACTCAGCGATCCAGGTTCGCCTAGGGCCGGGAGAATCTTCGCCTGGGAGGTGGTTAGACCCCGGTGCCGTTAGCTATGCTCAAAGAGGGAATCAAGGAAAGTCCTTGTATCTTATCAGTGAGGCCCCTATGGCTGATGATCAAGCCTTGGTTTTGGCAGCAAATGAGGCGTTTTACCGCTGCTTTGAGAAAAAAGACCTAGAGGCCATGGCCGCCGTTTGGTCGAAGGGAATGGGCTGTCTCTGCATTCACCCAGGCCGCGATGCCCTGAAGGGATGGGAGGAAATCGGCGACGCCTGGGCTAGAATTTTTGCCAACACCAGCTACCTAGAAATTGACACCGACATCCTCACCGTGGAGGTCAGTGGCGACCTCGCCTACGTGGTGCTGGTGGAAAAGGTTCTGCAAATTAGCCAAGGCCGACGGCTCCAGGCCCGATCCATGGCCACCAACGGCTTTGAACGCATGGCGGGGCGCTGGTATCTGATCCATCACCACGGCAGTCCGGTGGTGAGTTAGGGGCCTCAAATCGGCTTCGAGGTGAGCACCAGCCGCAGCTTGGCATGGATGAGATTCAGTTGCGCCATCCCCAGTTCCACATTCCCCTCCAGTACCACCCCCGTATCCAGCAGGCGATCCAACAGTTCCAAAATCGTGGGGTTGGGGGAGGGTTGGCCGGGGTAGTATTGCCCTGCCCGGGGCAACAGGGTGCCGAGGTCTCCCAAATCAATGTTGAGATCCGCCGGATCCACCTCAAAAATTTCGCATAGACGCACCACCTGCTCCTCCAGCTTAGTCAAGCTGTCCGAGGCCCGGTCGAGATCCTCATCACTGAGAATGCCCCCCTCCATCCGGCGAATCACCTGGGCCTCCATGAGCTGACGCACCAGCTCGATCACCGTCAGCAAGAGGGGCGCTAACCCGGCCTCCGACTTGGAGGAGGGCTGTAGGGCAATTTCTGTGAGGGGGGGAGCGTCTAGGGGATTAGTGGCCATAGCCCCAGTTTAAACTACGCCCGCAAGCTCAGGAGGACCGTAAACGACACGTTCGGGCTGAGCGGTGAGCTTGTCGAACCGCCGAACCACCGAACCGTCGAACCATCGAAGGGCCTTGAGGATATCTGCAACCCTAAAAATTTAACCCTGACAAACCACTAGGCTTCAACCGTAATCTGAAATCGCAGCGGCGGCATCCCATCGCCTAGGCTAACCTCTAGGCTGTAGGGGGTTTGGGGATGGGGATGGGAGATGTGCAGAATCAGATCTCCTGGGCTAGAACGGTCGGAATGGAGGGTATCGGCCAGACCGGTGAGCACCATAGCCCCCGGTTCGGGCAGTTCGGCCCGAACCTCCAGCATACCTTCACCCAGGAGGGCTACGGTGACGTTGAGGGGGCCAGCGGTGGTCATCCAGGTGCGGCTGGCGCTGGGGGTGAGAGGGGAAACGGTGAGGGAGAGGGCCTCAAAAATGCTGCGAGCGGCCAGCATCGTCAGGGCAATCTGCTGCTGGGTGGAGGCGGTGTCATAGTCCGCTGGCCCCACCAAGGTAGCCGCAGCGGAACGCGCATGGGGGCGAGCCACCAAAGCCGCCACGTAGACGAGGGTCTGGGGCTGGTCAGGGAAGAGCGACTCCACCGCTTCGATCAACTGCCGCCCGAGTTGCTGGGTTTGCTGGGCAGCCCGCTGGCAATGGCTAAACAATTCCGTCAACACCGCCTCTGGTAGGCGGACGG
Organism: Leptolyngbya sp.; assembly: GCA_035285305.1. Taxonomy (GTDB): domain Bacteria; phylum Cyanobacteriota; class Cyanobacteriia; order Phormidesmidales; family Phormidesmidaceae; genus Nodosilinea. Next base: position 11,653 of record JAYKHF010000005.1, read on the forward strand.
GGATATCGAGGTTGCGCAGATGGGCGAGCCAGAGTTGATTGAGATCGGCATCGGCTTGCAGTTCGTCGGGGTAGTCTTGCCAGCCCTGTTCCCAAGGGAAGAGGGGGGGGTGCAGGGCAATATCTTGGCTTAGGCGACGCTTTAACAGGGCCTCAAATTGAGTTTGCACGGCGGGGTGATCTCCAGGGTCGAAAACGGCGTTGGGGTCTGCACCAGGGGCATTAGCCAATACATCATCCGTGGCGAGGGAATGGGGCCATGGGGTTGGGGGCTGGGGGCTGGGATAGTCCTCTTCTGAGGAAAAGTCCTCCGCTGGAACTGCCTCAAACAACAGCCTCATCAGGATGGCTTTCATGATATCTGAGTCTCTATTCATGGCCTCAATCTGCCTATCCGGACACTAAAGATTACGAATTTCCCAGGCTTGTGCCAATAATGTAGTCCACTGTTTCTGAAGTTGGGTGGTGCTTAGGGCCAGTTGTTTGGCCACCTCCCCGTCGGCCATGCCGATCTGTTTGAGGTGGAGCAGATCCGCCTGCTGCGGGGTCAAGGTTTGCTGCCACTGTTGCCACTGCTGGGGGGTCAGTCCGAGGTTAGTCTCTAACCCCACCCCCAGCCACTCATGGACTAATTGCCAGTGGTGGGAGAGGGCAAAGCGCGACAGGTGGTACCGAAAGCGCTGCTGGAGATAGTCGCGCTGGCGCGGGGTGAGGCCCAGCAAGGCCTCAATCTCCTGGGTCGGCAAGTCCATGAGGCGGAGGGTAAAGTAGTCGGCACAATCCTCCTGATCGCGATCCTTGAGATAGATCAGCAACTGCTCAACCACCCCATCCCGTAGGGTGTGATCCGGCGGTTCCTCCCCCTGCGCCGACAGTTCTTCGCGGATGCGGTGGTGGGAGGTAATGGGTCTGAGGTCATCGGTTTCGCCCCCCGCCTCCACCACTTGGGTGATATCAATCGCCAGTTCGGGGGGCTGCTGCCGCGCAAAGGTTTGGGCTCGTAGCACAATCAATTGCTGGCTCCGGTTGCGGGGGAGGGCAATCCGCCGCTTGCCGTAACGCTCGGTAAAGGCCATGTATTCCGCTAATTCCAGCAGGGTACGGGGCTGATACTGATCGGCAAGCTGGTTCTCGCGTCGAAAGGCGTTCAGGGCTTCCACGTAGAACCCCTGCAAGAAATCTTCAATCAGGGCGATCCTGGCCGGGTAGCTACTCTGCACTGGGGGCGTGGTCATATAGCGATAGACGATGGCGCTCAGGGTGCTATGAAGGTTGATCCGCCCCTGGCGCGATCCCAAATGGTAGTAACGCAGGCATTGATCCAGCCGATGCTTCCCCAGGGTTCTCGCCCAGGCGGTGACATCCCCCGAGGCTTGAATGCGATCACTCTCCTGGCAAATGCGCTGCACCTCCTGGCTGATCCGCTCCGCGACCGCCTCGCAAACGCGATCCGACGCGCTCGTCTTCTCCCGGATCTCGTTCCGCAACCCATGGGTGAAGGTATCCGCTGGCAACAAGCAAGTCCCCTGGTTCAAGCGCCCAAACTCCTCATGCGACACAGATCTCTGCGTCATCCCGCCCCAGGGATCTCTCCCAACGGGATCCTATCCCATCTCCATAAAGGCGATGTATCAAGATGACATCGATGGACTGGCCGTCGAGCCCACAGCCCTGAACCGACAGCGCTACCCTATACTGATGACGGCAGAGAGCCCCCAATCCCATCGCTGTGGCATAGGGCTTTTCTCCGGGTAATTGCCTAGAGCCAGTCTAACATCCCTCCGTAGAACAACGGTTACCCTCTCCCTTACCCCCCTACCCTCCCCCCTTCCATGACCCTCGACGACCAAATTGCCAGCCTGATCCAAAACACCCCCAGCCACTTGATTAACCCCGAGGCGGTGGCCGCCATTGCCCCGGTGCTCAAGGCGATCGCGCTTCAGCTTAAGCATACCCAGTACTACATTCTGCAAAACCTCGAACAAAGCTGGGTGATGACCACCCTCAGTAACCGCACCCAGCCCAGCGCCCAAAAAAACGTCGTCTACGCCTACCCCACCCTAACCGACGCCGCCGCCAGCCAGTCCAGCATCAAAGATCCTCAGGTGATGGCCCTGCCGGTTCCCGTCATCACCGTCCTGTTCCAACTGCTGGCCATGAAACCCATCGACAGCCTGATCTTTTGCGAAACCCCCGGCCAACTCGGCCAGGGTATCGAAGTGCGCCGCCAAGACCTAGAAGCCCTGGTTCAATCCCAACTCGCCCAAGCCCAAACCCCACCAACCCCGACGGATATGGCTTAGCCAGCACCTCGCCTCGCCCTTGCAAACCACCGAACATCCGGCCCGCTGCCATAAAATTGGCGGAACCCCTGGAGACCTTGGCGGAAAACCTCGCAAATAAGTTGAGTTAAACCCGCATCCTGTGCTACTTTATAAGACTGACGGGCGATTAGCACAGTGGTAGCGCACTTCCTTCACACGGA
>JAYKHF010000006.1:0-15471 GCA_035285305.1 Leptolyngbya sp.
GCGTCGTCGGTGGGAGCTTTCTCCGCAGCCTGGGCGATCTTGTCTTCCAACTCGAGCACCGTGAGCTGACGGTCGCCCCAAGCCTTCACCAGATCGTGGGCGAGCTCCGAGAGGGAATGCTCCGTGGCATCGCTGAGGGCACAGGGGTAGAGGGCACCGATGGCGCGGGCTTCGGAAGGCGCCTTAGCAGCGGCGGCACTCGAGGCCGCGCCGAAACCGGGGGCTGCTTCAGGGGCGCGCTGCAACGGCACCGGGGGTTTATGGCCTTCCTCGGGCCTCACCAGGCGAGGCAGCAGCACCTCCCGCAACTTGAGGCGGGCCATGTAGTCGGCGTTGCCGCCCAGAATGATGTCGGTGCCGCGTCCGGCCATGTTGGTGGCGATGGTGACGGCTCCACTGCGGCCAGCCTGGGCGACAATTTCCGATTCCCGCTCCACGTTTTCGGGCTTGGCGTTGAGCAGGTTGTGGGGTACGCCGCGCTGGCTCAGCAGGGCCGAGAGCACCTCGGATTTTTCCACGCTGGTGGTGCCGACCAGCACAGGCCGACCGTTTTCATGCATGTGGGCGCATTCTTCCGCCACCGCGTTCCACTTGGCCTCTTCGCTTTTATAGACCACGTCGGACATATCCTTCCGCGCCGGTACCCGGTTGGTGGGCACGATGGTCACTTCCAGGTTGTAGATGCGCTCAAATTCCGCCTCTTCGGTTTTGGCGGTGCCCGTCATCCCGGAGAGTTTGGGGTAGAGCAGGAAGAAATTTTGATAGGTGATGCTGGCGAGGGTTTGGGTTTCCGGCTGGATTTCCACATGCTCCTTGGCTTCAATGGCCTGGTGTAGACCGTCACTCCAGCGGCGACCGGGCATCACCCGTCCGGTAAATTCGTCCACGATCACAATTTCGCCGTTACGGACGATGTAGTTCACGTCCTTGGTGAACAGTTCCTCGGCCTTAATGGCGTTGAAAACGTAGTGTGCCCAGGGATCCTTAGGGTCAAACAGGTCGGTGACGCCCAGCATTTCCTCGGCCTTGATGAAGCCCTCGTCGGTCAGTAGCACGTTTCGCGCTTTCTCGTCCGCTTCGTAGTAGTACTCCATGCGGGTCTTGGCCACTTCGGCTTCGAGGTACAGTTCCCGCGCTTCGGCCTTGTGCCCTTCCCGTTCTAGCTCTTCGGCCTTCGCCTGCTTCTGGTCGTAGTCTTTTTTAGCGACCTGTTTCTCCCGCCAGAAGAAATCGGCGACGACGGCAGCCTGGGTGTATTTCTCGCTGGGGCGTTCCACCTGGCCAGAGATAATCAGGGGGGTGCGGGCCTCGTCGATCAAGATCGAGTCTACTTCGTCGATCACGCAGAAGTTGAAGGGCCGCTGCACCACGTCGGCCATGGCGGTGGCCATGTTGTCGCGCAGGTAGTCGAAGCCGAACTCGCTGTTGGTGCCGTAGGTGATGTCACAGCCGTAGTTAATCTTGCGCTCTGCGGGAGACATGCCCTGCTGAATTAGCCCGACGCTGAGACCCAAAAAGCGGTGTACCTGCCCCATCCATTCGGCATCGCGGCGAGCCAGGTAGTCGTTCACGGTCACCACATGGGCACCCTTGCCGGAGAGCGCATTTAGGTAGGAGGGCAGCGTGGCCACCAGGGTTTTCCCTTCCCCGGTCTTCATTTCGGCGATCTGGCCATCGTGGAGCACCATACCGCCGATGAGTTGTACATCAAAGTGGCGCATCCCCAGCACCCGTTTGGAGGCTTCCCGCACCACCGCAAAGGCCTCGGGCAGGAGATCGTCCAAGGTTTCGCCCTTTTCTAGACGCTGCTTAAATTCCGCCGTTTTTCCGGTCAGGGCCTCATCCGACAGCTTTTGGATCTCCTCCTCCAGCAGGTTGATTTCCACGACATCGGGACGATACCGCTTGAGTTTACGGGCGTTGGGATCACCAAGCAGGTTCTTCAGCATGAATACAGCAGCCGGATAGGGTAGGGGATATGGACAATTAGTAAATCGTAGGACAGACCGTCCAACAAGGGGCAATGTCCGCACTCGTGCTTGGCTCGCCAGGGGCCAAAAGAGCTTTTTTATCCTAACACCTGGGCCTAGGCTAGGCTGAGAGCCTGATCCTGGGCTGGAGGGGTGATCCTCGGCCATCGGCTGAACCGCCATCGCCGATCCCCGCCCTTCATCCTCGAACAATCCTGGCACAACGGGCCACGGCATTGATCCCAGTCTATTCCAGCCGCCCTAGACGCGAATTCCCTGGGGCTGTCGTCACCGGGGGGCAGTGGTATTGTAAAGATAGGTGAACAACCTGAGAGACTGTTTCAGCATCCTGGCTGGGGGTTCTCTCCCACCGAATCCGCCCTTGGCAACCCTTGCGTTCTCGGCTTGCAAATGATAACTCCTCAACCCGCTGCCTTGCCCCGTGTGCTCTATGTGCGGTTGCCCTGCAACCCCATTTTCCCCATTGGGGTGGTGTACTTGGCGGATCATCTTCACAAGCAGTTCCCCGCCCTAGAACAGCGTATTTTTGACCTGGGAGCGGTGCCGCCCTTGGACTATGGCGCGGCGCTGGATCGCTGCATTGACGAGTTTCGGCCCACGCTGCTGGTCTTTTCCTGGCGGGATATCCAAATTTTTGCCCCCGTGGGTGGCCGGGGCGGCAACCCCCTGCAAAACGCCTTTGAGTTTTTCTATGCCCGCAATCCCCTGCTGAAACTGCGGGGGGCCATGGGGGGCCTGCGCATGGCCACCACCTACCTGGCGGAACTGTGGCGCAACCAGGGTTTGATTAAGCGCGGTCTAAGGCGGGCTAAGCGTCACCATGATCACGTCACCGTCGTGGTCGGCGGCGGTGCGGTCAGCGTCTTCTACGAGCAACTGCACAACCGTTTGCCCAAGGGCACGATTATTTCTGTGGGCGAAGGGGAAACCCTGCTAGAACGGCTGCTGCGGGGGCAGGATTTCTCCGATCAGCGCTGCTACATTGCCGGGGAAACCCAGCCCCGCCAGCGCCTCATCCACGAAGAACCGGAGCCCATCGAAAAAACCGCCTGCAACTACGGCTATATCGATCAAATTTGGCCGGAATTTGACTATTACCTGCAAGATCAAGACTTTTACATCGGGGTGCAGACCAAGCGCGGCTGTCCCCACAACTGCTGCTACTGCGTCTACACCGTGGTAGAGGGCAAGCAAGTCCGCATCAATCCCGCCGATGAGGTGGTGGCGGAAATGCGCCAGCTTTATGACCGGGGCGTGCGCAACTTCTGGTTTACCGATGCCCAGTTCATCCCCGCCCGCCGCTTTATGCAGGATGCCGAAGAACTGCTGCAAAAAATCCTCGATGCGGGCATGGCGGACATCCACTGGGCCGCCTACATTCGGGCCGACAACCTCACGCCCAAGCTGGCTGACCTGATGGTGGCCACGGGCATGAACTACTTTGAAATCGGCATCACCAGCGGTTCCCAAGAACTGGTGCGCAAAATGCGGATGGGCTACAACCTGCGCACGGTGCTGCAAAACTGCAAAGACCTGAAGGCCGCTGGCTTTAACGACCTGGTTTCCGTCAACTACTCCTTTAATGTGATTGACGAACGCCCCGAAACCATCCGCCAAACCATCGCCTACCACCGTGCCCTAGAGGAGGTCTTTGGCCGCGACAAGGTGGAACCCGCCATCTTCTTCATCGGCCTCCAACCCCACACCCACCTGGAAGAGTACGCCTTCGAGAAGGGCATCCTCAAGCGCGACTACAACCCCCTGGATATTCACTTGCCCTGGGTGTCGAAGAAACTGCTGTGGAACCCCGAACCCCTGGGGTCGTTCTTTGGCGAAATCTGCCTAGAAGCATGGCAGCGTAACCCCGACGACTTTGGCCGCGAGGTGATGGACATCCTCGAAGAACGCCTGGGTCGCGCCCCCCTAGAGGAAGCCCTCAGCGCCCCCATCGACGCCGAAAAGCGTCCCCTGGCCTCCCTAACGGCCTAGGGATTCGGCTGTCCATACAATTCCATCACCCGGGTGAGGTCTAACCGCGATTGCACACCCAGCCCAAAGGTGGATCGGTGGCCTCGGCTAAAGTGATCCGCCGCCGCGCAGGCAATCATGGCCGCGTTGTCGGTACAGAGACTGAGGGGGGGAAACAGCACCCGCAGATGGTGGGACTCAGCGGCAGTTTGTAAATGGTGACGCAGGGCACTATTGGCGGCTACGCCCCCCCCCACGGCAATGGCATTGAAGCCGTGGTCGAGGGCACAGCGAATTGCCCGTTTGGTCAGCCCTTTGGCCACCGTGGCCTGGAAACTCGCGGCCAAGTCTGCTACGGGTAAGGGATCAACCCCCTCCGCCTTGAGCTTTTCCACCAGCCGCAACACCGCCGTTTTGAGGCCGCTAAAGCTGGAGTCGTAGGGGTGGAAGCCGCCCTCGGGTAGCGAGATATTGCCCTCCGGCAGGGGAAAAGCTTTGGCGTTACCGTCCTTGGCCAAGCGATCAATCACTGGCCCACCGGGATAGCCCAATCCTAATAACCGCGCCACTTTATCGAAGGCTTCCCCGGCGGCATCATCGCGGGTTTGGCCCAGGGTTTGGTAATTGCCGCAATCGTTCACGCCGATCAAGCTGGTGTGTCCCCCAGACACCAAGAGACAGAGGTAGGGCGGCTGAAGATCCGGCTGGGCCAGGTAGTTGGCGTAGATGTGGCCCTCTAGGTGATGAACGCCCAGAAACGGCTTGTTGTGAACCATAGCCAGGGTTTTTCCCGCCGTTAGGCCCACCATCAGGGCACCGACGAGGCCGGGGGCACTGGTGGCGGCAATGCCGTCGATTTCGTCCCAACCCAGTCCGGCCTTGTCTAGCGCGGCGTCCAGTTCCGCCCCCAGGGTCAGAACATGCTGGCGGGAGGCTACCTCCGGCACAATGCCGCCATAGCGTTGGTGGATGTCAATTTGGGTGGAGACGACGCTGCTGAGGATAGTGCGATCGCGGACAATTGCCACCGCCGTTTCATCACAACTGGTTTCGAGCGCTAAAATCGTGGCCATTGGGTTAAGGGACGTAACGTTTGAGGAAATTTGTAGAGATGTAAACACCCTACCGATCTTAGCTTTACGCTGTTTCGGCGGCGGGGTATTATGGCCTCCAAGTTGGGTGAATTTTTGTACAAAAAACTTAACGTTCGTTTGAATCGCCCCAGTTTCTTAGGTCATTAAAAGGAACAGTTTATGCGACGGTTTTTTGCTGTAGCTCTGGTCATTTGTCTCTGGTTCGGGATTGCGGCCCCGGCCTCCGCTAGCATCGCTGGCGATAACGTCTCCGGCCTCACCCCCTGCGGCCAAAACGAAGCCTTTCTAAAACGGGCCGCTGCGGCCAAGACGGAACAGGCCAAGGCTCGCTTTGAGTTCTACGGAAACTCTAGTCTGTTGTGCGGCACCGATGGTCTGCCCCACCTGGTGGTAGATGGCGATCTGGCCCACGCCGGAGAATTCCTGATTCCTAGCCTGCTCTTCCTGTACATTGCCGGTTGGATTGGCTGGGTTGGTCGCGCTTACCTGATTGCGGTACGCGGCGAGAAAAGCCCCGAAGAGAAGGAAATCATCATCGATGTGCCCCTGGCCGTCAAGTGCTCTCTGAGCGGTTTTGCATGGCCCCTGGCAGCGTTCAAGGACATCACGAGCGGTGCTATGTTTGCCAAAGACGATGAGATCACCGTTTCCCCTCGCTAGGCACCCCTAGCCCCCTGATGTATTCCTTCCTATTCAGGAGAACGTTCCATGGATAACCTGCTCAAGTATCTGTCTACCGCTCCGGTGTTGGCCACCGTTTGGATGGTGATCACCGCTGGCATCATCATCGAGTTCAACCGCTTTTTCCCCGACCTGTTGCTTCACCCCTAGGCCTTGTCCTCGGCGTGACCTGGGCCGATCCTAAACCCTGCGGTTTTGGGAAAGCCCATCTTTTTTAAGCTGTTCCAAGGTCTGAGTGACTGTTTGATGAGGTTCAAGACTGTCCCTGTCGCCTAGCGATGTCCATCGCCCAGCGATATCGACCAGATCTCCATAAACAGTCACTTTTATTGCTGTGATACCTGTTTGAGTTGGAGAACACCATCCTATGTCCGATGTGATTAAGCCCGCTGGCGATCCCCAAATCGGCAACCTCGAAACGCCGATCAACTCCTCGGCCTTCACCAAAGCCTTCATTGGCAACCTGCCCGCCTACCGGGCCGGTCTGTCTCCCCAGCGTCGCGGCCTGGAAATTGGCATGGCCCACGGCTATCTGCTCTATGGCCCCTTTGCCCTGCTTGGCCCCCTGCGGGATTCTGATATCCCTGGCTTGGCTGGCCTGCTGGGTGCCGCCGCCCTCGTGGTGATCCTCACCGCTTGCCTGTCCATCTACTCCGGTGCTGGCATCAATCCTGCGGTCACCAAGGCTACTGCGCCCTTCACCCCTCCCTCCGGGTTTGACACCAACGAGGGCTGGAGCGAGTTTGCTGGCAGCTTCCTGATTGGCGGCATCGGCGGTGCGACGTTTGCCTACCTGCTGGCGGCCAACATGCCCATGCTGACCGGCTTGGTGAGCGGCGGCCACAGCTAGGTGCAAGGCCCTCACCCTCCGTCCTCTTTCGGCAGGTGAGGGCAATTCCCGCTTCACCCGACAACAAACCGCCCAGACTCTAAGGTTCTGGGCGGTTTTGTTTTGAGCGCGATTCAGTCACGGGTGCTGTCCGGCAGGTCTAAACTCATTTCGCGTTTAAACCGATTTCGCTTCAGTTTTGGTTGAATTTGCAACGGCACTGGAATTTATCTCTATGACAGGTGACATCGGTACCAAGATGTAATTTCATGGAGTAAGCGAGTCAATCGGGCCATTATATGGATCACGGCTCTTAGAACGGTAGCGGGTCTCTAGCCAGGGGGTCGCGGTTTCGGTCTGACTTCGCGGCCAATGTCGCCCAGTGTAGGAAAAACGGTATCCCAATGACGATGCATAAGGATGGTATTGCCCCCCACGGTGGCACGCTAATCAATCGCTTGGTTTCCCCTGAAAAGGAAGCCCATTTTTTGGATCAGGCCAATTCCCTGCCCCGGGTCACCCTGGATGAGCGAGCCTTTTCCGACCTGGTCATGATTGCCATTGGTGGCTTTAGCCCCCTAGACGGCTTTATGAAGAAAGCCGATTACGACCCCGTCGTCACGGATATGCGGTTGGCCAATGGCTTGCCCTGGGCCGTGCCCGTCACCCTGTCCGTCAGCGAAGCAGAGGCCGCGCCCCTGAAGGAAGGCTCCCTGGTGCGGCTGGATGACCCCACCGGACGCTTTGTGGGGGTACTGGAACTCGAAGAAAAATACACCTACGACAAAACCCGCGAAGCCATCAACGTTTATCGCACCGATGAGGACAAGCACCCCGGTGTGAAGGTGGTCTACGACCAGGGCGCGGTGAACCTGGCTGGCCCCATTTGGCTGATGCAGCGGGATCCCCACCCCCTGTTCCCCAAGTATCAAATTGACCCCGCCGCCTCCCGGGCCATGTTCCGGGAAAAGGGCTGGAGCACCGTGGTGGGCTTCCAAACCCGCAACCCCATCCACCGCGCCCACGAATACATTCAAAAGTGCGCCCTAGAAACCGTGGACGGCCTGTTTCTCCATCCCCTGGTGGGAGCCACCAAGTCCGATGACATCCCCGCCGATGTGCGGATGCGCTGCTACGAAATTATGGTGGAGCATTACTTCCCTCAGGATCGGGTGATCCTGGCCATTAACCCCTCTGCCATGCGCTATGCGGGGCCACGGGAAGCGATTTTCCATGCCCTGATTCGCAAAAACTATGGCTGCACCCACTTCATCGTCGGGCGCGACCATGCCGGGGTCGGCGACTACTACGGCACCTACGATGCCCAATATATCTTCGATGAGTTTGACCCCGCCGAACTGGGCATTGTGCCGATGAAGTTTGAGCACGCCTTCTACTGCACCCGCACCGGCGGCATGGCCACCTCCAAAACCAGCCCCAGCACCAAGGAGGAGCGCATCCACCTGTCGGGGACCAAGGTGCGGGAAATGCTGCGCCGGGGAGAACTGCCCCCGCCGGAATTCTCCCGCCCCGAGGTGGCGGCAGAACTGGCTCGGGCCATGCGGGTACCCGAAGCCGTCGGCTAAGGTATCCTCTACCTAGGGCACACCATCACTGGGGCAAGCCATTCCGTGACACTGAATCGACGGACGTTTTTGCAAGGGGCCAGTCTGACGCTAGGGGCGCTGGGCTTGGGGGGAAGTCGCCTCCTGTGGCCCGCCCAATATGCCCAGGCCCTCGGCAAACCGGCCCGTCGTAAGCTGGCCCTCCTGATTGGCATTAACCCGTATCCAGACCGATCCATCGGCCCCACTCCCGGTCAGGACGTGGCCCTCAAAGGCTGTCTCACCGATGTGGAGATGCAGCGGCAATTGCTGATCCACCGATGCGGCTTTGCGCCCCAGGATATTCTCACCCTCACCAACCAAGCGGCAACCCGTCAGGGTATCCTCAATGCCCTAGATCAGCACCTCGTTCAGCAGGCCCAAGCCGATGACGTGGTGCTGTTGCATTTCAGCGGCTACGGTAGCCAAGTGCGCTGGGTTGGCAATCCTAGCCGCACCTACCGCACCTGGATCCCCGTGGATGGTCGTCTACCCAGCAGCGATCAGCCCGCCCTCAATGACCTGTTGGAGGTGGAGATTGCGGCCCTCCTGCGCCGGATCGCCACGGCCAATTTGACGACGGTGATCGACGCTGGCAGTCAGGATACGGGCTATCTGCGCTGGGGCAACCTGAGGGTGCGATCGCGCCCCACGGTGCCCACGGGCAATTTGCCAGAACCCTTTTTGGGCACGGTGGCCGGGGCCAGGGAAGGCGAAACCCCATGGCCCGGTCTGCTCTTGAGGGCGAACACCCCCGGCAATCTGGTGCTAGAGGGGCCGTGGGATGGCTTTAGTGCCGGACTGTTCACCTACGCCCTCACCCAAAGCCTGTGGGAAACCATGGCGGATCCGAATCCTAGGGTGCTGATGCAGCGGACGGGGGATCGGATCCAGCGCTGGACTGGCCCGGATCAGGTGCCGGTCTTGGGTAATGTCTTGGCTCCCAAGGCCGTGACCATGCCCTACAGCCTGCCCCCAGAGCAACCCAACGCCGTCGGCATGGCAATTCCCACCGAGCAACGCAGCTTCGACCTTTGGCTAGGGGGGCTATCGCCGGAACTTCTCCACTACCTTCAGCCCGGTTCCCGGTTTACCATTCCCGCTCCCTCCACCACGGAGGCTAGGGCGGCTAGCCCGGTCTCCACCCCAGCCCCTGTCCCAGATCCGCTGGTAGAACTGCGGCTAGAGTCGCGGATGGGACTGCATGGTTTGGCCAAGCCGGTGGTGGCGGAGGCCCCCCTCCCCGCCGCCGCCCAACCGCTTTACGAGAACGTGCGCGTCCTGCCCACCAACCTGCCCCTCGCCCTCGCCCTCGATAGCCAGCTCAAGCGAGTGGAACGGGTGGACGCCACCAGCGCCCTGGCAGGATTGGCCTTTGTGTCTGTACTGGCCGCTGGCGAACGCAATGCCGATGGTTTGTTTGGCCGCCTACCCCTGGGGCCACGCACCGCCGAAGGCGACCGTCCAGCCTCGGCGGATCGGCCCGTGGAAAGCAGCTACGGCCTCTTTGCCCCCAACCGCACCCTCCTGCCAGGGACGATGCTGGCTAAGGAAGAGGCGGTCAAAACCGCCATCACCCGCCTGACGCCCACCCTGCGATTCCTGCTGGCCCTGAAGTTACTTCGCCTTACCCAAAACCGCTTTTCCTCTGGCCTATCGGTACTCGTGGCGATGGAATCGGTACAGCCTAAACCCACCGTGCTGCTGCGCCAACAAACTGAAGTGAGCCGCCTGAGCCACCCCGGCCTGACCGATCCCGGCCTTGGCCCCACCCCCCTCAACCTATCGCGGGATACCCGTTTCCAATACCGACTCACCAACCTCAGTGATGTGCCGCTGCATAGTCTGATCATTCGCTGTGACAGCCAAGGGGATTGTTCCGCCCTCATCGTTCCGCCTGAGGATTTGAGCACCGCTGAGAGCATCGAACCGACGCTTTTCGAGAGCCTGCCAAGCTTGGCCCCAGGGCAGACTCGGCTGGTGCCCAATAGCCCGAACGGTTGGGGGATCCTCGGCAATGTCACTCAGGTGGAAACCCATATCATCCTGAGTCTGCGTCCCTTCTCCCATGCCCTGGAGGTGCTGGCCACCGATAGCCCTGGGACGCCCCTACAAACGGAGCCCCAGCGGGTCAGCCAGCCCCTCAAGTTCGCTCAAGCGCTCTTGCAAGATCTTCACACCAACGACGCCCTCCCCGAAGGCCGAAGTGCCACAGAGGTCTATGCCCTCGATCATCGTCAGTGGGCCACCCTGGCGGTCAACTATGGAATTACGAGTGGGTGATTGGGTTAGCATGGTGTGATGGCTGCGCCCTTTTTAACCCGACTTGAATCCTGCCGCGATCCCCAGATACTTTGGCCCTTAGCCGCTGGCCTGTCGGTACTAGCCCATGGGGCCTTGCTGGTGAGTCTGCAACCCTGGGTCAAGGTCACGCCTACCCCAGAGATCCCCTCAGCCATCCCGGTTCAACTGTTACCCCTGGCCCCCAATCCTGAAGCCAGCCCCGGCTTATCCCCAACGCCATCCTCAGATCCGGATCTCAATCCATCCCCCGAAACCTCCCCCAATTCATCCCCCGATCCATCCCCCAATCCATCCTCCGCAGTCTCCCCGGCCACCCCGCGCACGTCTGATGTTACGCCTAGCTTGGCCCCAGCACCCCAGCCTTCCTTAACCGCCGATCCCCCGGCCCCCGCTTCACCACCCGCTTCGCCACCCGCTTCACCACCGCCGACTCTAGCGCCGGGGGGGTCGCCGCCGCCCAGGGACACGCCCTCAACGGTGTCCACACCGCCCCAGGTGACGCCGTCCCCGTCCCCGGCTACCCCAGCCACAGACGCACCGTCCACCGTCGCGCCGCCGCCCTGGGTAACAACGCCGCCAACAGCCCCAACGCCGCCAGCGGTCGCGCCCAGTGCTCCCGACCCAACCCCAAGCCCCCCCACGGGGCAACTCTTCCCCCAAGGCCTGAGGCCCACCCCCTATGGCCGGGATTGGCCCGATACACCACCTCAGTTATTGAGCACGGCAGGCATTGCCCTAGCCCCCTGGCTGGCGGGCTGTGGAGTAGCCGACTTGGGCGCGATCGCCGCCCCCGGAACGACGGTAGACATCCCGCTGCGGGTTAGGGTGGAGGCCGACGGCAGAGTTTCTGCGGCCTACGTGGATATCAGCAGCGGCCACCCCGCCCTAGACAACCTGGTAAGCTGCATAGGACAGCGGCAATTGCGTTTTGCCCCCGCCTTGGTAGACGGGCAGCCCCAGGTCACCGATGCCTATCAGGTGGATATTCAGGTGCAGTGGTAGCTTGGCCGGGATCTCGCCTGCGGTCGAATCCGCCAAGAACAGCCTTTCCAGAAACACCCGTTATCTCACTGGTTATCCAAGGCCGCGATGGGGAGGACGATCTGGCGCAGAACCATCCTTGGGAGACAGGATCATGGGACAGGTAGACAGGTGGGACGTAATTGTGGTGGGGGCGGGGCTCAGTGGTCTGACCGCCGCTCAGCGCCTGTCTCAATCGGGCTATCGGGTGCTGGTGCTGGATAAATCTCGGGGATTAGGGGGGCGCATGGCCACCCGCCGCGTGACCTGGCCCCAGGATGACCGTGAAACCGTGGGCGCAATGGTGGCTGTGGATCATGGTTGTCGGTTTCTTCAGTCTGCTAGCCCCCTAGAGGCTTCCTGGTTGGCCGATTGGATTGCCCGGGGCGTGGTGCAGCCCTGGAACCCCGCTGAATTTACCCTGACCCTAGATCGCCAAGGCCAAGCCCAATTGGCTCCCAGCCCGAGCCAAGGCCCCTATGCTGTAGCTCCCCAGGGGATGAGTGCCGTGGCTAAGGTCTTAGCCACGGGGCTAACGATCCAGCGCCACAGTCGTGTCACCCAGGTGTGGCCCCAGGGCAATGGCTGGCAAGTGACCTGGGTGGATACCGCTGCTGATCCTACCGCCGATCCCCAGGACAACGGCGCGGTTCCCCTGGAGGCCCGGGCACTGCTCTTAGCCATACCCGCCGCGCAAATCATTCCCCTCATGGCGGAGGCTGTGGTTGAGCATGGGAATTTGGCTCCTTTCCTCGCCGACGCCGAGGCCGTGAGCTTTGATCCGGTAATCACCGTGATGGCGGGCTATGCCCATCTCACGGCCCCTTTGACAACCCTGGATCGGCCTCAATCCCCCCCTCAGCCGTCCTCCGGCTGGATGATCTGGGGGCAAGGGCATCCGGCTTTGCGCTGGTTAGCCCTAGACAGCAGCAAGCGCCCCCAGCCCCACTATCCCGTCGTGGTTGCCCACAGCACCGCCACCTTTGCGGAGGCTTATTTTGAAGCGCCAGATTTGCCCCAGGTGGGGAAACAACTGCTCGGACAAGCCGCCCAAGTTTTGGGTGACAATCTCACCCAGCCCACCTGGATGCAAGTACATCGCTGGCGCTACGGGTTTGTAAAACAGGCACACCCTGCTCAATTGCTCTACACCGAAGCGGTGCCGACCTTGGCAGGGTGTGGAGATTGGTGCGCCGGACTGAGCGCCCACGATGCGATTCTATCCGGTGAGGCCGCCGCCAACTATCTTGGCCAACGTTTGGGATCTTGACCATCCCACCGCTACAGCCAATAGGATGCTTGGTTTAGCGAGGCCATTTAAATCGTAGTCTCTATCGGGTTGGCTGACAAAAAATTCTGCACTAGGCACGGTTTTCGCGCTCCTGCCACATTAGGGCCATGTAGGGGTCAGGTCTCCTGACCCTTTAAAGACGCTGGGTTCTGGCAAGCTTTGTCAGTCAACCAGGGGCTCTACATCGCCGCAGAGTAGTCGTTGCTTTCTTTGTTAGCGTTGTCGCCGCCCTCTTCGTCGGCCCCACGGTTATTCCGTTTGAAGAAACGCTGCCCCCCAGAGCGCTTTTTGCGAAACTTACGAGCATAGGCTTGGTTGCGCAGGGCTTTTTCTTTCTTGGGATTGCGACGCTTCGACATTAGATAACCTCAGACAATAGGGCAGCCGTGATCAGAATCAAGGGAAAGGCACTCAAGGAAAGAAGTTGCTAGCCAGACCACAAAACGCCGAAACAGTTCAGGGGTGGCGCTTTGTTGAAACAACTGAGAGTCTGGACGATCTGCCCGAGTAGAAACCAGTGAATCAATCATCACATGACCAGAGGTTCACTTTAGCACATCTAGGCAAGCCCCCTCGACCATCGATGGAAATCGACAGCAATCTGGAGCGGTGGTCACGGTGGGCTCACGGTTCACCCCGATCTAGCCCCATCCGTTGCCTGACCCAGGCGAGGGCCTCTTCGCGCTGCGTCACCAGGCCCTCGGCCTGGGCGAGCTGAATCGCCTCTAGGAGTTCGCCGATTTGGGGGCCAGGGGTGATCCCTAGATCGTGAATTAGGTCGCGCCCGGAGAGCATCGGGCGGGGATGGGCGATGGGATCCTGGGGGTCAAGGTAGCGTTCCACCAGGCCCACCGCCACCGCCTCTGAGACGCCGTTGACGAGGGCCAGCAGCGCCAGACCCGCCAAACCCACCCCAGTTACCTTGAAGAGGTGGTACTGCTGGGCAATCGTTAGGCTGGGCTGAGCCGCTAGAGGGCTCAGGATGGCCCAGCCCTTGAGAATACTGATCACCGCCTGTTGTTCCACCCGGCTGTACTTGAGCCGCGAGAGCAGGGCTTCCGCATGGTCGGCGGCGGGCAGTAAGAGTTGGCTGAGTTTCGTGGCCTTGATCCAACTGCGATGGAGGCCGGGGGCCGTGGCTTCCTTCACCCAGCTATGCAGCAGGTCGGAAAAGACAGGCCAGCGCTCGTGGATTTGGGCGGCGGTGCAGTCTAGGGCCGTCAATTGGCGCAGTTCCGTCTCGCCCACGGTGGGTAGCCAGGTTTGCAAAATGCCATCCCGCCAAGCTTCCCGCAGCAGCACAGACCCCTGGGGCAAGCTGAGCAGGCAATCGAGCTCGCCGCGCACCCGTTCGGCGGCCATGCCCTTGAGCAGAGGCGCGAGGTGGCGCAGGGTAGCCTGGGTCGCGGGGTCGAGGCTAAAGCCCAGTTGGGCCGATTGGCGATAGGCCCGCAACAGTCGCAGGGGGTCTTCTGCTAGGTTCTCCGCCGAGACCATGCAGAGCACCTTCCGCTGTAGGTCGGCGTAGCCATCCAGGGGATCGACCAGGGTTTCGCTATGGGGGTTGTAGGCGATGGCGTTGATGGTGAAATCGCGCCGCTGCAAGTCCACACCAATGCTGGGGCCAATTTGCTGGGCAAAGTCCACCGTGGCGTTGGGGAACACCACCCGCGCAATCTGATGCTCGGCATCTAGCACCACAAAGCCCGCCTTGTAGTGGTGGGCGATGGCCGCCGCCGTTTCAATAGCCTTTTCCGGCAGCACAAAGTCTAAATCCAGATAATCCGCTTGGCGGTTCAGCAGAGCATCGCGCACACTCCCTCCCACTAGATACGCCTGCGGCGGCAACAGCGATACGCTAAAGGGCCAGGTTTGGGGCGAAAGGGCGGATTGTTCGGTAGCCACTGCGAGGGATAGCGAGGTTAGGGTCAGACTCAAGGAAGCCTCTATTCTTTCATTACAACAATCTTTTCGGTTCCTGACTGCCCCCCGTGCGCAATTTTGACCGGAACCTCACCCCAGCACCCAAGCACCGTGGGACATGGCTAATGGACGTGGGATCTGCACCGTGGCGGCGATGTTTGCATTCTGCAACATCCCACGCCAAGCCCAGGGCATTCACAAAACTTGAGTAGAATATCAAAAAACAGACCCCCTTCGGTGGAGAGGCCCAGTGATATGTGCATTTGCGTAAATTGCTACTACGTTGACCGCTGCACCACCTACCATGCCGTAGAAGGCCAGCATCAACAACCTCACCTCACAGAGTTTCCCAGTTTCGAGCCCGTGGAACCGAGTATTAATGTCAATATTCGTCAGCGGGGCGAAGATATCGAAATGGAATGGGATGTGGTGGGCTGCGAAAGCTTCCAGGAAGAAAGCGGCAAATGGGCCAAACTGCGCCCCGGGCAGATGGTGCCCACCTAGGCGAGGGATGGATTCAGCCGCCAGTAGAACAAGCGCCTTCAAGGGTCATAAATGGAAGACCCTGGCTGAAAAAAGTGCGATCCCTGGTTAACTGACAAAACTTGCTAGAATCCAGATTCCTCAAAGGGTCAGGGAACCTGACCCCTACAGCCCTCCATGACGTAGGGGCGCGGTTTTCGCGCCCGACGTAGAATCTTTTGTCAGTCAGCCAGTGCGGCTGCACTCCAAATTTGAATTGGCTGTATTGATTGGAAGTTATCTG
>JAYKHF010000007.1:0-19541 GCA_035285305.1 Leptolyngbya sp.
TCATCACCAATCACGATCTTGGCGTAATTATCGCTGGCTAACATTGTGGGGCTCCTTATAGACCTGGGTATATGACTGAAGACCTGAGGAAAGACCTACCTATTTAGCGGCTTGTGCCGCTTTCTTAATATGCCCAGATGCTTCAGGATATTCCCAATCTCTCGCAGGGTGGGAGGGGATTGTAATTCTTCTTTATGGTGGGGCTTGAATTTAGGATTTTCTGTAATACAAGAACCCCTAAGTTGCTGTGGTGGTCACAGAATATCAGGGGTTCAAGGGGGGTTAGGGAGGGAGGGTGGGCGGTGCCCATCCTAGGGTTTTAGGAGCGATGTGTCGTCGTTTGAACTTGACTTAGGCAACCGTGGCCGAGAGTTCCTTGGCGGCGGCTTCGTTGCCATTGGGCTGGCGCGGTTGGATCAGGCCATAGCCGCCGTGGTTGCGTTCGTAGACCACGTTGATTTCGTTGGTTTCTGCGTTCAGGAACATATAGAAATCGTGGTCGATTAGGGTCAGTTGCTCTAGGGCTTCGGAGACCGTCATGGGCGGCATCGCGAAGTATTTGGCCCGGATCACCTCTTCGGGGAGTTGAGGTTCGGCGTTGCTTAGCACCTCCGTGACGTTAGTAACGGGCGCTTCGTTGAGGTAGGCTTCCGTGGTTTTGCCTAGGTTGCCATGCCTGCGGTCGTTGCGCTTTTCTTTGAACTTGCGGAGTTGGCGGCTAATTTTATCGGCAACGAGATCGATACTGGCGTACAGGTTTTCGCTGCTTTCCTCAGCCCGCACAATGGCTCCATCGACATAGAGCGTTACCTCTGCCGACTGCTTGGAGCTAATCCGAGGGTTCCGCGCCACCGATAGGTGAACGTCAACCTCGTTGGTCAGGTGATTGAAGTGGCTGACCGCCTTGAGGATCTTCTGCTCCACATAGTCGCGAATTGCATCGGTAATCTCGATATTTCTGCCATGGATAACCAGTTTCATAATAAAGCGGACTCCTTGAAACGTCGGCTTATGACATCAACCCTAGCACCTTGTATTCTGCACAACACCGTCCGTTAGAATCCTTTGCATGGGTTGATAAATCTTGATTCCCCTAGGCTTGGTTTTCCACAGTCCATGACATTTTCCAGTTCTTATACGGTTGACAGGATGAGACATGATCAGCATCTTTGCCAGCGCCGATGCGAGGTCTATGATGTGGGGCTAATGCCCTACGAAGCAGCCTGGAACCTACAAAGGGCCTGGGTTTCGGGTCATCGAGAATCCCCCCAGCCCGACCGTCTGCTGCTGGTGGAACACCCTCCGGTTTATACCCTAGGCCAGGGTTCCACCACGGAAAATCTTAAATTTTTAGAGAGTAATCCTCCCCACCCCCTCTTTCGCATTGAGCGCGGCGGCGAAGTGACCCACCACTGCCCGGGGCAACTGGTGGGTTACCCCATCCTCGATCTCAAGCGCCACCAGACCGATCTGCACTGGTATTTGCGGCAGTTGGAGGAAGTGGTGATCCAAACCCTAGCCGCCCTGGAGATTCCCGGCACCCGCCAACCGGGTCTCACGGGGGTGTGGGTGGGCGACACCAAACTTGCCGCCATCGGCATCAAGGTAAGCCGATGGATTACCATGCACGGCTTTGCCCTGAATGTGTGCCCCGACCTATCCGGCTTTGGGGCCATCGTACCCTGCGGCATTGCCGACAAGGCCGTGGGCAGCGTGGCCCAATGGCGACCGGGCATCACCGTCGCGGCGGTGGTGCCCCTGGTAATCCAGGCCTTCAGCGAGGTCTTTGGGGTCGAGATGGTGGCCGGGGGGAGGCCCTAGCCCTGGGCCTTCACCCACTCCACTAGGGTGCGGACGCCGAAGCCCGTGCCGCCCGGATTGTTGTAGCCGCTTTCCTTTTCCGTCCACACGGGGCCAGCCACATCCAGGTGTACCCAGGGGGTTTTTTCCACAAACTGCTTCAGGAACAGGGCGGCGGTGATGGAGCCACCGGGGCGGGGGCCGGTGTTTTTCATGTCGGCCACGATGGATTTCAGGCCATCGAAGTACTTGGCTTCCATGGGCAAGCGCCAGAACTTTTCTCCGGCGGCGGCGGCGGCGTTGGCTAGGGCGTTGGCCAGGTCGTCATCTTCGGTGAACAGTCCAGCAATGTCATCGCCGAGGGCCACAATGCAGGCTCCGGTGAGGGTGGCCAAGTCCACAATGGCGTCTACGTCCAGCTTTTCGGCAAACACCAGGGCATCGGCCAGGGTGAGGCGACCCTCGGCGTCGGTGTTGTTCACCTCGATGGTTTTGCCGTTGGAGGCGGTGAGGATGTCGCCCGGTCGCAGGGCGTTACCGCTGATCATGTTCTCCACGGCGGCGCTGATGAAATGCACCTCGACGCTGGGCTTCAGTTGGCCAATGGCCTTGGCCGCTCCGAGCACAGCGGCGGCTCCACCCATGTCAATTTTCATCATTTCGATGCCGCTACCCGCGCCCTTGATGTTGAGCCCGCCGCTGTCAAAGGTGAGCCCCTTGCCCACAATGGCCAGCTTGCGGCTGGGGGTGCCCGCCGGACGATAGGTGAGGTGGATGAACTTGGGCGGCAGATCGGAGGCCAGGGCAACCCCCAGGTAGGCCCCCATACCCAGGGCTTCGCACTGGTCGCGCTCTAGGATTTCGCAGTCGAGACCGTGGGCGGCGGCGATTTCCTGGGCGGTTTCGGCCAGCACCGCCGGAGTCACCACGTTGGCCGGGGCTGAGGTGAGTTCCCGCGCCAAAATCACCCCCTCACACACCGCCTGGGCCGTGGCCAGACTGGCCTCCTGTCCGGCCAAATCTAGCAGGTGAATCTGCCCCAGGGACACCTTACCGTTGTCCTTGTCTTCGGACTTAAAGCGCTTGTCTTGGTGCAGGGCGAGGGTGGCCCCTTCCACGGCAGCC
The DNA here is from genome assembly GCA_035285305.1 of Leptolyngbya sp. GTDB lineage: Bacteria > Cyanobacteriota > Cyanobacteriia > Phormidesmidales > Phormidesmidaceae > Nodosilinea. The sequence goes on from JAYKHF010000007.1 coordinate 2,926, forward strand.
TGGACGGTTTGAGCCGGATGATTTTGATAAATCGGCAGGCTGAGACCCAGGGTGGCGCATTTTTCCTTCTTGGCCATGCGAGCGGCGGCGGCGGCAGCCCGACGAATCCCCTCCAAACTCAGGCTATCGGCGGCACCCAGGCCCACAAGGCCCAGTTTTCTCACGGTGCCCCCCACCCGGATCACCGCCGTGGATCCGTCTTTTCCGGTAAATTCCGCTTCGTCAATCAATTCCTGGAGCAGGCCCGACACCTGGGTATTCAAGTCGGCCAATGGCCCAGTGAGGGGCAGAGAGGCTTCTGTGAGACCGAGAACGAGGCAATCCCCTGACCAAGTGAGGCAGGTTTGGGCTGAGGCGTGGAACTCCATGAACCAATCACTCTATAGATGACAAGATGACAAAAGCTCAGTAGATCGCAACGTCCCTTCAGCCCTCACCCCCAGCCCCTCTCCCAGGAGGGAGAAGGGAGCCGGAAGCGCTTCAAAGTCCCTCTCCCACATTGGGAGAGGGATTTAGGGTGAGGGCCAGAACAGCGCGATAGAGCAAGTTTTTGATCTACTGAAGCTCAATAAATGGGCGATGCCGATGGGCAAAAACCCTTGATTACTATAACGCCCCCGTTTACATTCTTCACCGTTCGCCTTAGCCCCGCCGCCCTAGCTCAACCTTTACAACGGGCGGGGCATTGATTACCGTGGGGGGTAGCTTTTGTCACCCTTTCAGAACCTTCGCCCATGCAGTACCGTCGGTTTGGTCGTACCAATCTGTCCATGCCTGTGTTTTCCTGCGGCGGTATGCGCTATCAGCATTCCTGGAAAGATGTGCCCCTAGCCGATATTCCCACCGTCAACCAGAGCAACCTGGAGGCCACCATTCGCCGCGCCCTGGAACTGGGCATCAACCACATCGAGACGGCACGGGGCTACGGCACCTCGGAAATACAACTGGGCCAAATTTTGCCCACCCTGCCCCGGGATGGCCTGATTGTGCAAACCAAGGTGTCTCCCACGGAAGACCCGGAGGCGTTTCGGCGCACCCTCAGCCAGTCCTTAGACAATCTCCAGCTAGACACCGTTGACCTGCTGGGCATCCACGGCATCAACACCGTTGACCTGCTGGACTGGACGCTGCGACCGGGGGGTTGCTTAGAGGTGGCCCAGGACTTTCAGCGCCAGGGTCGGGTGCGGTTCATTGGTTTTTCCACCCACGCCCCCACGGAGGTGATTCTGCAAGCGATTGAGTCCGACCAGTTTGACTATGTGAACCTGCACTGGTACTACATCAACCAAGACAACTGGCCCGCCATCGAAGCGGCCCAGCGCCATGATATGGGCCTGTTCATCATCAGCCCCTCGGATAAGGGCGGCCATCTGTATAACCCATCCCCCACCCTGGCCGATCTCTGTGCCCCCCTCAGCCCCATGGTGTTCAACAACCTGTTCTGCCTCAGCCGCCCCCAGGTACACACCCTCAGCATCGGTGCCGCCCGTCCCACGGATTTTGACGAACACCTCCACACCCTGCCCCTGCTGGCGGAGGCCGAAACTCACCTCGCCCCCATCATTGCCCGATTGGAAGCCCAAGCCCGGTCGGTGCTCGGGGAAACCTGGCTGAACCACTGGCGCGATGGCCTCCCCGCCCCGGAGGACACCCCCGGCCAGGTGAACATCCCGCTGATTCTGTGGCTGCGCAACTTGCTCCTCGCCTACGACATGGAGGAGTTCGCCAAGGCCCGCTACAATCTGCTGGGCAACGGGGGCCACTGGTTCCCCGGCCAAAAGGCCGAAACGGTTCAGGATCTTGACCTCGCCGATTGTCTGCGCCACAGCCCCTATGCCCAGGAAATCCCTGCCCTGCTGGCCGACACCCATCAACGCCTTGCGGGCCAAGCCGTGGCCCGGTTGTCCAATGCCTAGCGATCTATTGCCTAGCGATCTGTCCCAGCCCGTGATTCTGGGCTTCGATCCGGGACGGCAAAAGTGCGGCCTCGCCATCATGGGGGTAGATCGCATTCTGCGCTATCAGGCGGTTGTGGCGGTGGAGGAGGTGATGACCACCATCGAGCAACTGCGGCAGCAGTTTCCCATTTCCACCATTGTTCTCGGCGACCAAACGGGTTCTAAACAGTGGAAGGAGAACCTCTCCCAACTGAGCGACCCACCCCGCATCATGGTGGTAGACGAGCGCTACACCTCCCTGGAAGCCCGCGATCGCTACTGGCAAATGCACCCCCCATCTGGCCTTGGCAAACTGCTGCCCCAATCCTTCCGCACCATCCCCCGCCCCATCGACGACATCGTGGCTATCCTGCTGATCGAGCGCTACCTCAACCGCCTCACCGAACCCCTGGGCTAACCGCTGCCCGTTACTAACGCACTCCCATCGCCCCGATCTGGCCCTCACCCCAAACCCCTCTCCCAAATTGGGAGAGGGGCTTTGACCATTTCCGGCTCCCCTTCTCCCATGTTTGGGAGAAGGGGCTGGGGGATGAGGGCGGCACGGCATCTTATCCCTGCTGACTTTTCCTTACAAGTGATGGCGACGAAACACCTCAACAGCGGCCCGGTGCAGGAGGGAATGGCGGTAGATTAGGTCGTCCATGGAGTCGCCATAGCCGCCGCCAATGACGCAGGCCACGGGATAGCCCGCCGCAATGCAGGTTTCTAGCACCCAGTGATCGCGCTGGTAGAGGCCCGTGTTGCTGAGGGCCAACTTGCCCAGGCGATCCTCGCGGTGGGGATCGGCCCCGGCGTCGTAGATCACCAGGTCGGGCCGCACCTGGCTGAGTACCTCCGGCACAGACTGGGCCAGGGTGTGGAGATAGGCGTCGTCCTCCATACCCACGGGCAGGGGCAGGTCTAAATCGCTGGTTTGCTTGCGGGCCGGAAAGTTGGCCTCGCAGTGCATGGAAAAGGTGAACACGCTGGGGTCGTCCCGAAAAATCCAGGCGGTGCCGTCCCCTTGATGCACGTCCAAATCTAGCACCAGCACCCGCTGCACCTGGCCCTGCTGTTGCAAGACCCGGGTGGCAATGGCGATGTCGTTGAAAATGCAAAAGCCTGCCCCATAGTCGGGAAAGGCATGGTGGGTGCCGCCAGCGGTGTTGCAGGCTAGCCCCCGGCTGAGGGCCAGTTTGGCGGTGAGAATGGTGCCCCCCACCGCCGTGCAGGTGCGCTTCACCAGGGCCGCACTCCAGGGCAGGCCAATGCGCCGCTGCAATTTTGGGTCTAGGGTGCCCTGGCGGTAGGCCTGCACATAGGCGGGCCGATGCACCAGTTCCAGCCATTCGGGGCTGGGGGCTCCGGGCTGATAAATCTGGTCGGCGGTGATCACCCCATCCTTCAGCAGTCGATCCTTCAGCAGGGCAAACTTGGGCATGGGAAACCGATGCCCCTCCGGCAGCGGGGCCACATAGTCGGGGTGGAAAATAATCGGAAGATCGCTCAAGGTCTCGTGCATCCTGCCCTACCAGCGATCATGATAACGGCAGACTGAACCCACCCCAAGAACGACCTCAGAGGGATTCAGAGGGATTCAGAGGGATTCAGGCGGATGCCGGGGGGATGCGATCGGGGCGTGCTACATGAGCGAAGACAGGGAACGTCGCTGGCGCAAATCTAGGGTATGGGCAAGGCTGTCTTCCTCCCAATCCAGGGGATGGGTCTCCCCATCGGCCAGCACCTCGGGCTGGTGGGGGGCGGTTTCGGCGACCTGGGTGCCCTGGGCCGGAGGCTGGGGGGCCGTCTGGGGGCGGGGCACGGAGGGCCGGGGGGCGCGAGTCTGCCCCGTAGGCAGCGGGTCGTCATCGAACAGATTAAGCGCCAGGGCATCTATATCATCCAGGGCGTCCCTAGCATCAGTCTCGGTCAAGGTCAACGGCAGGGTATCCACCACCGCTCGGGCACCCTGAACAATCACGGCATCCCGTTCGGGGGAATAGGGCTGCAACCGCCTTGGCCCGCTGGGGGCCTTAGCCTTAGACGGCACCCGACGACGCACCCGACGTTTGGGCCGACGACGACCCGTCGCCTTTGTTTGAAGGGTAATCGCCCAACTGCCCAGGGCACAGAGCGCCAGACCGCTGAACCCCCACAGGATCATGTTGGCCTTTTGGCGAGGGTGTGCCGTGGTGCGGTCAGGCTCGGCCTCCCCCAGGGGGATGTCCTCCGGCGGAGTACCCGTGGCCAGACGAGCGGCCTGTACCTGGGATGGAGCCTCGGCGGTAGATTGGTCAGGGGTATTAAAAACAAGGCGCTGTATGGCCACGGCCCCCACGCAAATGATGACCAGCCACAAACTTCCCAGCACCGTCAACGGACGACTGGCCAGCAGCCGCACCCAAAACCGGGGCGAACTGGGCACCGGCGCTTGAGTCGCAGAGAACAGCGCTTCAGGGCTAGGGGGGGAATGCTTCCCGGTATCTCGCGCCATGATTTCAGTGACCTAGGATCTAACGAGCTGCCAGGGCCTTCGACCTCAGCCACGGCCCCAAACTGAGTATCAGGATAGCGAGGGGCTTGGAATATAGCCTTATTTTTGCATAAATTCCCGGGCAGGCGGCAAGGTTCAGGCCATCCCATGTAGAATGGCAGGTTTTTGCCTTGCAGAAGAGGCCGATGGGGGATGACTGGGGTGCCGAGGGCCATCGCCGATCACGTCACGATGACCAATTTCCACCACGGCCCAGCAATCTGGATCCAAGCATTGGGCTGTGTAGAATTATCAACAAATCAAAAATCTCAAAAACCGTATTCTATGATACAGACACGAACAAAAACGTTCATCTCTTCTGCCCAAGGGTGACATGGTTTACGCCCTTGAGCTAGCCAAGGGACGGAAGTAGGGACATTCCCGAAGGAACGCGCCTCTAAAATGCCACTCGCTTCCAGGAGGCGACATTATGAAATTGACCTATCGCGGCGTCAGCTACGACTATACGCCCAACCCGATGCCCAAAATGGGCGATACCTTTGAGACCGGAACCTATCGCGGGGCTCCCGTGGCGTTCCGTGCCGTGGCCGATCTTCCGGATCAGCCCGCCGCTGATCTGACCTGGCGCGGTGTGCCCTACCACAGGGGCTCCACTGCCACCGTGGCCAAGGTTGAACCGGTCACGCCTGCGCCCGTTGCCGCCCCTGCGGCGGAGACTGGCGTACGCAACATTCCCGAACTGGCTCGCAACCTGTTTATCCGTCGCCATCAGCGCAGCCGTAGGCGGGAACAGGGCATGATGGTGCGCCTTGCCGCCGAAGTGGGCTTGCCCGTGGAGGAAGCCATGGGCTACGAAAGCCATATCCAAGGCAAAACGCCCCATGATTTTGCCGCCTATGACCGCAGTAGCACCGCCATGAGCTAGATTGCCCTGCGTTGCGGGGGGTCACCTCATTCATCGGTACCGAACGCCTACGCGCATCAATCGCGTGGGCGTTTTGGCTGAAGCGGCGACTGCCGAGGCCCAGCCCCGTGGCGCTTGACACCGCACTAGTCCATCAGGATGCCTAGCGAATGGTGACGCGGCCCTTTTGAATGGCATCAAACAGACGATTGATTTGTCGGCGCTCCGCCTCATCCACGGTGCCATCCGCGAGCACCATAGCCGAAAGGTTTTGGTACTGGGCTTGGGTGATATGCCGATCCTCCAGCACTTGATTCACCAGATCGGTGAGCGAACCATCTGGCGGGGGGGAGGTGGAATCAGGGGGGAAGGGTTGGGAAGAGGAGGCGTCCATGGGTGCAAATTAGGGGAACGACGGGGTGATCTACGAGTTAGGCCGTAGCGTTATCCATACCATGCCCATCTAGTGGCCTTTTGATGCAAATTTGATGCAAAAACGATACAAGCCGTTGCACCATGATACCAACCTGAAACAGACCCCATTGCCGCCAGTCCATTGCATCACAACGGGAAAAATTCGCTACCCTAGACGGTCGTGGGAACAGACCCAGGGCAAATTGAAGCATGGATAAGGGCGTTCAGCCAGGACGGTGGCTTATGACTAGGCTCCAACAATTCCAACCCCTGAGGGCACCGCTAGGGCCGCAACGGATCGGTCGCTTAGGGCGTATCCTCCTGGGGGGAATGGGACTTTTGTGGGGATGCGGTGGCTGGATAGCGGTGGGGCTGGCCCAGGCGGCCCCTATCGCCGCTGAGCCATCGGTGGCCCCAGGGCAAATCGCCGGGGTGAAAGCCAAGGACAACGCCTCAACGGCGGCCCAACGCTACAGAACGGCCATGATCGTGGGCTATGCCGCAGCAGAGGAAGGGGACTATCACACGGCCCTGATCAACTTTCGCCGTGCCCTAGCGGCGCGCCCCGGCGATCGCTACGCCACCGCTGCCATTCAAAACATGGAAACCTACATTGCCCGAGAACGGGCCGAGGTTGCGAAGCGGGCCGAGATTAGCCGCCTTGAGACCACCGTGGCGGAGGCGGTAGCCGCTAGCGATTGGGCCTGTGCAGCGGCCTCTGTAGAACGATTGGTGGAACTGGTGCCCCCCAACTCCCCCGACCGTGCCCGACTGGTGGCCTATCGGGGCGAGCTAGCGGGCATGATTGCCTCCCGGGATAATCTAGACAATTGGTCTACCGTGTGTCCGGGGGGGCAGGTCTAGGCCATGACGCCCTCTAACCCAGCGACGACAATCCAGGCAACCGCCTTTCCCCCGGTGGTTTCAGTGGATTGGCTAGCCGCCCACTTGACCGATCCCCAGGTGGTGATTGTAGACTGCCGCTTCTCCCTCGCCGATCCCCAGATCGGCCAACGCCAGTACGCCGAAGGCCATATCCCCGGTGCCCACTACCTCGACCTCAACCAGGATCTCTCCAGCCCGGTGCAACCCCACGGCGGTCGTCATCCCTTGCCCGACTGGGACACCTTCTGCCAGCGCCTAGAACAGATCGGGGTGTCCTCCACATCGCCCCATGGCCCGACCCAGGTGGTGGTGTACGACGATTCCCGATTTGCCTTTGCCGCTCGGTTATGGTGGATGTTGCAATATCTGGGGCATGGGGCGGTTGCCGTTCTCGATGGCGGCTGGGGGGCTTGGCACCGGAGCGGCCACGCCATCAGCACCACCACCCCTGAAGCCGGGGCCGGTCACTTTATTCCCCAGCCCCAGCCTCACTGGGTGGTCAGTGTCGAGGATGTTCGTCGCCACCAGCAGGAATCCGGAGTGCGGCTGATTGACTCCCGCGAACCCGCCCGCTATCGAGGCGACGTGGAACCCATCGATCCCGTGGCAGGGCATATTCCTGGAGCGAGTAACCAGTGTTGGCAAACGGCCTCCACCGACACCGGTTTCCTCCTGCCCAGGGCCGACCAAGCCCAACGCTGGGCCAGCTTCCAGGAAACCCAAGACCTGATCGTCTACTGTGGTTCGGGGGTCACGGCCTGCGTCAACCTCCTGTCCCAAGCCGTGGCTGGATTGCCCCTCGCCAAACTCTATGTCGGCGGCTGGAGTGACTGGTGTTCCTACGAGGCCTCGGATTGCCCCAGACATCCGTGATCAGCCCTAATGCCCCGCCGCCCTGGGCAGGGCCAACTGGCTGGAGGGCGTTAACCCGGTAATGGTGAGGGTGTATTCAATGAAGCTGCCGCCCTCGCCGATCCAGCCGATCAGTTGGCCGCTAGGGCTGAGGCTGGGATGGTGGTCGTTGGTCGTAACGGCTAGGTAGTAGAGGCCAGTGCTGGGTAAGGGTACATCGTTCAGGCGAGATTGCAGACCGTCGAAGTTGTCGTTGCTGGCGATCAGGTAGCCCTGGCTGTTGAATAGATAAAGCTGGGAGTCATCGTTGGTGTCGTACAGCCCCGGCAGGATCCGAGTGACCGTCACCGCCGCCGTCACCCGATCCCCTTGGCCACCCACTAGGCTAAACACCTCCACCCCAGCACTCACCGATCCAGCCGTGACGGCGGTGCCGTGGGATGTGCCCAGCAGCAAGGCGGGGGATAATTCGGGAATGTTGGTGGGTTGGGGATCCAGCAGTCCAGCCCGGTAGGTGGCGTTGATCTGGCGAGCCAGCGGGTCGGGGGTGAGGTCTGGGATACCCGCTTGCCGATCGAGGGCGCGGTCGATCTGAAGGGGCTGGCTGGGGGTGGGAACAGGATCAAGATACTGGGCGAGGTGCGCTGCGCAGCCTGGAATCCCTTGAGTATCGAGATTTTCTTGCTGGTAGCGTTGGAGACGACGACGAAAGTTCAACCAATCCTGCCGTTCCTGGGCCGACAGATCGGGCAGAGCCATGAGGGCGCTGGTGTGGTCAATGGCGGTGGCCCAATCGCTGAGGCAAATTGCCGTTTTGATCTGCCATTGTAAGGTTGTCCTAGGCAGGGTCGCCAGCGCCGGAGACCACCCTAGCCCAGCCCCAGCCAGCGCTAGGGTAGATAGGCCCAGCCAAATGTTTCGATCCCGCGTCATAGACTCCCCCACGGTTGATGGACGGCGGTTCGGCAGTGAACTACCTCTAGGGTACCTGCTTTGCCAAGATCCCATCCATCTCCTTACCCAACCACCAATTCCCGCATGATGTCGGCGACGGGCATGATCCGATCCCCCTGGCCGACGTGGCTACCGGAAAACACGAGACCGTTCTCCACATCGCCCCGACAGGCGCGATCTAGGGCACGGAGAATGCAGTAGGTTTCCCGTTTATCGCGAAATTTGCACACCTGGAGACAGTTGGCGAAGCACGGATGTTGGTCCCCAGGCCGTTCCCCAGCGATGATCCGATCGGCAAAGGGGGTACGGAGGGCACGCCCCGGCAAACCAACGGGGCTAGGCACCAGAACGACATCGGCGGGATCGGCCTTGAGGTGAAATTCCTTGTAGCGGGGGTCGGCATCGCATTCCTCAGTAGCGATGAACCGGGTGCCAATTTGTACGCCGCTGGCTCCGAGGGCAAGGGCCTGAACCAGGGTGTCGTGGCTGTAGATGCCCCCGGCAGCAATCACGGGAATGGGGGAGTTGTAGGTATCGGCTAGGTACTTGACCAACGCGGGAATCACCGCTTCGGGGCCAATGGCGGGGTCGCCCAATTCCTCGGGCTTGGCCCCTAGGTGGCCCCCGGCAGACTGGGGATTTTCTACCACAAAGGCATCGGGCAGGCGGTTAAAATTACGCTGCCACTTTTTGCATACCACCTGCGCGGCCCGCACGCTGGAGATAATCGGCACCAGGGCCACGTCTGGCCGATGGGCGGTCAGACCGGGCAGACCGAGGGGTAGGCCAGCCCCCGAGATAATCAGGTTGGCCCCATGATCGGCGGCGGTCGTGGCTAGGGTTTCGTAGTCTCGTGCTGCCACCATGATGTTAACGCCGATCACGCCCTGGGGGCTGAGGGTACGGGCCTTTTGCAATTCATCAATCAGGGCCAGACGATTGGCCTCAAAAAACTGCTCTTGGCGCTTTTTAGGACTTTTTTCGTCCATGTCAAAGTAGGGGGAACTCATCCCCAGGCCCACCGCTGAAATAATGCCGACGCCGCCAGCATTGGCGACCGCCGCAGCTAGATTAGCCCCGGAAATACGAATGCCCATGCCGCCTTGGATGATCGGGTAGGGCACCGTGTGAATGCCAAGGGTGAGCGGAGATAGAACAGTCATACGCAATGGCAACCTCAAAGACCGAATGGGAACGATGGGACGGAGCAAGGCTAGAAAAAAGGGCACCGGTGAGTGTGCCCTGTATAACCACGGAATGGGACTGACTGGAGGAGGGTATGCGCATCCTCGGCGTCAATCAACTTTAGGTAACTATTAAGCGATAAATTGATAAAAAGCAAGCCCCTTGATCCAAGGTTTGGCGATCCAAGGTTTGGATCGGGGTTTGGATCGGGGAGCGGTAAAGCACTGGATCTCGTTGACTAACAAAACTGGCTAGAACCCATATCCGTTAAAGGGTTAGGAGACCCGACCCCTACATGGAAGCAATACCGTAGGGGCGCGGTTTCCGCGCCCGACACAGAATCGCGCCCGACACAGAATCTTTTGTCAGTCAGCCCGGTGCTGGAATCTGCCCCTGATCGATCCGAAGGTTCCTGGCCCTTCAGCCCTTTCGCCACATCCCGGTCATGGCTGGCTAACCTGGACAATCGGGACAATCGCCCTATACTCAGATCGGGGCTCAGCCCCTCCCACGGCCCTGTTCCACAGAGATCTGCTCTCCAAAGACGAGGTGTCTGAATCCGATGCTTACCCCGTCATCCCCTCTGATCGATACCCCCAATATCCTGGCTCAGGTCGCGGATTGCCGTGGCCAGTGCCCGCCCTCTCCCCAGGTAGTACAGGCCCTACTAGATTCCGAACGAGCCGCCAAGCACCCCCGCCCCGCCCTACCGATCGACGCCCTGTTGGGGCAATGGCGTTTGCGGTTCACGGCCCCCAATAAGCCCGCCTACAAAGCCAAGGAACCGGTGGGCAAGGGCTTCTACTGGCCGAGGCTTTTCCCCGGCACCATCACCTTTAGCCGTGCGACCCCGCCTGCCGAGATAGCGTCCGATGGCCCGATGCCCGCCCCCCCACCTTCAGCCCTGCCGGAGCCAGAGGAAGCCCAGCCCCAGGCCCTCCAATCGGATGCCCTCAGCATCGAAAATCAGCTTCAATTTGGCCCCCTGGCCCTGCGATTTAGCGGCCCAGCCAAGTTTTTCACAAAACAAAATTTGTTGGCCTTTGATTTTGTCCAGGTTCAACTATTCCTAGGCAGATTCTGCCTACTCAAGCTGCCCATCAAAGGCCAAGTGGGCACTGAGAACTTTGCCCAAACCCCCATCGCCAAACTCCCCTTTTTCGCCTTCTTTGCCGCCACCGATCAATACCTAGCCGCCCGTGGCCGAGGCGGCGGTTTGGCCCTTTGGGCGAAGTAATGTTCTCCCTGTCCGTCACCGAACGATGGATAACGTCTGGGTTGGATATGGCCTAGAAATTGTTCTAAGAATTGTCCTAACAACCGTTCTAAAAATTGTCCTAAAAATCGTCGGTGACGCGACGTTCAAATTCTTGCCGAACACCCTCAGCGATCGCGAGGGCTTGGGGATAAATATCGCTATGATTTTCCTTCAACCAGGCCAGCAGCCTTGTAAACTGCGCATTTCGCAAATCCAAGTCCGCCTGGAAAATCGTGGCGGTAGCCATGTGTTTGGCGTACTGAATCGGATGCCCCTGGCGTACAAATTCGCTGGTCAGGGCCAGCAGCGCATCTTTGCGAATGTCGTCCTGATCTGAGTTTTGGGCAAACGTCATGGCAATGGTGCCTCGCAGTGCAGGGTTTGGCGCTGGGCTTCTGCACGATCCCGTTGCCCAGCACTTCCTACAAAGTGCCCCTCATCCCCTGCCCATGCCCTAGCCTTACAACAATCGTTACAAATTCTCCCGACTCCCGACTCCCAACTCCCGACTCCCAACCCCCGACTCCCGACTCCCCCTTCCCAAACCCACCAAGCACGGCGACGAGTCTTGGTAAACTGGTAAAGCTGTAAAATCACGGCCTAGCGGGGCACCACGTCCCTCGGCACAGCACGGCGATCCACGGTTTATTTTTTCTTTTCCTATGGCGACATTTTTGCTGGAAGTGGGCACCGAAGAATTGCCCGCCAGTTTTGTAAGCGATGCCCTGGCCCAGTGGCAGCAACGGGTGGTGGCGGATCTAGAGGAACAGGCCCTCGCCCCGGAACTGGTGCGGTTTTACGGCACGCCTCGGCGGTTGGCCATGGTGCTAAAGGGGTTGCCCGACCGCCAGCCCGACCGCACCGAAGAGGTGAAAGGCCCCCCGGCCCAGGCGGCGTTTAAGGATGGTCAGCCCACCAAGGCGGCAGAAGGCTTTGCCCGATCCCGTGGGGTGTCGCTGGACGCGTTGGAAGTGCGCGACACCGACAAGGGAGCCTTTGTCTTTGTCACCCAGGCCATTGCCGGACGCCAAGCTTCCGAGGTGCTGACGGAACTGATCCCCGGCTGGATTTTGAACCTAGAGGGCAAGCGCTTCATGCGCTGGGGCGATGGCGACCTGCGCTTTCCTCGGCCCATCCGTTGGCTGGTAGCGCTGCTGGATAGCGCCGTGCTGCCCCTCACCCTAGAAAATGGCTCGATCACCTGCCAGAGCGATCGCCATTCCCAAGGCCACCGAGTTTTGGCCCCGGAACCCCTGCCCCTAAAGCAGGCCCAAGACTATGGGGAAACCCTGCGCCACGCCTTTGTGGAAATTGACCCCGCCGCCCGTCGTTTGCTGATTCAAAAGCAGGTCGAGAAAGCGGCTAAGGAACTCGGCGGCGTGCCTGTGATTTCTGAATCCCTATTGGATGAAGTCACCAACCTGGTGGAGTGGCCCACCGCCGTTGTCGGCCAGTTTGACGCGGAATTTTTGGCACTGCCGCCAGAAGTTGCCACCATGGAAATGGAGAGCCACCAGCGCTATTTCCCGGTGCGCAAGTCGGCCCAGTCCGCCGAGTTGATGCCCTACTTCATCACCATTTCCAACGGCGATCCGGCCAAAGCCGCCATCATCGCCGAGGGCAACGCCAGGGTGATCCGCGCCCGCCTGTCCGACGGCAAGTTTTTCTTCGATGCCGACCGGGCCGTTCCCCTGGAGGACTTTGTCACCAAGCTGGCAACCGTCACCTTTGAGGAACGGCTGGGTTCCATGGCCGCCAAGGTGCAGCGCATCGAAGCCATCGCCGCCCGCATTGCCGACCAGCTTGGGGTGGAGGCCAATCCCCGCCAACAGATCCAACGGGCCGCCCACCTGTGCAAGGCAGATCTGGTCTCCCAAATGGTGGGGGAATTTCCCGAACTCCAGGGCGTCATGGGCCAAACCTACGCCCGCCACAGCGGCGAACCCGACGCCGTGGCCACCGCCATTTTTGAGCATTATCTGCCCCGGGGTGCCCACGACCAACTGCCCCAAACCCTGGTGGGCCAAGCCGTGGGTCTGGCGGATCGCCTGGATACCCTGGTCAGCATCTTTAGCCTTGGCGAAAAGCCCAGCGGTTCGTCAGACCCCTTTGCCCTGCGTCGCGCCGCCAATGCCGTGGTGAATATCGTTTGGGCGGCGGAGTTGCCCCTCAACCTGCTGGCCCTGCTTCAGGCGGTCGTCACCGATGCCGTTGCCAATCCAGATATTCCCATTACCGACGCCGAACCGCTGCTGGGTCAACTGCGGGACTTTTTCCTACAGCGGGTGCAAACCCTCATGCAGGACGAATTGGGCCTTGACTACGACCTCGTGAACGCCGTCCTCGGCGCAGACAATCCCACCTACGCCGACCGCGCCTTGGTGGATTTGCTCGATGCCAAAAACCGGGCGCTGTTCCTCCAGGAGATCCGCCAGGATGGCCGCCTTGCCACCATCTATGAGACCGTGACTCGCGCCACCCGCCTTGCCGCCCAGGGCGATCTAGCCACCACCGTCCTCGACCCGGCTGGCTTGGTGGACGCGAAACAGTTCCAATCCCCCGCCGAGCAAGCGTTTTTGGATACCCTAGAAACCCTGCTGCCCCAAACCCAAGCCGCCCAGGCCAGCCGCGACTATCAGCAGTTGCTCGCGGGCTTGCAGCAATCGGCCCCTGTAGTCAGCGGTTTCTTCGATGGCCCCGACAGCGTCCTCGTCATGGATGAAAACCCCGACATCCGCCAAAACCGCCTCAATCTGCTGGGCTTATTACGGAACCACGCCCTGGTGCTGGCTAACTTTGGGGCGATTGTGAAGGGTTAGGGGTTTGTCAGGGTTAAATTTTAGGGTTGCAGATATCCTCAAAGCCCTTCGACGGTTCGACCGGCTCACCGCTCAGGACGACCGTAAACGACACGTTCGGGCTGAGCCTGTCGAAGTCCTAATTCTTAGTCTTGACACTGCACTAGCCCAAGTCGCCGGATCGGGGGAAGTCCCCGTCGTCCTCCCCTGGCTTGACGACCTGCACCGTCACTTCACCCTGAGCCAGTTGCACCTGAAGCCGTTGTCCAGGAACGAGGGTGTCGGCCTGGGTGACTAAGTCACCAGCCTCATCCTTCACCAGGGCATAGCCCCGCCGCACCACAGCATCGGGGTCGAGGGTCAGGAGGTGGGCGCGGAGGGATTGGCAGCGGTCGGTGGCGCGGCGCAATTCGCCCTGGACGGCATAGGTGAGGCGGCGCTGGAGTTGCCTCAGCCGTTCCTGCTGTTGGTCTAGCCGTTGATCCAGCCGCAACCGTTGTAGGCGCTGCCCCATGCCCTCAAGGTCGGCCTGGGCAAGGGCAAGGGCATCCTGCACCAAGGCCTGCACCCGTTCCCGGCGCTGGTGATGGTCGGCCTCTAGATCCGCCAGGGCGGGCACAGCGGCCAGGGCGGCGGCGGTGGGGGTGTGGGCACACAGGTCTGCCGCCAGGTCGGCGAGGGATTCATCTCGCTGGTGGCCAATACCCGTCACCACGGGAATGGGACAGTCGGCCACCGCCCGCACCACCCGCTCATCGTCAAAGCAATCGAGATCCTCGCTGGCCCCACCACCCCGGGCCAAAATTACCACCTCCGCCCGCCCGTCCCTCGCGACCCGATCCAAGGCCGCCACGATGGAATCCGGCGCACTCTCCCCCTGGACAATGGCGGGGGAAAAGATCACCCGCAGGCCGGGATGATGCTGCCGCAGGGAACGCTGAATATCGCCCCAAGCGGCGGCCTGGGGCGATGACACCACGGCAATGGTGTGGGGCAGGGCGGGCAGGGGTCGCTTATACTGCGGGTCGAACAGGCCCTCGGCCTCAAGGCGCTGCTTCAACTGGCGCAGACGGAGCGCCTTGAGGCCATCTCCCGTGGGCAACACCTGCCAGACGGTGATTTGGTAGCTGCTGCGCTGGGGGTAAACCTTCACCGTACCCAGCACTGTCACCTGTTCCCCCACCTTCGGCAGGGCGCTGAGCTTGGGGAACTGACTGCGCCAAGCCACGCAGCTAATCGTCGCGTTGCCCGCTAAATCGGTCAGGTTAAAAAATAGCCCTTTGCTATGGTTATTGGCGCTGGAGACCTCCCCGACTACCCACACCTGGCGCAGGTGTCGATCCTCCTCTAGCAGGGCTTTGATATAGTCCACCAAGCCGCCCACACTGAGCGGGGCCGGAGTTTGGGTGAGGAAGGCGGATTCAGAAACCATGACACCCAGGCGGCAAAACGACATCAGGGGCGAGGCTTATCCACCCCTAGTCCCCAGGGTACGCCAAGGGCAAGCCTCCTGGGCTAGAAGGGGAGTTTTTTCTTGCTGGCCTTGTCGCGGTCGTAATCCAGTTCCTTCAGCTTTTTCATAATGCGGCTGAAGTATTCCTGCATATAGTCTTCTAGGGTGCTGATCTCCTCTGGGTTGATGCCAAAGGTGCTGTAGACCTCCTCCATGGGGGCATCCAGGGGTTGAGGCCCGGACACCACCTCCACAAAGGCGAGGCGGTCGGCAAAGTTCCAGCCCCACTGGAAGAAGTAGGCGATTTTGCGGATGACCCGCAGCAGGTCGAGGGAAATGCGGGACACCTTGGAGGTTTGGCCGCACTTGCGTTCACAGAGGCGGATGATTTCGTAGGCTCCCCAGGCCCGGGGGCCAGCCAGGGGAAAGGTGCGGTTCACGGTTTCGGGGGTGGTGAGGGCTTTGACCGCAAACTTCGCGATGTCTTGGGTGTCCATATAGGCGGTGGGGGCGGCTTCGCCCATCACCCAGATGGATTGCTTTTCCAGGATGGGAATGGCGTATTGGCCGATTAAGCCCTGGAGGAAGCCGCAGGGTTGCAGAATGGTGTACTCAAGGCCGGATTCGGCTAGAAATTTCTCGGTGCAGCGCTTCACGTTCATCAGAGGAACGTGGGGAAATTTCTCAGAATTAAGGATGGAGATGAAGATAAACCGCTTCACCCCGGCGGCCTGGGTGGCCTGAATCAGGTTGACTTTGCCCTGCCAGTCCACGGTTTGCACGGACTCTGAGGGGCGGGCTGTGGCGGCATCAATCACCGCATCGACGCCCTCTAGGGCCGGGGGCAGGGTGTCGGGCTGGGTGAGATTCCCCCGCACCAGTTCCACACCCCATTCCCGCAGAAAGCCTGCCCGCTGGGCGCTCCTGACCATGCAACGCACCTCGTGCCCTTCGTCCAACGCACGGCGAACGATTTGCCTGCCTAGGGTGCCAGTCGCGCCAACAACGAGTACTTTCATGGGGGAATGATACAAAAGTTAACTTGTTCTAAGAATATCAGATGGATTCCCCCGCGTAGGTCATCGGCAGGAAATCTACTCTTCGCCGCCCTGGATCCGCAGCAGCAGGAAGCCCGCCCCCAACCCCACCAGGGTTAAGGTAAAGATGAGAATAGAGGTGCTAAAAATTTCGCCGCCCATTAGAGATCTCCTTACAACAGCAGATAAATCGATATATCAAGGCTGCATAGATGGATCCCGATCCTGGTCTAAAGGCAAATTTGAAAGGAATGGGGTGATAAAAACCCGCTCCATTCGATCCATGCCTAGAACCCTGGGATCAAACCATTCCGCAAGCCGCCCCTATTTTAGACCGTTTGGTGACGCCGCCGATGCCTACAATCTTTGAACCCATGCCTCCCAACGCCGCCCACCGCCCCCGACTGGCGATTTCCCTGGGAGATCCCGCTGGCATTGGGCCGGA
>JAYKHF010000008.1:0-36983 GCA_035285305.1 Leptolyngbya sp.
CTCCGATGGTGTAACCCCCGATGGCGTAACTCCAGAAACATCCCCTCCAGCCGCCGATCACCCAGACCTACCTCCCCCAACCCCACCAGCGGCGGAGGTGTGGACGGAACTCGACGAAGCAGAACCCGCTGCTGTGTCTGGATCTGCTGTGTCTGGATCTGCGGTATCTGAATCTGAGGTGAAAAAAGGGGAGGAGCCAGATCCCACCGTGCTGGATGCTGGCCCAGGGGCGCACCAGAAAGCGGAGAAACCTGGACGCCCAGTGCTCCCCTACGACGACTGGGAGCCCAGTGAGGTTCCCTACCAGCCCAAGGAACTGGGCGTGATCGATCAAATCATGGTGGTGCTCGCGGAGGGGGCCAAAATTTGGCGGAAACTGTTGCGACAGGTGCGATCCTGGCTCCCCCAACCCTGGCAGCGCAACCTCAGCGATGACCTGATGACAGCCCTGGCCTTGGGGCTGTTGATTTTCGGGCTGGTGCTGTGGAATCCCCTGGGGGGACGGGGAACGACATCGCCGGTGGCGGTGGAGGATCCGAGCGTTCCTGGCCCAGTCATTGCCCCAGGCCGCGACCAATTGGACTATGAGGGAAGTCGCCGCCCTGCCACCGAACCCCCTAGCGAGGCGCTAGAACCGTCCCCTGAGCAACGTTTGATTGCGGATATTCAGGATCGGGTCAGTACCATTAGCCGATCCTACGCCGTGGGTCTGATTCAATCGGTGGAGGTGAACTTACCCCAACAGGTGATTGCGATCAACGTCGGTAACGATTGGTATGGTCTGGAGCGGGAATCCCAAGATCGCATTGCCCAAGATATCTATGCCCAGGCCCAAGGATTGGCCTTCGCCACCCTACAACTGCGCGATCCCGATGGTGCCGTGGTGGCCCGTAACCCTGTGGTGGGGCCATCTATGGTGATTCTGAAGCGCCAACGGCCTGGGGATCCGGTGGGGTAGGAGGTCGGGACTATTGCCTTGAAGGCGGGTGGCCCATTGACCGGGGACGCTGGGGAAGCCTTGCTTTGAGCGTCTGCCCGACAGTCTCCAAAAGTATCCCAAAAAGTATTCCAAAAAGTATCCCAAAGTATTCCAAAAAGTCTCTCAACCAGGGTAGGGAATCGGTGGAAAAGACGGATCCAGGGGAGTTAGCCAGCCGGACGCAGGTTAGATCGCAGGCGTTCGCCGCCAAGTCCTGCGCCATTGCCCTAGGGAGCAACCTGGGGGAGTCGGGCCAGGTCATCGCGGCAGCGCTGCAACGCCTGGAAACCCTTGAGGAAACGGTTGTCACGGCGCGGTCGAGCCTCTACCAAACGGCCCCCGTTGGCCCCCCCCAGCCAGACTATCTCAATGCCTGTGCCCTGGTGGAAACCCGTCTGTCTCCCCAGGGGCTCATGGCCCAACTCTTGGCCATCGAAGCCGATTTTGGCCGCATCCGCCAGGAGCGCTGGGGGCCGCGCATCCTCGATTTAGACCTGATTCTCTACGCCGATCAGGTGGTCAACGAACCCGACCTGCAACTGCCGCACCCCCGTTTCCGCGAACGGGCCTTTGTGCTGGTGCCCCTGGCGGAAATTGCCCCCCACTGGGTCGATCCGGTCACTGGGCAAACCCTTCTCAACCTCTGTAATGCCCTAGATCGGGCGGGCGTAAAGCCGTTAGCCCCCCGATAGAGAAGGGGAATCAGCGGGGCGGTGCCCGCAGCCATTCTACGGACGCGAGATAGATGGTGCCTTGGGGCATGGTGTCGAACACCAGATCCAAGCTCTCTAGGTTGGCGAAATCTACGCCCTGAAACTGGGTCACCGGAATGCGGATGGCCGTGGGATAAGTGGGTAGCGCGGCGGCGCGGTTGGGGGCCTCAAAGCGGTAGAGAGCGGGCGTGGTGGGCGGAATCTCGACCCGGGCGGCGCGGCCCGTGCGGTCGCGCAGAACGACGGCAAAGCTGGGGCTAGGGGGGCTGGGGTCGGCGGCAAGGCGCAGTTGCAGGGCGATCGCAGCTTGCCCATCCCCCTGAGGCAGGGGAATCCGCAGCCATTCGGTGGGGGTATCCCAGCGGATCCGCAGTAAATCAGGAAAGGGCGGCTGGGGCCGAGGCAGATTACCGCAGGGGGCAAAGGCGGGGCAGGGGGTCAGGCCCAATTGGGGGCTGGCGGTGTAGGTGGGGCGGACAGTGAGATCCCAGGTTGCCGATGGGGGATGGGCCGTCAACAGGTCATTGCGCTGGGCCTGGGGCCAAACTAAGTGGGTGATGACGGGAACTTGGGCGATGTGGGCCGGGGCGGGCTGCTGGGCCGAGATGCCTAGGTTTGTGGGGGGAGCGACGACGGTGGCCCCAGGGAATGGGGGGGCAAAGGCCGCTGTAAAAAAGGCTTGGCTGTAGCGGGTTAGCCAGACTTCCTGGGCCACCCGCGAGAGGCGCTGGCGGGATTGTTGGGGATTGCAGAGGGCGGCATGGTCGGGTCGGCGATAGTAGTCGTCTTCGCGAACGGCGGCATTAAAAAAATTGTGGTTGGCCCCCAGGGGCATGACCACGGCCACGGGGGTGGTGCGGTTGGGATCCTGGGCGGCGGTTTCGGCGTAGTAGAGGCTGCTGAAGTCGGTAATGTCGCGATCGCAGCCCCCCAACAGCACCGCCGTGGGCACATCGGGCAGGTGATACACCGCCGACCACTGGGCCAGGGGGGCGCTGCGCGTGGGGGCCACCAGCACCAAGGCGGCCACGGGGCCAAGCCCGTTGGCGATCGGCTCGGGAGGATGGCGTTCCTGCCGGGTGAGGGCATTCAACGCGGCGGCCCCGCCCCCCATGGAATGCCCGATCATCCCGAGCCGTTCCCAATCCACACGGCCTGTAAGCTGAGCCGTGAGATCCGCCCCAAAGCCCGGATCCTCACCCCGATGGGCCACCGCGAGGCGGGAGAGATGGGCATCGATGATCGCCTGACTGCGTTGGTCGGCCAGGGTGTTGCGTTGCTCGGGGGTAGCCCCATAGGTGGCGGAAAAGGCGGCATTGAGGTTGGGAACCATGACGCCAAAGCCCGCCTCTACCAACCCCTGGGCCAGGTAGGCCAAGCCTTGGTCGTAGGGGGGATCGTCACAGGGCCACTGGCTGGAACCAGGGACGTTAAAATGACAGCCCCCGTGGCGACCATGCAGCAGGATGACCCAGGGCACCGGGCCATCACCAGCGGGTAGACCAATCACCCCCGTGAGGGCGATGGGCATCCTCGCCCACTCGGGATCTACCCCCGTTTGGGGCAGGGACAGGATGCCCAGATGGTAGGGACGGAGGGCGTCGTAGCGACGTAGATCGGGGGCGATGCGCTGGGGGCTTGGATCCGAAGGCCGCTCTTCCATAAACGGCCCCCCTAGCTGGGGCTGGGCGATGCCTGGGGCTGCACCCCAGCCCAGCCACACCCCGAATCCCAGACTCAGCAGGCCGATACTGCGCCCCTGCCGCCAGGGAACCCCCATCAGGCGGCGTCGGGCTTCACCCGCATCACCACCAGGGTCATGTCGTCCTCATTACTGCGATCACCGCCGATGAACCGATTCAGCAGGTCGAAGGTGTACTTCAGGATTTCATCGGCGGTAGTGAAGTTGCGGCAGGCCCATTGCAAGGCCCGTTCCAGGTTCTCTTCCTCGAAGCGCTCACCCCGTGCATTGGCGGCTTCCGTGAAGCCGTCGGTGTAGAAGATGACGGTGTCCCCGGGCTGAAGCTCAATGGAGTCTTCGTAGTACTGGGTAGTCATGTCTAGGCCCAGCAGCATCCCCACCGTATCCAGGCGAGTCATGGTGCCCGTGGAAGCCTTCCACAAAAAGGGTGGATTGTGGGCGGCATTGCCGTAGGCCAGCAGACGACGGGTGGGGTCATACTCGGCATAGAACAGGGTGACAAAGCGGTTGGAGTTTTCCAAATCGCTGTGCATCACAAAGTTCAGGTTTTGCAAAATTTGGGCCGGGGAGTGGCCGTTCAGCACCTCTGCCCGCAGCATCCCGCGCATCATGGTCATGATTAACCCGGCGGGAACCCCCTTGCCCATCACGTCGCCAATGGCCAAGCTCCAGGGCGCTTCCGCCGACAGTTCCGAGCCCGGATAGCGCAATTGGTCGTAGGTGGTGGGGATGAAGTCATAGTAGTCGCCGCCAACCCGCTGAGCGGTTTTGCATTTGGCGGCTAAGTCCATGCCGGTGATGCTGGGGCACTGGCGCGGCAGCAGTTGAAGCTGGATTTCTGCGCCAATTTCCATTTCCCGATCTAGGCGCTCTTTTTTGCGCAGGGCGACAGTGAGCTCGTTATTTTCAATGGCGACCGAGGTTTGGTCGGCCACTAGGCGCACCAGCTTTTGGCGGGTTTCCGTCCAGGCATAGTCGGGGTCACGGCTGAAGACATAGAGCCGTCCGCGTTCCACATTCTGCACAATGATGGCGGTGCCAAAGAGCTGAAACTCCTCACCGAGGTAGCGGTTCACCTGGTGATCGAGGGCCACCATGGCATTGCGGGCGGTGGTGGTAATACTGCCTTCGGCGGTGGGCTGCAAATTGGCGGTGACTTGGCGGGTGGCGGCTTCTAGGGCCGAACGCACATTCTGACAGTGATCCTCGCTCTGGCAGTGGAGCCGCTCTAGGCGCACCTGGCCATCGGCCCGAAACAGAACCAGCGCCCCGCCCCCCGCATCGGTGACGCGGCTGGCAATCATCGGAATCAGTTCTAAAAACTGGTTGAGATTATTGAGGCTGCGCAGGGCAAACCCCAGGGAACTCAGTAAATCTTGAATTTTGTACTGCTCACGCTGTAGCCTCGCCACCAACTCCTTGAGGGCGAATACCGGCGGAGCCTCTGGCAATCCGGTGCTGCCAGCGACCTCAAAGGATGGTGATGACCCCGACGACATGGGAACAGATGGCATGAACGACCTAACCAAAACGTATCTACACCAAAGCAATCAACAACAGAGAAACTAGCCCCTTCTCCGAGGGGCATCCCTGGGGCATCCCTGGGGGATCTCTAAACCCTATCCAAAGCTACGCCAAGGTTCTTCGTCGTTGGGGCGTCAGAACAGACGCTTCCCCCTGGCTATGGAACATGACCCAGCGGCCTAAACCCATGGTGCGATAGCCAATACTAGCGCATAACTTTAGAACGAATTAGAGATTTTTGACGAGATGATCCCCGAACAAAGCCGAGGCATTGAAACCGAGGAATGAAAACCCAATGACTGAAAACCCAATGGTTGAACGGATTTACCCCCGTGGGCTATCCCACAATGTCTGGGCAACCATTGGACACCCGCCCTCCTCACAAAAACTTGCGGATATTCTAACGGATGAATGAAAAAGTGGCGCTGTTTTTTTGGGCTTGCCACCATTGGCGGCATTGCACCACGGTTTCCTCCAGGCTATGGAACAGGACGGGGTAGACCAAGGGAGGGCGATCAATGATCACCAGTATGGCCCCCAATCGCTCGGCCACCCGGCGTTTGGTGTCTTCGCCCCCGGGCTGGCCCGAGGCTTTGGTAATCACCGTGGTGATTTCCCACTGCTGCCAGAGGGCCTGTTCTAGCCCTTCGCCAATGGGGGGGCGTAGGGCAATCAATCGTTCCGGCAGAAACCCTGCCGCCAGGGCGGCCTCTAGGGCCACCGGGGAGGGCAAAATTCGCGCAAATAGGGTGGCCCTGTCTTGCCAGGGCTGAAACGCAGCCAGCCAGCGATAGCCCAGGGTTAACAGCACCCGCTGGCCCCCTAAAATGTCCGGCCTTAGGGCTGCGGCCAGGTCGGGCACCCGCAGCGGTTGTCCGGGGCACTGTGGGGACGACCCAGAACCCGTGGCGTTGGAGGGTGGGCATTCTGAGGTGGGGAATCCTGACCTGTCGGGGGGAGAGGTGACGAGGCCCGCCGACAGGTTGGGCCGTTCGTAGCGCCAGTAGGGCAGGTTCAGCCCTGCGGCCTGGGCCATCGCGCCCTGGGAAATTTCCACCGCAAAGGGATGGGAGGCATCGAGAATCGCCGCAATGCCCTGGGTGTGGATAAAGTCGGCCAAGGTATCGGGCGTTAAGGTTCTCACCTGCACGGTTAGCCCAGGCCGGGGGGGATAGGCCCGGGCGGCGGCGGCGGTTGTCACCGTCACCAGGCAGGGGATGGCCAACGCCCCCAGGGCCGAGGCTAAGGCGACGGCCTCCCCCGTGCCGCCAATCAGCCACAGTCTGGGCTGGATCACCTCACTGGGGTAATCGACAGCGGCGATATCCGGCACTATTCCTCTTCAGAACTGGCGGCTTCGGCGATGGGGCTAGCCTCGCCGCTCTCCCCCTCGGGATCTTGCAGGGTGGGGGGCACCACCGCCACCGCCGCGATGGCGTCGTCACCGTCCAGCCGTTGTAGGCGTACGCCGGTGGCGGGGCGAGCCTGGATGGAAATGTCGTTGACCCGCTGACGAATGATGATGCCCCGGTTCGTTACCAGCATCAGTTCGTCGCCGTCGCCGACCACCCGCAAGGCCGCTAGGGTGTCGTCATCCCGGCGGAATTTGATCGCCTTCAGGCCCAGGCCCGCCCGATTTTGTAGGCGGAACTTGGAGACGGGCACCCGTTTACCCAGACCGGAGGCGGTAATCACCAGCACCCAGGGGCCGGGGGCATTAGTGGCGTTGATGGTCTCGTCTTCGTCATCCCCGTCACTGGCGGCGGCCTGCACCGCTTCCACCACTTGGCTAGGCAGGATATCCATGCTGATGAGCTCGTCGCCCTCCCGGAGAGCCATGGCCCGTACCCCACGGGTGGGCCGTCCTAGGGGGCGCAGTTGGTCGTCGTTGACTTGGAAGTGAATGGTCATGCCGTGGCGGGATCCAATCAGCAAGCTGTCGCAGCTGCGGGCCAGACGCACCCAGCACAGGTGATCGCCCTCCTCCAGGGAAATGGCGATCAGGCCGTTGGCCCGAATGTTGCTGAAGGCCGAGAGGGCCGTTTTCTTTACAAAGCCCCCCCGGGTCAGCATGACTAGGTAGTCTTCGTCGGTGAATTCGCGTACCGAGAGCACCGAGGTAATCACCTCTTCCTTCGGGATGGGCAGCATTTGCACGATGGGAATGCCCCGCGCCGCCCGCGATCCTTCGGGGACTTGGTAGGCCCGCAGGGAATAGGCCACACCCCGGTCGCTGAAGAACATCAGGTAATCGTGGGTGTAGCAGGTGATGAAGTGCTGAACGCCATCGTCCTCCTTCATCTTGGCCCCGGCCTTGCCCCGGGTCGCTCGGCTTTGGGCCTCAAAGGTGGTGACGGGCATCCGCTTGATGTAGCCCTGATCGGTCACTAGAATCACCACCTGTTCATTGGCGATCAGGGAAATGTCCGTCAGTTCGCCCTCGTCCATTTCGATGGTGGTGCGGCGAGGATCGTCGTGCTTAGCCCTCAGGTCGCCTAGTTCGGTGACGATGATCTCGAGAATGCGCTCCCGACGGGCCAGGATATCTTGCAGGTCGGTGATTTTGGCCACCAGGTCTTCGTGTTCGCTCTGGATTTTGTCGGCTTCTAGGGCGGTGAGGCGGCGCAACTGCATTTGCAGAATGGCGTCGGACTGCACCTCCGAGAGGCCATAGGTGTCCATGAGTTCCTGTTTGGCCGTTGGGGTGTCGGCGGCGTGGCGAATCAGGGCAATCACCGCGTCCAAGTTGGCCAGGGCAATCAGGTATCCCTGAAGAATGTGATCGCGCTCCTCCGCCTTGCGCAATTCGTACCGGGTGCGGCGGGTGATGGTTTCTTCCCGAAACTCCAGGAACACCTCCAGCATCCGCTTCAGGCCCAGCAGTTGGGGTTCTCCGTTCACCAGGGCCAGCATGTTGACCCCAAAGTTGTTTTGCAGCGGCGTTTGCTTGTAGAGGTTGTTCAGCACCACCCGGGGGTAGGCGTCGCGCTTTAGTTCGATGACGATGCGCATGCCGTCGCGATCGCTCTCGTCGCGGATGTCGGAAATGCCCTCTAGCTTGCGCTCGTTCACCATTTCGGCGATGCGCTCAATCATCCCCGCCTTGTTGGTTTGGTAGGGCAACTCGGTGATGATGATGGCTTCCCGGTCGGGCCGACCCCGGTGTTCGATGGTTTCGATATTGGCCACGCCGCGCATGGTGACGGATCCGCGTCCGGTGGTGTAGGCATCGCGAATGCCGTTTCGGCCTAGGATTTGCCCCCCGGTGGGAAAGTCGGGGCCGGGGATGATCGCCATCAACTCAGATGTGGTGATGTCGGGGTTGTGGATCAGGGCAATGACGCCGTCGATTAGTTCACTGGGGTTGTGGGGGGGAATGTTTGTGGCCATGCCCACGGCAATGCCGGAGGATCCGTTCAGCAAAAGCTGGGGCAGGCGGGAGGGCAGCACGACGGGCTCCTGCTGGGAGCCATCGAAGTTGTCGGCAAAATCGACGGTTTCCGACTCGATATCTTGCAGCAGGGAGTCGCTGGCGAGGGATTGTAGGCGACATTCGGTGTATCGCATCGCCGCCGGAGGGTCGTTATCAATGGATCCAAAATTGCCGTGGCCATTGATCAAGGGCGATCGCATCGAAAAATCCTGGGCCATGCGCACCAGGGCATCGTAGACCGCTGTATCGCCGTGGGGGTGGTATTTCCCCAGTACTTCCCCGACTACCCGGGCGCATTTCCGAAAGGGGCGATCCGCCGTCAGCCCTAGCTCGTGCATGGCGTAGAGAATGCGGCGGTGTACGGGTTTGAGACCATCCCGGGCGTCGGGTAAGGCCCGACCCACGATCACGCTCATGGCGTATTCCAGATAAGAGCGGGACATTTCGTTACGCAGATCTGTCGGGACAATACGCTCTTCTGGGGTTGCCATGGGCAAGAAAACTCCGAATTTGCGAACAACAAAGCGCTAGTCAGACCCTCGCACCGAGTGGTGCTGAATAGCGCTCAAAAGCCTTGATTTTGGGGGGCTGAGACCCCTCGCATTTTAACACAAAACCCCCTAGACGCGCCGACCCCGCCCGGGAGCCCAGGGTGGCCTTGGCCCTGGACTCTCCGGCCTCAAAACGCGGTCCCTAGGCCTTGGTGGTGACCCCTAGGCCACCGGCTCGGGTTCCGCTTCGGGTTCCGCTTCGCCGAGGACGGTGAGGAACTGGAGGGCCATGGCGATATAGGTGGCGCACTGGGCCGGGGGGAGCTGGTAGAAGGCTTGCCACGCCTGGGCCTTGTCGGATTCGTAGGTGGCGAACCGTTCGGGCTGCTGATCGAGCCAGCCGAGGCGGACGGCGTGGCCAATCAGGACATCGAGATAGAGATAGTCCTCGAAGTATAAATCGGGGTTGACCTTGAAAATTTCCCCCATTTCCCGCAGGGCTTCGAGGTTGACATGGCGATATTCCGGCGCTTGAATTTTGCTGAGCAGGTGGGTGATGCAGCGCTCGAAGTTCTGTTCTCCGGGGGTCATTTCCGAGAGAATATGGTCGCTGTCGAGGCGGTTTTTGCGGTCGAGCTTGTTGCCGATGACGATGCCCTTGGCATGGCGCAGCACCTCCCACACCTGGCGATAGAACTCCTGGGGAATGCGGGTAATTTCGCCGTCGATGACGCGCATCCGCCACCAGTCTTGGGGGGTGGGCGTTTCGGCGGCGGGCATCGCCTCCAGTTCGTCGGGGATGACTTCCCAGTTGATGGCGCTATGGGGCTTAACGTGGAGGGACTCTCGCTGGAAGATCGACTGATTTAGGCCGCTGAATCCGGCCAATACCTGACGCAGGCGTTGTTTCAAATGGTGGGGGCTGAGGGCGAGCAGTTGGCCGTAGGCTTCGTCTTGGGGCAAATCCCGCTCGCGGGCCAGTTCGCTGGTGAGCAACAGCAGCAGGTACCCCACCCGCAGGGTGAGCAGACCGTTGAACAGGCTGGGCTCGGCCTTAATCAGCACACTCAAATCGATGATCACTTCCTGGGTGAGGACGTGGTCGCGGACGTCGTCGCCGCAGAAGGTGCGGATTTTCTCGATGATTTCCCCGTGGGCCATGGGGTCTGTAATCAGGGAAGCTTCGCTGTAGGACTTGCCGACGGAAATTTGCTTTTGCCGCACCAGCAGCTCCGTCACCGCATCGGACAGGGTGCTGTCGGATTTTTCCAGTAGGCCCGCCGCCCGCCGCAGAATCTCCCACTGTTCCAACTGGCTGGCCTTGGCGTAGATTTCGTCTAGCAGGTTGCCCACGGTGACCGCCCGATTTGGCCCCCCTAGCCCCGTATCAAAGCCCAGACCCTTCAGGTGTTTGAGGGTGCTGAGCAGTTCCACCTGTTCGTAGACGTTGCTAGAGGCCCGCAGTTGGGCTAGGAGCCGATCCAGGTCGGTTTCCTGCTCTAGGTCAAATTCCTCCAGCAGGGAGAGGGGGCCATCCTGCCCTGGCTCGAAGCCCAGATAGCCTGTCCACAGAGGGTTATAGCCTACGGCCCCACTGCCTACCTGGTAGTTATTGACGTTATCGACCCGCTCTTGGCTGGCGGTCATCAACAACTGGTGCAGGGGGCCAATGTTGACCGGAACGTGATCACAGCGCCCGGTCATCAACTCCTGCATCAGGGCCAGTAGGGGCGATTGGTGGATGGGTTTGTGGCCGAGCTGAAACATGGCATGGGTGAGCAGCAGCGTCACCGTCGGGCGGCCTGGTTCGCGCCAATGGTCGTATATATAGGCGAGTTCGCTGCGGATTTGGCCCACCAAAAAGTGGTAATCCAAGGTGAGGTAAAACCGCTGTTGATCCAAAAACGAGGGCAGAAACACCGCCGGTTGGCCCTGAATGCGAAACACCCGGGAGGTGGTCAGGCTTCTCAGCCGCCGCACCGGACGCCCGCTCAGCCCCAGGGTTTCGTTTTTGCCAATTTCGCCATAGATGGCGGACAGTTCCGAGGCCGGAAATACCTGAACGGGATCGATTTCCTCCAGGGTTTGGGTGGAAAGACCGCAGGTGCTGAGTTCCCCTTGCAGGGCCTTATCCTCCGCCAGTAGGGCAATTTGCACCAGGGGATAGCGCTGTTCTCCCACCTTTAAATGTCGTCCCAGGGGGTCGAGATCCCCCGGCTTAATCAGCCCATCCTGCACCAGTTGGCCCAGGATATAAAGGCTCTGTGCCCACACCAAGGGCAGGTTGTCGTTGGGTTCGCGGGTTTGGCTACCCGGAGTTTCCCGCTCTCGGTCGAGCTTGTCTGCCGGGACGTAGTACAGTTCTGGCAGCAGGCCCACGCCGTCCCGCTCCACCTCTAACGCCGCCAAGCGCCCTTGGTAGAAGGCCATCTGATCCTGATCGCCAAAAAATAGGCTATCTAGCCATAGGTAGGTGAAAAACAGGGGCCACTCGCATTCGATGTGCTCAAACTGGCGCAGTTCCTCCGGTTCGTAATGGAGGCGGGTGGTGTCTTCGATTACGGTCTGGTGGCCATCCCGCAGGAAGCGCTTACAGCCATAGTTCCCTTGCAGCTTATCGACAATTTTTTGCCGCGTTTGGCGGACTAAGGCCGCATCCTCCACCGCAAAGGCCGGAAAGCTAATCACGCTCAGCAGGGCGGCGTCCACTTCCTTCGACCCCGATTCCCTGGGCAGGAGGGATTCTAGGGTAATGCGGGCGCGGGCAATTTCGTCGGTGAGCACATGGATAATTGACGCCTGACCACCCCGCATCCCAAATAAATTAATCCCCCGCATCGCCTCCAGGGCCGCCTTGGCCATGCCCACGGAACTGGCGTTGAGTTCTGGCTTGCCGTGGTTAATTTTGTTGCCCCGCTCCCAAATGCCGTAGTCGGGGGTGCGGTAGGCGCGGCCAATGTAGTAGACCAGATTTTGCACAAAGTTCACTTCGTCTAGGGTGTAGACGATGGGCAACCCGGAGGCGGTCATCTGGGCCAGCATCAGCAGAAAGATCGAGGTGGCGTCGATCTGCAAATGGCCCCATTCATCATCCCCCACCACCGGGTTTCCGCTGGCGGTATCGTACTTGGCGTGGAGGGCTTCGAGGGGATCTTGTCGCTCCTTAAACCGCTCCACCTTGTGGGCTTGGCGCAGCATTGCCACCAGCAGCCCCCGCATGAGCTTAATCACGCTCTGCTCGAGTTCCACCGTGCGGCCCTGGTCGTCATCCAGTTGCCGATAGGCGAGGGCCAAGCCCCACACCGCGAGGATGCTGTAGACATTGTCCCGCACCCAGGCGTCAGTGTAGTTACCGTGGCTGTTCACCGCTGTACTGGCGGGCATCAGGCCGCTTACGGGATGCTGCCGCGACAGAATTCCGGCCTTCACCTGCTGGTAGTAACGGTCTAACTGTGCTTGGAGATGGGCGAGAGACATAGCGGTAGAACGGGATGAAGGGAATGCTAATCCAGCGGTCCAGGCCGAAGATGGTACACCACTATGCTACGGCTATCTGTTCTTAATCCAACGTTAATGCCAGGGAAAATTCGGGTGCCCGCGATCCCTGGACGATCCCGATCCCCCTATCCGTTCGATCCCCATTCCCCCTGGGGTTCAGCGTCATACCCTAGGATTGGGGGTATGCTCTATAGCGTGTTCCGCCGTCGCGCTGCCCTGGCCTATGGATGCCTTTTCCCCCCTTCCGCCCGATTGGACCGCCACCGCTAGCCATGCCGTCGCCTTTGGCTGTCCCCGCTGTGGAGCCAGCAGCCAGCAGGCCCAGGGGGTTTGGATTAACCGCCGTTCTCCGGTCTACGGCGAAGATCATCGGCGCAAATGGCAGGAGTTCTATCGCTGTGGCGAGTGCGAAACGGCTTGGTGGGCCTGGAGTAGCGACCGTCCGCCCTCGCCCTATGGCCGCGATCGCGAGAACGATCCTGGGCCATCCGAAATCGAGTAAGGTAGGTGAGCCCTCTCCCCCAACGGTGAGGGTTAGATATGGTGCTGGAGGTTGCGGTGCCTGAAGCGGATAGGGTGCAGCCCCGGTTGGGGTTTATTCCACCCCACTATCGGGAATGGGTGGTGCGGGGCGGATACCTCTGCCTGCCGTGGTTGCTGCGGCTGCGGCTGCGGCCCTGGTTGCCCGTGGGCATTTGGCCCGTCACCTGCCCCAACCCTGAGGTGCTGGCGGATTTGTTTCATCGGTTTCAGCAGGGCGAGATCCGGCTGCTGCTGGCCTTTCGTCACAGCCAGGTGGATGATCCCCTCAGTTTGTCCTACCTGTTTTCGCGGTTGGTGCCCCGGGCCGCCCAGGCGGAGGGGATTCCCCTACGGCGGCCCGTCCACAGCTTTTTTATGTACGACCGAGGGATGCCCCTCTGGGCCGGGAAGTGGCTGGAGTGGTTCTTTGCCAGCATGGGCGGCATTCCGGTGCATCGCGGGCGGCGGTTGGATCTGAAGGCCCTCAAGGCGGTGCGAGAACACCTGGTGAACGGCCCCTTTCCCGTCACCATTGCGCCGGAGGGAGCCACCAACGGCCACGGGGAGGTGATCAGCCCCCTGGAACCGGGGACAGCCCAGGTGGCCTTTTGGGCGGTGGAGGATTTGCGCAAGGCTGGGCGTTCCGAACCCGTGATCCTGCTGCCCGTGGGGTTGCAGTATGTCTATCCCCAGCCCAACTGGGCGGCCCTGAACCGATTACTGATCCAGCTTGAGGCGGACTGTGGGCTACGGGGGCCATCTCGGCCCACCACCGCCATCGCCGCCGACTATTACCCCCGCCTCCTGGCCCTTGGCCAGCACTTGCTGGGCCAGATGGAGCAGTTCTATGCCCGCTTCTACGGTGGCCCCTGGCCCGAAATGAAGGCATCTGCGCCGGAGGCCACCCAGGATCCAAGGGACATAGCCCGACGGCTGAAACCCTTGCTCAACCGGGCTTTGGAGGTGGGGGAGCAGTTCTTTGGCCTACCCTCCAGCGGCACCCTAGAAGCCCGCTGCCGTCGCCTGGAGGAGGCCGGATGGATGGCCATCTACCGCGAGGATATCGACCACCCTGACCAGCTTCCTCCCTTTGACCGGGGCTTGGCCAACTGGATGGCCACCGCCGCCCGCCTGCACCTGCGCCACATGCGTCTGGTGGAGAGCTTTGTGGCCGTCAGCGGCAACTATGCGGGGGCCAGCCCCAGCTTTGAGCGACTGGCGGAAACCAGTCTCATCCTGTTTGATCTGGTGGAGCGGGTGAAGGGAACCGCCGTACCCAAGCGCCCCCAGCTTGGGCGAAGACAGGCCATCATCACCTTGGGGCCACCCATCAACGTCAGCGATCGCTGGCCCACCTATGCCCCCTCCCGCCGTGCCGCCAAGGCCGCTGTGGAAACCCTCACCGCCGACCTTCAGCAAGCCCTCACCGCCCTGATTGTGCCCCGATAGCCCTGGGAGCGGGGAATCCTCAGGCCACGGGCGTTCGTTCCTCGGCGAAGTCAGCAACCCTAGGCTTTTTAGGACTTTGTCCCCTACCGGAAAAAGAATCTCTTAGGATGGGAAAGGCCTGGATCAGCGGGGCCAACGGCGATCGCTTCGGCTCATCCCGCACCTTTATGGATAGGAGCCTTGGGGAAAACTTCCGGCCCCCTCTCCTGGTGGGAGAGGGGTTGGGGGTGAGGTCTGCCAGGGGCTTTGTGATCGGCTGAGGATAGGCAAATCAAGGAATCGGGAATGCGGCGATTAGTCATGGGGCGGTTAAACCTGGGATGGCGGGGGCTGGTTGCCCTGGCGATGGGGCTTTCCCTGGTGGGCGCGGTGGCCTGTAGACCCATGAATCCAGAGGGAAGCACGCCGTCGGAGGCCGAAACTGCTCCGCTACAGCGGGATCCCCAGACCCTGCGGCTGCTCTATGGCCGTGCCGTGGCCACGCTCAATCCCCACTTGGCCACCGGCTACCAAGACTTTGAAGCGGCCCGCCTGAGCTATGAACCCCTGGCCAGCTATGACCAAGAGGGCGACCTGATCCCCTTTTTGGCGGTGGACATTCCCACCGAGGACAACGGGGGCATTGCCGCAGACGGCACCAGCGTGATCTGGAACCTGCGCCAAGATGTGACCTGGGCCGATGGCGAACCCTTCACCGCCGAGGATGTGGTCTTTACCTTCGAGTTCATTCGCAACCCGGAGGTGTCCGCCGCCACCGCCCAGTTCTACGAAGGGGTGGAATCCGTGGAAGCCCTGGATGACCATCGGGTGAAAATCACCTTTACCACCCCCACCCCGGCCTGGGATGTCCCCTTTACCGGACAAACCGGGATGATTTTGCCCCAGCACCACTACGCCGACTACAACGGCCTCAACGCCCGCGAAGCCCCGGCCAACCGCCAGCCCGTGGGCACTGGCCCCTACCAGGCGGTGGGCTTTGAACCGGGCACTGTGATCTATGAAGCCAACCCCAACTATTGGGATGGCCGTCCGGCCTTTCGGCGGGTGGAACTCCAGGGGGGAATGGCTCCCTACGCGGCGGCGCGGGAGGTTTTGCAGCGGGGCAGCGCCGACTTTGCCCACAACCTTCAGGTCGAAGCCGATGCCCTCGCGGCCCTAGAACCCGACGCCCTGGGCCAAATTTCCTACCTGTTTGGATCCCAGGTGGAGCGGATTATGGTCAACTTTGCCAATCCCTTCGTCCGCACCGAGGCTGGAGAACAGGCCAACCCCCAGACGCCCCACCCCTACTTCAGTGATTGGCGGGTGCGCCAAGCCATCAACCTCGCCATCGACCGAGACACCATTACCCAGGAACTCTATGGGCCAGCCGGAAAGCCCACCGCTCAGCTTTTGGTGGCCCCGGAGGCCTACCAAAGCCCCGACCTAGACTACGAATACAACCTGGTGCAGGCCAAGCTGCTGCTGGAGCAAGCGGGCTGGGTGGATACCGACGACGATGGCATCCGCGACCGCAACGGTGTGCCCCTGGAGGTGCTGTTTCAGGCGGCGGTGAACCCGGTGCGGCAACGTACCCAGGCGATTGTGGCCGACAGCCTGAAGGAGGTGGGCGTGGCGGTGCAAATTTCCCGGGTGCGCATGGATGAGTTTTTCTCCGCGAACCCCCAAGACACCAACAGCCTCAACCATTTCTATGCCGACATGCAAATCTACGCCATCGGCAACGAAAGCCCCGACCCCACCACCTACATGGGGTGGTGGAGCTGCGAAAAAATCGCCTCTATGGCGAACCAGTGGCAGGAACCCAATAATGCCCGCTACTGCAACCCCGAATATGAGCGGTTGCTGAACCAAGTCAAGACGGAACGCGACCCCGACCGGCGCACGGAACTGTTTCAGCAGATGAACGCAGTGCTGACCAACGATGTAGCGGTGATTCCGGTGGTTCACCGGGCTTTGGTGAATGCGGTTGCGAATCGCCTTGCCCCCGTGGAGTTTACCCCCTGGGATACCAGTACCTGGAACATTAAGGACTGGACCCTCGCCCCCGCCGCTGAGGATGGATCCCCGTAGGTGAACTGGCCGCTGAGTTGAGGGGAATGGCGTCGAGGGGGATGGCGACGGGCCTTGCTTTCCAGGCCACGGCCTACCGTGGTGCGGATCCCTCGGGGAGATCGGCCAGTATGCGATCCACCCGGTGCTGGTAGTCCGTGGTTGTGAGGGCTGGGGTGCTGTTTTCCACGGCAATGTCTTGCCCCAGTTCCACCCAAGATCGACAGCCCCGATAGCCGTTGTGCCACGGCAGAGAAACGGGATTAGAAAACCGATAGGCCCGCAGCAGCAGACCGTAGAGCGGGCGATCCGACTGCCACTGGAGGCGTTCCTGGATGAACTGGCTCGTCCAAATTAGGTCGGGCACCAAGTCTAGGGCGGCAGCGGTGGAGGGCAGGGTGAACTCGTGGGTGATGTCAGCCCAGCCGGAAAAGGTGACGGCGGCGGGCTTGTCCTCCGTGGGTGCGGGGGTTACGAGGGCTTGGAACTCCGGCTTGATCAACTCTGGCTTTTGGTGTTCAAAGGTGGGCATCAGCAACACCTGACGCGCCACCACCGAAAATTGCCCCTGCTGTTCTCGAAGGCCGCCCTTCCGCAGCAGCAGGATGGTTTGCCCCTGCAATAGGGCCGTCACCGCTGCATCCCACTCCTTCAGTGCCCAAGCCACCATAGGGTATTCCTCACTCTGGGATTAACCCCAAAACTCTAGCCCATGGCAGCCCAAGCCGCTACCGATCCAAGGAATCATACTGTTCCCCCACCCAGGGCAGGGCCGCGAGGTCTTCAAAGGTGACTTGGCGTTCCCTGTCGAGGGCTTCGATGCGGCGTTTTTCGGCGTAGATTTGGCTTTGGTAGTAGGCAAATTGTTCGGCATCGGCGGCGCAATCGGTCTTTTCCCAGAGGTTTAGAAAGTGGCGATAGCGCTTTTCGCAGAGATTTTTCTCCATGCAGGCGGCGGCGGCGCGGATAATCAGCGGGGCACGAATCACGTCGCGCTTGGTCTTTTCCCCGAGATTGAGCAGGCCTTGGAGGTGGGGATTTGTTACCCCAGCATCGGCAAACTGGTTACGGAGCAGGCCGACCAGGTCAGCGGTGGAGGAGTCTGGAGCGTCGGGGCTGGGGGTTAGGATGTGCTGCATTTGTCGCCACAGGGCGCGGTGGTGGGAGTAGCTGAATTGCAGATCGCGATCTTCGAGGACTTGGCGGATTTCGTCGCGGCTGGTGGGATGGTGGAGGAAGACCCGCAGCAGGGCGGCTTCGGCCTGTTCTAGGGAACTGCCGCTGGGGGTAGCGCTGGGCAGGGATCGGGCCGGGGGCGCATCGCTGGAGGTGGCGCGGCGTTGGCGGCGCACTTGGGTAATCAGGTTTTCCGCCAGCAGGGGCACCAGGCGGCTGTCGCCATTGCTGAAGATTTCGGCGCAGTAGCGGACATAGTGGGTGCGGGTGTCGGCGTTGGCGATGTCGCTCAGCAGTTTAACGACGGATTGGGTGGTTTGCTGAAACTGGTCGGCCTGACGCAGGTCTTTGCCCTGGATCAGGTTGTGGATCTGCCAGTCGATCCACAGGGGGGCCTCGTTGACCAAATCCCGGTAGTCGGCGGGGCTGTGGTGGCGCAGAAATTCGTCCGGGTCTTTGCCGTCTGGGATGTTCAGCACCCGCAGTTGCACGTCGCCGCGATAGGCCATTTCCTCCACTTCGCCGATGGCCCGCTGGGCGGCTTTCACCCCGGCGGCATCGGCGTCAAAGTTTAGCAACACCTGCTTCGATTCGGTGTAGCGCAAGACCTGGCGCACCTGGGCGGCGTTGATGGCGGTACCCAGGGCCGCCACCGCGTTTTCGATCCCCGCCGCGTGGAGGGCAATCACGTCAAAATAGCCCTCCACCACAATGGCCCGATCCTGTTTGGCAATGGCGGCCCGGGCCAAATCCAGGCCGTAGAGGGTTTTGCCCTTATCGAACAGTTCCGTATCCGGCGAGTTGAGGTACTTGGGCTTCTCGTCCCCGAGGGAACGTCCGCCAAAGCCAATCACTCGGCTCTGGGCATCGCGGATGGGAATCATCAGCCGTTCTCGGAAGCGGTCGTAGTAGCCTTCGCCCTTTTTGCGCGGCACAATTAGGCCCGCCTTTTCGACCAGGTCTACGGGGTAGTTTTTTTGCTCAATTAAATAGTCGTAAAGGGTCTGCCAGCCCCCCGGTGCAAAGCCTAATTGAAACTTCTGAATCGTGGCGTCCTGCAATTCCCGTTTGTCCCGCAGGTAGGCCAGGGCTGCGGCCCCATCGCTTTGGTGTAGGGCATGTTCATAGAACCGGGCGGTGAGGGCGAGGATTTCGTAGAGCTGTTCCCGCAGGGTAAGCTGCCGCTGAAGTTCCTGGCGTTTAGCCGGTTCCAGCGTGGTGACGGGCACCTGGTAGCGCTGGGCTAAATCCAGCACCACATCGGCAAAGGATCGCTTGTTTAACTCCATCAAAAACTTAAAGGCATTGCCCCCTGCCCCACAGGAAAAGCAATAGTAAAACTGCTTGCCGGGGCTGACGCTAAAACTGGGGGATTTGTCTTCGTGGAAGGGACAAAGACCCACGAAATCCTTACCCTGCTTTTTCAGCACCACATGCTGCGACACCACGTCCACAATATCGACGCGATCCCGTACCGCTTCGATGGTGTCGGGGTGAAGGCGAGGGGTGTCCATGGCAGAATCGGGTTAACGCAAGGGGGGCTAGACGCCAACGCCAGCAGTGCCCCTAGTGTAGCCCGTTTTCTGGGAGCCGTTGCCCGCTGGGGATGCGCCCTGGAATCACGCTAAACTCAGGCAAGGGGAGACGGTTGATCCGGTGTTTGAGGGCAGAAGCAGGCCATGGCCGTAGTTACGAAGGTTGAGTTTACCCAGGATTTGGCGACCGAAGTCGGGCCTGCCGAGGCCAGCCCCGCCATCGAAGTGCCCCTCAGCCTTGCGCCGATGATGGATCGCACGGATCGGCACTATCGCTATGTCATGCGGCAGATTAGTCGCCGCACGCTGCTGTATACGGAAATGGTGACGGCCCAGGCGATTCGCTACGGCAACCGAGATCACCTGCTGGGGTTCACGGCGGCGGAGCGGCCCCTGGTCTTGCAGGTGGGGGGCGATGATCCGGCCCTGCTGGTGGAGGCCACGCGGGCGGCGGCAGACTTTGGCTACGATGCCCTTAACCTGAATGTGGGCTGTCCCAGCGACCGAGTGCAAAGCGGTAATTTTGGAGCTTGTTTGATGACCCAGCCCCAGCGGGTGGCCGACGCGGTGGCGGCAATGATGGCCGCGAGTCCGCTGCCGGTTAGCGTCAAGCACCGCATTGGGGTAGATGATCTGGATCGCTACGAGGATATGGTGAACTTTGTGGCCACGGTGGCCCAGGCGGGATGTCGGCATTTCACGGTTCATGCCCGCAAGGCTTGGCTTCAGGGGCTGAGCCCCAAGGATAACCGTACCGTGCCGCCCCTGCGCTACGGGGATGTGCATCGTCTGAAGCAGGATTTTCCCCACCTGTGGATTGAAATCAACGGCGGCATTGTCACCCTAGACCAGGTGGCCACCCAGCTTGACCACGTCGATGGGGTGATGATTGGCCGCGCCGCCTACGATAACCCCTACCTGTTTGCCGAGGTGGATCGGCGGTTCTTTGGGGTCAGTGACGCGCCCCTCACCCGGTTTGAGGTGGTCGAAACCCTGCTGCCCTACCTTGACCACTGGACGAGCCGGGGGCTGAAGCTGAACAAAATCACCCGCCATCTGCTGATGCTGTTTACCGGACAACCGGGCAGCCGCCAGTGGAAGCGCATCCTCACCGAGGAGTCCTGTAAACCCAACGCTGGCGTGGAGGTCGTCCAACAGGCTCTCCTCGCCGTGCAGCAGGCCATCCACCAACAGAACCACCTCGCCGCCCGCCGTTAACCTGAGGAGAAGAGGGCCGTCCAAATGGTAAAAACTGGGCGAAGACCAACCCACGACAACCGTTGCGCAACGGCCCTTCGATTATGGTGGGTTCGGTGCTCCTTTGCCGCCTCTGGCACCCCTGACGCTCCTAACGCTCCTGACGATTGATTGATGCCAATGACGAAACCCTCCGCTCCCTACCAGCCCTTGTTGCTGCGCCTGCTCCATGGCCTCACCGGGCTGTGTCTCGTCGCCGCCATCCTCACCGCCTATTGGACCTATGACACCTACGATGGCCGCTGGGGCGGTCTTTCCCTACCCAAGTTCCCTGAGATTGAAGGCATCCACGGCACCTTTGGGCTCTGGACACTGCTGATTTTCCCCGCCTTTGTGGTCTATGCCTGCCGTCCCGGCCAGCGGCGATTGGTGCAGCCCGACACCCTCCAAAAACTGACCCAGATCGGCAAACCGGTCTGGTGGTATACCCTGAACCGCCTCACCAATACCCTGGCCCTGCTGGCCCTCACCTTTGCCCTGTTCAGCGGCAAAATGATGGGATCCGACTGGCTCCCCGCTGGCGAACTCGACCATGCCTGGTACTACGCCCACCTGATGGCCTGGGTGCTGATGGTGCTGGCCACGGCCCTCCATCTGCTGATGAATGCCAAGGTTGGTGGGGCACCGCTGCTGCTGTCTATGCTGACCTGGAAATTTCGGGAAAAAGACAGCCCCGCCCACTGGCCCAACCACCTCAGGGCATGGTGGGCGGCCACCCAACAAGGGGCCTGGGCCACCTGGTTTCAGCCGATAACCGCGATGATCGCCCTAGAAATCATGATTTTGGTGAGCCTGGTGGCCGCCTGGATACTGCCCTTGTTTAAGGCGAGCTAGGACAGGGGGCGCTGACCTTATCCCGATCTCAGGTTGCCCAGAAGCCCGGTTTGGCAAGCGGTCTAGGAAATGGGGCCTGACTTGAGGCCAGGGCTATGGATGTACGGCGGTAGCCGTGGGATTGATAATGATCACCGTAATGTTGTCTCGCCCTCCCCGCTGTTTGGCGGAGTTCACGAGGGCAGCGGCGGCGGCTTCGCAGGCCCGGATAGATTTGAGGTGGGAGGCAATGAGATGATCAGACAACTCTTCGGTGAGGCCATCGCTGCACATGAG
Source organism: Leptolyngbya sp. (assembly GCA_035285305.1). GTDB lineage: Bacteria > Cyanobacteriota > Cyanobacteriia > Phormidesmidales > Phormidesmidaceae > Nodosilinea. The sequence goes on from JAYKHF010000008.1 coordinate 21,442, forward strand.
CAGACGATCTCCGGGATGCACCTCAATCGGTTGGACATCAATTTGGGTGAGATCCTCGCGCCCTAGGCACTGAGCTAGGACATGCCGCCAAGGATGGGTGCGCGACTGGGCTGGGGTGAGTTCCCCTTCGCGGATAGCGCGGGCAATCCAGGTATGGTCTTCGGTAATCTGATCGAGCTGGTGCCCCCGCAGACGATAGAGGCGAGAATCCCCCACGTGGGCGCACCAAGGTTGCTCATCCTGGGGGCGGAAGGTGAGCACCACGGCGGTGGTGCCCATGTCTGATCGTTCGGGATGGTGGAGTTGGTCGCGCAGAATGGCGTTATTCGCCTGGAGTAGGGCTTGACGCAGCAGTTCAGCGGTAGATTGGTCGTCCTGCCAATGGTGATGCAAAAAGTCTTTGATGGTGGCGGTGGCTAGGTGGCTGGCTTCCTGGCCGCCCGCATGGCCCCCCATGCCGTCCGCCACGATAAAAAAACGTCCTTCGGGATCGATGTAGTAGTCGTCCTGGTTGCTACTTCTCAGCAGGCCCGGATCCGTTAGTCCCGAAAATTGGTAATCCACCATGTCCAACCCGCCGCTACTCCCTAGGGCAACCGATCCGCCCGGTTTACCTTAATTACCGCTCGCAAAAACGCCACCCCAGACCCCAACGCCAGCACCCCAGGGGCAATGGCGATCAGGGGCCAAGGGGTCATTAACAACCCCGTGGCAGAGAGGGTAAACGCGCCCACTAAAATAGCATAGTTGTTGGCCATGCTAACCGTACCGATCCGGCGCAGGGCTCGGTCGGTTTCGATGGATCGTACCCGCACCCGGATATCGCCCCGTTCGAGCTTGTCGAGGGTGTCCTCAATGCGTCGGGGTAGCCCGAGGGCGGTGGTGCTCACCTGGGCGGCCTGACGGCTCAGTTCACCGAGTAGACTGTTGGCACCATCGCCAGAATTCCCGCTGGTCATAAGCTGTGCTGCAAACGGCTTGGCCGCTTCCATAAAGTTAAAGTCTGGATCTAGCCCCTTGCCGACGCCCTCCAGGGTCGAAAAGGCCCGCATGACGAAGGTAAAGGTGGCCGGAAACCGAAAGGGCTGATCGTAGGCTACCGCATAGAGGTCATCGCTGATCGCCTCGATGGACTGCTCCTCGAAGGGCTTATCCATGAAGTTGTCCAGAATATACTGGATGGATCGCCGCACCGGGCTCATGTCCTCCACTTGGGCTAGGGCTCCCAGTTCCACCAGGGAGGTCATCACCTGGTTGGCATCTCGTTGGGCTACGCCCATGAAGGTGCCCATGAGGCGCTGACGGGTGATGGGCTGCACCTGGCCCATCATGCCAAAGTCGTAGAAAATCAGGGATCCGTTGAGGCTGACCGCGATGTTGCCGGGGTGGGGGTCGGCATGGAAGAAACCGTCGCCCAACAGTTGGTGCAGGTAGGCTTGGGCACCCAACTGGGCTAACCGCTTCCGATCTAGCCCTGCGGCTTCCAGGGCTTCGTAGTGGCTGATCTTAATCCCCGGCATATATTCCAGGGTGAGAATGCGCGGTGAGGTGTAGCGCCAGAAGACGCGGGGCACCTGTACCCAAGTCATGGCCCGGAAGTTACGGCGGAAGGTGTCGGCGTTGCGCCCCTCATTGAGGTAGTCAATCTCTTCCCAGAGGATGCGGCAACATTCTTCATAGATGCCCATCCAGTCCCGGCCTCGGCCCCAGGTGGGATGGTTCTGAAAATATCGAGCAATACCCTTGAGAATCGACAGATCGATGGTGAATAGGGAGGTTAAGCCCGGTCGCTGTACCTTCACCACGACATCTTCGCCGCTGTGGAGTTGTGCCCGATGCACTTGGCCTAAACTGGCGGCGGCGAGGGGGATGGGGTCGAAGGTACGGTACAGTTCCTGGATCGGCTTACCGAGATCGTCCTCCAGAATGGCGCGGGTTTGCTCGTAGCTGAAGGCGGGCACCCGATCCTGAAGCTTGGAGAGTTCTTCCACAAACTCAATGGGAAAAATATCGGCCCGAGTGGAAAAGAGCTGTCCCACCTTAATAAACGTAGGCCCGAGATCCAGGAGGGTTTCGCGAATCCACACCGCCAGTTTGCGTCGGCGTTCGGTCTGCTTTTCGGGGGTGATAGTGCCCCCGTAGCTCCAGGCTTTGCCATAGAGCCAACGCGCCCCCAGTAGCCGCAATACAAAGCCCCAGATGTCTACAAAGCGGCGCTTGCGGGAATAGCGGCCTCGGTTCCAGCGGTAGGCCTTTTGCTGAAAACGGTAGGCTTTGTCCGGATCCGGTGGGGGCGGATCGGGCGCGGTAGGGACTGCAATCCTATCTGTGACCCCCGTGGCTACCGCAGAAGTCGAGTCAGGATCCGTCTCCGGCGTTGGCGATGACGGGGGGAGGGATAGCCCGACTTCGCCTTGGCCGGGGAGGGGCAAGGGCGATGGGGGTTGGGCCGATGGGTCAAAAACTGCGGACACTCAGGCTCCTGACGGACTAGGCCAATGCAAGGTTAGGACGACGGTTGAGGCGAAGGGAACGGACTAGGCGGCGGTACTGCGATACTGCTGGAGCGCCACCCGCACCTGGGCAATTTCCGCCCGCAGGTTATCGATGGTGGCCTGGATATCTTCCTGAGGCTCTGAGGTGGCCGTTCCGTCGTAGAAGGGGGCGGTTTCCCCAGCGCCGTGGGCGACTTCCGCTTGGTGGGCGCGGGCCATGACCTCTTCGGTGAACTGCCGCAGCGCCTCCCGCTGCTCGGCATCAAACTGCCCCAGCCAACTGAGGGAGTCGGTCAGAAGACGTTCAGCCCGATCATTCACGACCTCGGCTAGGGCACGGCCCACAAAAAACGCATGGAGCACTGGATGGCTCATGGATCAACACCTCCTACCAATCCCAACTGTTTAGAATTATAACGCGCTTGCTCCCCTCCGCAGGGGCCTAGCTAGAGGTGAGGGGGGATGGGGGCGCTGGCTCGGGGGGCGCTGGCACCGGGGGCGGGGCTGGCGCAAGGGGCGCGGGCGCGATTGGGGCCGGGGGGATGGGGGCTACCGGGGCGGGCGTTGACTCCCCTGAAGTTGGGTCAGGCAGCGGATCTGGATCCATCTCGCGGGAGACGGGGGGCGGATTTGGGCTGACCGGCGGGCTAGGGGAATCGTCAAGCTTGGGCGTTAGGGGGGCGTCCTCCCCGGCTGGGGCATCCGGGGATGGGATCTCTGGGGACGAGTCAGAATTCATCGCCGGGGGCGGCGCGTTGAGGGGCTGATCGCGAACCTCCCAGCGGGGGAGGTCTCGGGACTCGGGACGAAGGGTCGGGGCTGGAATCTCCCTGGGGCGATCACCCAAGCGAGGGCGACGATGTTCCACGGTGGGATTGTCAAAGCTTGGCCCGTTGTCGTCCCAATCGGGCAGTGGGGGAAAGGCTTGGTTCGGGTTGAATCGGTTTGGGGCCACAGGGCTCGCGGGATGTAGCCGCGATTGGAGACCGAAGGCAACACCGCCGATCCCAAAGACAAACCCCGTGGCCAGCACAGCCCAGGGGAGCCGCGATCCCCGGCGTTTGATCGGGAGGAGCATCGGGGTGGGGGCCGGTGAGGCGAGGGGCGTTCCAGCTAAGACGGTGGCCGCCAGGGGGGGCTGGGGCGTGGGCGTGCGCCCTGTCCCAGGGGCTAAAACAGCGGTGGAGGATGGGAGGATGGCCTCTGACCGGCATTCTTCTGGATGGGGCAGCGTCTCCAACCATTGGCTGAGGCTAGGCGGCACCGCCGCCCGGGAGGGCTGTGCCCACTGAAACACCGCCTCAAGGTGCGGGGGGAGATCTGGCCGACGATGGCGCACATCCATCCCCAGGGTCGCCGGGGTCGTCCGGTGGCCCGTCAGCAAAAAGTACAGCAGATCCGTCAGCCCACGCACCCAATCCGCCTCGGGGGTGGTCGCCCCTGGGCCGGGGGGCGGAAAGTCAAACCCGGTGAGGGTGAACGATTCCCCCGATCCTTGCCAAATTTGGTCAGGAGTCAACTGTAGTCCTACCGCCCCTGGCTGGGGAAGGGCCTGGATCGCCTCTGCCACCTGACGCACCAGGGTCAGGCTGGGCTCTAGGGGGCGGGGACGTTGCGGCGTCACGCCTTGGCTGAGGGGGGATCCCTGGGGGGCAGAAAAGACCTGGTAGCACACGCGATCCTCTTCAAACCCCTGTAGATGGCGGGGCACAAAGGCGGCCCCAAGCTGATTGATCTGCTCTAAATAGGCGTAAAAGGCTTCTCGTTGCGCCGCATCGGGGAGGGACTCTGGCCGCTGACTGCCGAGCACCCGCAGGAGAACCCACCGACCACTAGGGACATGGGTAGCCAGGTAAAGTGGCCCCATACTGTCCTCGCCACTGAGGGCATCAATGATGTAGGTACCGTGCTGGAGCGATGTACCGATGGCTAGGGTCATAGGGTGTATGCGAGGAAATATCCCCCAGGAACGGATCTAGGGTGAGGTCTTTGCTACTTTAGCCTGTCCTCTACCCCTCTGGGGTGCGCTGGGGGACAGCGGATAATATTGGGCCAGAAATTGCTGGGCCTCCTCCATCGTGGCGATTTCCCCGTCCAACTGGGCGGCGAGCAGAGCCTCCAGCATGGGCCGAAACTGCCGACCGGGTTGATAGCCCAGGGCCTTTAAGGTATTGCCATTGATCAGGGGTTCCACCGTGCGGTCTTGGGTGAGGTAGCGCCAAATCACGGGGCCAAGGGTGCGGGGATGGCGGGCGCTGACCAGCAGCAAGGTCGCCAGATCAACGGCGGCAAAGGTGGTATATCGCTGGCTGGGCCGGGGGAATGGGAGGGCCGTGGCCAACCATTTCGTTTCCAAACCGTCGAGGTGGGCCAACCGCTGAATACTGGTTTCCGTCAGTTGTAGGGCGGCGGCGATATCGGGCCGTTGGGCCGGGGGTAACGTGGCCAACAGCACCTCTAGCCTGAGTTGCCAGGGGCTACAGCGTTCCGCCCAATCAAACCGATCTAGCCAGCGACTGACTCGCCTGAGCTGCTGCCAAAGGGTGGCTGTCATGGCCAGGTCGCTATGGATGCAGCGCAGGGCTCGCAGGCGATCCAGCAATTCCAGCGCCCCCGGCCAGTAGTGGGCCTCTAGGATGTACTTCAGTTCGTTCTTGAGGCGCACTTGCAGGGCGGGCACCCGCTTCACCTGGCGCTGCATTTGGGCATAGATGCCGCTGTCGATGGCGTGGTGGATGTAGCCCTCGGTTTGGCTATCCAGGCTGAAGCCCAGTCGCACCGCAAACCGCACCGCTCGATAAATGCGGGTGGGATCTTCGATAAAACTATTGGGATGGAGCACCCGCACCTGGCGATGGTGGAGATCAATCAGTCCGCCAAAATAATCCAGCAGTTGCCCTTGGCCGGGATGGGTCAGCCGCAGGGCCATGGCGTTGATGGTGAAATCGCGGCGGTAGAGGTCTTGCTGAATGGAACTGGCCTCCACCTCGGGATTGGCGGCGGGATAGGGGTAGAACTCGGTGCGGGCGGTGGCAATGTCGATCATCAGTCCGGCTAGGGGGTGATCCAACTCTCGACGCCAGACCAGGGAGGCGGTCTGAAACCGCCCATGCACCTGAATGTCCACCTCCGGAAATTGGGCCTTGATCTGCTCTGCCAGCACCATGCCAGCCCCCACCTGGGCGGTTTGATAGAAGCCATCCACCACCACATCCAAGTCGGGTAGGATCACCGCTTGGGTGACCGGAACCGTATCCCGCTGAATCAATAGATCCCGCACCGCACCGCCCACTAAATAGAGATGCCAGCCGCGATCCTGGGCCGCCGTGGCAATCTGGGTGAGGATCGCCCAGAGGGTTGGCTTTAGGTACTGTGCCAACACCTCCGTCAACGACGGCCCCGAGGGCAATGGGGGTTGCCCCGGCGTGGGTCGAGGCGATCCACTCAGCCGCTGCACCTGATGCAGGTGGCGCAGCAGGTCGGTACGGGTGACGATGCCCACCAGGGCCTGATCCTGCAAGACGGGCAGGCGACCAATGTCGTAGGTCACCATCAACGCCTCGATGTCGCTGAGGGAGGTTTCCGGGGTAATGGTTTTCAGGTTGGTGGCCATATAGCCCTTCACCGGGGCATGGCTGAACCCGTGGTGCAGGGCAATGTCTAAATCCCGCCGCGAAATCACCCCCACCAGGGTATCCGTGGCATCCACCACCGATAGCCCCGAATGGCCGTAGCGCAGCAAAATGCGCTGGGCCTCGCCAATGGTGGTTTCGGGCCGAATGGTGCGCACCGGAGAGGACATTAAATCGCGGGCGGTGGGTGGTTTGGGAAACTGCAAGCGGGCCTGATTCAGCACCGTGTCCATGACCTGATCCGGCGCATCCGTGGTCAGCATCGCCGAGGCTGCCGTGGGATGACCGCCGCCGCCCACCGTCGCTAACAGCGATCCCCAATCAATGCCCTGGCCAGTCCCCTGCTCCGTGGCCTGACCGATCCCCTGGTCTGAACCCGATTTAAGGCTGACCCGTCCCTGGGCTCGACCGATTAATAAGAGCTTGCGCAACGGCGTTTCCCCATCGGGGCCAAGCTCCTTGCCGGGATAGTGCGCCCCAAACAGCAGGGCATCCATATCCGCCAGGGAAATCAGGCGCTCCGCGACCCCCGACAGACCTGGCACGTAGCGATCCACCGCCAGCAGCACCGAAGCCAAGGTCTTCCCCTCCAGGTTGACCACGGTCATCTGATCCATGGCCGTGGTCAACAAATCCTGTAAATTTGGGGCCAGTCCGGGTTCCACAAACTCGGCCACCACAGGCACACTCGCCCCCTGGGCCATCAGCCATGCCAGGGCTTCCGCATCCCGCACCGTGGCTGTTTCATAGAGCAGCGACCCCGTATCCACATGGACGCCGAGGGCCATCACCGTCGCCTCCGCCACCGTGGGCACAATGCCCTGCTGCCGCATCGCCTCGACCACGAGGGTGCTCGCTGAGCCCACCGTTTCAATCACCGTGGTTTGGGCTGGGACGGCGTTCTCCGTGGCGGGATGGTGGTCGTAAATCGTAATCGGAATATGACGCGCCAAAACCCGATCAATCCAATCCGCCGCAGGGCCAAACCGATGGGCCTGCTGGGCATCCACCAGGGTAATCGACCGAATTTGGTTGGGGTTCACCGCCCGCCGTTCAATTAGGGGATACTCATCCCGGTGCAGGGCCACAAACCGCTGTACCGTGGGATGACAGCCCCCCGTCAGCACCACCCGCGCCCCCGGTTGCAGCCGTGCCAACCCCACCGCCGCCCCCAGGGTGTCAAAATCTGCCGTTGTGTGGCATAGCACTAAGTCCATATCGGTTTCCCAAGGGGCGCGCTTTCTGATAGCTTACTAATTGAGATCACTGTGGCAATTTGCCTTGCCCTACTCAAGGTTAGAGGGTTTCAGCCCATCCGTTTGCTTCGATTGTGCTGTCGCCGCTTGGCTTAGTCGAGGGCGAACGGCTAAGCCGGACTTAAATCGGACGTTGTGGCGCTCAATCCCTCCGTAAAGGCGCTTCCCAGGGTAAACCAGCTCGGCTGGAAGAATAGGGGCGCTGGCTTGAGGGCGTGGTGTCTTAAATCCCCTGCTGTGTTTAAGAGAGAGATTTTAGATGGTCATCCTGTTTCAGCTTGCCCTATTTGCCCTGGTTCTGATGTCCTTCGTGCTGGTGGTGTATGTGCCCGTGGCCTACGCCTCCCCTCAAAACTGGGATCAGTCTAAAAAGCTCATTCTGCTCGGCTCGATTATCTGGGGCGTGCTGGTGGTTTTGGTCGGCGGCCTCAACTACTTTGTGGTCTAAGCCCCGCAGGGCCTAACCCCTCTCAATCACACTCGTTCAAGGATCTCCATGGCGGTATTTGAAGGCACCTTTGCAGCGGCAGATTCGTTTCGGTTCGCCATTGTCATCGGGCGATTTAACGATCTGGTCACGGGTAAGCTGCTGGAGGGGTGCCAAGACTGCCTCAAGCGCCATGGCGTCGATCCTAGTCCCGAGGGCTCCCAGGTCGATTATGCCTGGGTTCCCGGCAGTTTCGAGATTCCCCTGGTCGCCCGTCAACTGGCCTTGAGCGGACGCTACGATGCCATCATCTGCCTGGGGGCGGTGATTCGGGGCCAAACCCCCCACTTTGACTATGTTTCTGCTGAGGTGTCGAAGGGCATTGCGGCGGCGGGTTTCCAAACGGGGGTGCCCATTGTCTTTGGTGTCCTCACCACCGACACCCTCCAGCAGGCCCTAGAGCGGGCGGGCATCAAAGCCAACCACGGCTGGGACTATGCCATGAGCGCCCTCGAAATGGCCAGTCTGATGCAGCAAATTCGTCGGGTATCCGGTGCAGCCAACCCCGGCACCATGCTCCCTAGCCCTGGGGGCACCGTCCTCGAAGCCAGTTCGACGAGGGTCTCCGACGCCCTGTAGATCCTGAGTCAGATCCTGGGGCCACCGAATCTCCTCGGGAACCCGGGATTGTCTCCAAAAAAACGTCTCCAAAAAATCTCAAAGGGTGTTGACATTTACGTTACTTTTTGAGATTCTAGTTAAGGTCAAAACCGAAGTGCTTAAGAAACTCTTAACAACCCTTCCGGTTTTCCATGCGGGTATAGCTCAGCGGTAGAGCGTCACCTTGCCAAGGTGAATGTCGCGCGTTCGAATCGCGTTACCCGCTTTTAATCATAAAAAGTTTACCGATCAGCCTATGGGCTGATGTCAGGTGCGAGTGAGACCGAGGAATTTTCCCCTCTGGTCTATCCTCTGCCCATCTTCCCCCCACGGCAGAACGGGCCGGTGAGCCGCGACGGGTTAGGGGGCGGTGGCTTGATAGTCGCCCGACTTGCCCCCGGTTTTGCGGAGCAGCCGGACGGCTTGGATCTCCATGGATTTCTCCAGGGCTTTGGCCATGTCGTAGAGGGTCAGCGCTGCCACCGAGGCCGCCGTGAGGGCCTCCATTTCCACCCCCGTTTCCGCCTTCACCTTTACCGTGGCCTGGATGCGATAGCCTGGGAGGCCCGGATCGGGGGTAATCAGCACCTCTACCTTGTGGATCGGCAGCGGGTGGCAGAGGGGAATCAGATTAGCGGTTTGTTTCGCGGCCATGATGCCCGCAAGGCGGGCTGTCCCCAGCACATCTCCCTTGGGGGCATTGCCCGCTTCGATAGTGGCTAGGGTCTGGGCCTGCATGATGACGGTGGCCTCCGCCACGGCCTCTCGCACCGTGGTAGCCTTCGCGCTCACATCCACCATCTGGGCTTGGCCCTGGGGGTCTAGATGGCTGAGGTGGGAGGGGGTATCGGAGGGGGGCATGGGGAATTGCGGGGTAAGGGCCAATCGTTGCGGAAATTTCTGTTCCTGTTCTCAAATTACCAAAAGACTGTGATAAGATAAAAAGCCTGCAAGGGCGTGTAGCTCAGTGGACTAGAGCACGTGGCTACGGACCACGGTGTCGGGGGTTCGAATCCCTCCTCGCCCGTTTAGTTAACTCACTCAATCAACAAACAACTCAATCAATAAAAAGAGGCTACCAACTAGGAGCCTCTTTTTTACTGCGCCTGGTTGCCCCATGCAGGCGCTCAGCGGGGGCCGTAGCTCGGCAACCTAGGACAGCGCTTGGGATCCGTCTAACCCATTCAGTTCTTGGGCAGAGCGCTCTAGCATCGCGGCGCGGCGCTGTTGCTGTTGTTGGCGGGTGCGAGTGACGAGGCGACGGGCAGCATCTTGGGTGAAATTCATAGATCTCTCCTAAAAACCGTATTAAAAGTTACAGAATGTCCCCATTGTAGTCCTAGCGTTTTAGCTGTGGGTTAAGGCAGGTTAAGCCTGAAGCCGCTGATCCGACGGCAGAAGAGGATCCTGGGCTATCCCTCACCCCACGGGTCGACCCATCGGGAAAGCGGAGGGGTGGATCGGATCACCGCGAGGTTGCTTAATTAGAAAAGTAAATGCCTAATTTTTCTCTCATAAAATAAGTTAATGAGTCGATTTTAGAATTGGCATTTTACAGAACTTGAGTTTCAAGTAATCATTGATATATCTAAAGTCTGAACGCAATAAAGATAGAGAAAAATCGTGGCCGTGATCGCCGAGGCCTGCCATGGGTCGGCCTGAAGTTAGCCCCTAGGGCGGTCGTGGTCATAGCCCCGCTGGCCCTAGGGCGGTGCGATCTATCCCGATGCGGCCTTGGCTTTAGTCTTCACCGTTGCTGTTGTGAGGTATTGCGATGCAAACGACTTCTAGTTCCTCGTCTCGTTGGCTCACCGGGCTGAACGGCAGCGTGGTGGTGCGCCTGTTGGAAACGGTGCAGGACTTGATTGTGATCTCCCTCTGCATTGGGCTGTTTAGCTTCATGATGATGCAGTTGCGCCAAATGTTTCTCTCGCTGCTGCCGCCGCTCAACTTCCCGGAGGTGACGGCTGACATCCTGTTTCTGCTGATTTTGGTGGAATTATTCCGGCTGTTGATCATCTATCTCCAAGAACATCGGGTCTCCATTGGGGTGGCGGTGGAGGTGTCCATTGTGTCGGTGCTGCGGGAAATTATTGTGCGGGGTGTGCTAGAAACGCCCTGGGTGCAGGTGGTGGCTACCTGTCTCTTCCTGACGGTGCTAGGGGCGCTGCTGGTGGTGCGGGCCTGGATTCCCCCCACCTTTGATGGCGTTGACCCCGAGCAACAGATCTCTCGCCGCCACCGTCTGCGCTTTGCCCAGGATCTCCCGTCCCTAGCGACGACCCCTAGCGCCGCCGAAGACGAAACCCGGTGCTGATCGTCTGTTGATCGTCTAAGGACATGGTCTAAGTTTTCAGGCTTGGTTCAGGTACATCCATCTCAGAGTGGGCCGCAACTCCCCCGTGACTCCTCTCTGCGGCATCATCGCCCTCTGAGCCTGAACCAGCCCACCCCATCGCCCTTCTCCCCAAGCTGGGCCGTGGGGTGGGTTTCCTCTTCTGGGGCGAGGTTTTCCGGGGGCTTGGCAAGCTACGGAGGCCGGGTTCCCTTGATTCCTCGTTGAACCATCGTTGTCTACGAGGGCAGGTTAGGGCTACATTGCGATGGTGATGGCTGGCCATTGCCGCTGGGTGGTGGCCCCGCCCTGCCCCGTGGATTCTGCGCCTATGACCGACCTATTTGTGAATCGGGTGGCCGTGCTGGCCACCATGCACCGTAAGGAGCAGGCTATGGCTCCTCTGTTGGAAGCCAAGCTGGGCCTCACCGTCACCGTGCCCCCGGGGTTCGATACCGATGGGTTTGGAACCTTTACCGGCGAAATCAAGCGGCCCGCCGACCAGCTTGCCACCGCCCGTCTCAAGGCCGAGTCCGCCCTAGATCGCACCGGAGAAACCCTGGCCCTGGCCAGTGAGGGTAGCTTTGGGCCGCATCCCCACCTTCCCTTTGTGCCCTGCAACCGCGAACTGGTGGTGTTGATTGATCGGCACCACGGCCTAGAAATCGTGGGAGAATGCCTCTCCACCGAAACCAACTATCGGCAACAGCGGGTGACATCGGTGCCGGAGGCCCAAACCTTTGCCGCTGCCGTAGGGTTCCCCCGCCACGGGATCCTAGTGCGGGCCGATGATAGCGTGATCGCCAAGGGCCTGACCACGGCGGAGACCCTGGCCACGGCGGTGGATATGGCCCTGCACCAAGCCACCACCGTGCAAGTGGAGACCGATATGCGCGCCCTCTACAACCCAACCCGCATGGGGGTGATTGCCCAGGCCACCGCCCACCTGCTGGAGAGGATTGCCCAACCTTGCCCCGCCTGCGGATGTCCCGGCTTTCGGGAGGTCAAACGCTGGCCCGGTTTGCCCTGCGGCCTCTGCGGCACCCCGACCCTGATTACCCACCGGGTGCGCCACCAGTGCCAGCGCTGCGACCACCAGCAAGATCGCGCCCCCGATGGGCAACCCGCCGCTGCGGATCCGGTTCACTGCCCCTACTGCAACCCCTAGGCTTCCTGGTCGGGGCCAGGGCACCGGGCGAGCTAGCGACCCTGGAGTTGGAGGTGGTAGTACTGGCCGTTGTGGGTAATCAGCAGGGGGGCTGGGGCGGTGGTGGGAGTCGTCCGAACGGGGGCGGTGGGCGGCGGCACCGGCGTGAGAATGAGGCGATCCACCTGGGTTCCCTGGGGTAGGGTGAGGGCCTGGGCTAGATGGCTGTCCTGCTCCAGTTGGTCGGTGAGGGAGACCAGGGTGCTGAGGCCGTTGATCAAGTTGCGAATATTATTCCGGAGGGTGGGGTCGCCTGTTAGTTCGTCCACATCGGCGATCACCTTGTGGGCACTTTGGAACACACTGCGGGCCGAGTCGAGGGTTTGTTGGATCAGCAGCAGGTTTTCGGGGGTGTTGGCGGTGGCGGTGATGGCCCGGATGTCGGCCATGGCGGCGGCGGCATCGGTGGACAGGCGATCTAGGTTGGTGATGAACTGGCTGTCCTGGATTTCGGGGGCCAGGGTCGCCATGATCGTTTCCAGGTGGGCGCTGCTGCGGTTGAGGTTATCTAGCGTGGTGACGAGGTTGCTGCGGTTGCGGCTAATTAGGCTGTTCACCTCGGTGCCGGTGATTTCAAACTGGGCGGCGGTGGCCCCCACCGCATTGGCCGCATCCCCAATGTCTGTCAGGGTGCCGTCTAGATTGTCGGCGGCGCGGGTGGCCGAAGCCATCAGTGGCCCTAGCTCAGTTTGCACCTGCTGGGATAGGCGGGTTAACTCCCCGGAGAGCACCGTGGCGCTGGCGGCAAAGTCTGAGGCATTTTTCAGAGTGAGGTTGAGATTGGCGGCGATTTCTGGGTCGGCAAAGGTTCTCGCCAGATCTTCGGCGGCGCGAATTAGGGCTTCGTAGCTGGCCCCCACCTGGCCCACGCGCTCATCGCCATCGCAGATCACCACCTGGCTATCGCACTGGGGTTTGAAGGGGGTGAGACTGGCGGTGGTCTCCTCTTCTAAGGTTTGCTGGGGAATGATGTCGATGGTGGTATCGCCAATCAGGCCAGACTGGTTGACGGTGATCAGGGAATCGCTGGGGATGAGTAGGGTGGACGGGCTAATTTCCACCAGCACCGCCACCTGGTTAGACCCGGGCTGGATAGCCAGCACCCGCCCCACCTTTACCCCTCGAAATCGCACGGTGGTGCCCTCCTGCATACCGAGGACATCGGTAAACACCAAGGTGGCTCGATAGCTCTGCCGTCGGGGGTTGTAGCCCCGGAGCCACAGCACCATACCGCCAAACAGCGCCACCGCCAGTATCAGCAGCAGCCCCACCGACCCTTCCCGAATAGCTCGTTCCCGCATCATCGCTCCTCAGTTCATCCCTCAGGTCATCCCTCAGTTCATCCAAACGCTGTACGGTGCTACTGCACCATTTGAATCGGCCCCTCCACCTGACCACTAAAAAACTGGCGGACATAGGGGTTATCGGTCTCGTCGATGGCCTCAATGGGGCCACTCCACTGAATTTTGCCCCGGTGCAGAAAAATCACCCGGTCGGCGGTGCGGCGAATGGTGCTGTCTTGGTGGGTCACGATTAGGTATGCCCCGCAGCCGTGACCGCGCTGGATATCGCGGATTAAGTCTTCGATGACGGTGGAGGCGATGGGATCGAGGCCAGCGGTGGGTTCATCGTAGAGCAGTAGGGCAGGCCGATCCTGGGGATTTTCGGGGTTGCTAATAATGGCCCGGGCAAAGCTGACGCGCTTCCGCATCCCCCCCGACAGTTCCGAGGGATAGCGCCTGCCAATGCCGGGAAGCCCCACCATTTCCAGCACCTCTTCGACTAAATGCCGAATGTGGCGTGGTGGCAGGGTGGAATGCTGATACAGCAAGAAGCCGACATTTTCGTCTACGGTCAGGGAGTCGAACAGGGCCGCCTGCTGAAACACCATACCAATCCCCACCGGATCACGGGCGTCTTCAATTAACCCCTGCCGTCGCTGTCCGGCCACATAGATTTCCCCCTCATCTGCCGCCAGCAGCCCTGCAATAATCCGCAGAATCGTCGATTTTCCGGTTCCCGATGGGCCAATGATGGCCACCGCTTCCCCCGGATAGACCGTCAAATCGACCTGATCTAGCACTTGGTTGGGGCCAAACCGTTTGGAAATGCCCCTCAGTTGCAGCAGCACCTCGTCCCCGCATTCCCTGGCCCCAGTCTCAGCACCAGCGCCCCCGATGGATCGATCTCCCAAGGGGGGATAATCGGGATTAAACGAGAGATTACGGGGGGAATCCATAGGGACCAACGCAGGGCAATTGCAGCAACGACCAACCAGTCTTTTACCGTGCTAGGCGGCCTGCGCAAAGCGGCAGACGCCTCGGCAAACTGTCCCTATTATGCGGGATTGCTGCCAGAACCGCATTGTGTCAGTCAGCCAGTCCACCATGAGAATTGCTGACAAGTCGGTCAATGGCTTTTAGGACAAATCCCCCGGATCAACACCCAGTTGCCGCAGACGTTCCGCCAGTTGCTCGGCCCGCTGGCGTTCATGCTCGGCCCGTTGGCGTTCATGCTCGGCCCGTTGGCGTTCTTGGGCGACCTGTTCACTGCCCCACAGCAGCAGGTGGCCATCGCGATCCCACCAGCGCAGCCAGGTGGTGGTCATTTCAGCCTTTTTCCCAGACCACACCCCCAGGAAAAGGTGCAGTTCTTCAATCCAGTAGCGGCCTTGGTCATCGGCCTGTTGCTCCACATACTGACCGTTGGTGAGGCGAAACAGATCAAGCTGGCCAGAGGGGGGGTGAAAAATCGCGTAGAGCGGCACCTGGAGAATGCGCTCATAGAAATACCACTTGCCGTAGGGATAGTGGGGGTTGATGGAATACTCGCCGCCCTCGGTTTCGGAAATAAACTCCATCACTAGGGCCGGAACGTCGCCCTCGGCGTGGGGCGTATAGCTGCGGCGCACTTGCCCCGCTGGGGTGGGGTTGGCGGAGGGCACGTAGACCCAGTCTGGGGCTTTCACCACGGTTTTATCGCCCACGGTGGCGCAGAGACCAAAGTTGGTGGCGATGATAGCCGATTCCAGGATTAGCCCCGCCAGTTCTAGGGCTTCGCGGAGGGCCGCAGCGAGCAGGGGCTGGAGATTGTTATCCACGGGATCGTCAGGCAGGGGGAAATCCGCTGGTAAGGGTGCCCAGGTGATGGGCGGCGGCGGGCTGAGGGGACGGCGTTGGACGGTGGTCATGGTGAATCCCCACAAAGGACACAGCAGGTGACTCTAATCCTGACGATTAGTGTAGTACATTTTAACGCCCTGGGTTTTGGAGACACCCTAGGCGCAGCAATGCTCATTTTGGAAAATTGGCCGTTCGCCCTAGAAAATTGGCCGTTCGCCCTGAGCTTGTCGAAGGGTGAAAAGGCTTCGACGGTTCGACGTCAAGACTAAGAATTAGGGCTTCGACAAGCTCAGGACGACCGTAAACGCTGGTTGGCTGACAAAAGATTCTGCACCGGGCGCGGAAACCGCGCCCCTACCGCATTCGGGCCATGTAGGGGTCAGGTCTCCTGACCCTTTGACAGATACG
>JAYKHF010000009.1:0-3039 GCA_035285305.1 Leptolyngbya sp.
CAGCTTCCCAGATGGGGTAGAAGTGGAGACCGATAGCGTTGGAAGAAGGGACAACAGCACCAGAAATGATGTTGTTTCCGTAGAGCAGAGAACCAGCAACGGGTTCGCGGATACCATCGATGTCCACCGGAGGAGCAGCGATGAAGGCGATGATGAAGCAAGTGGTAGCGGTTAAGAGGGTGGGAATCATGAGGACACCGAACCAGCCCACATAGAGGCGGTTGTTGGTGCTTGTCACCCACTGACAGAAATTCTCCCAAAGGGAGGCGCTTTCGCGCCGCTGTAGAGTCGTTGTCATGATGTATTAGTCCGTTAAGTTAGGAGATATATCCCTAGCGAAAAATGAGAGCTTTCCGTTAGGTGTCTTTACATTACCACACAAATAGAAGATTTGTGCCGTAGAAAAATCCCTGAATTTCGCGGCATGGCCCAAGGGCTAGCGGCCAGGTATTGCCTCCGTATTTGGGGGGATGGGAGAGGGATTGTTTACGAATCGTAATCTCAGGATGGGGGCTGCGCGGATGCCTAGATCTCTGTATCCCTTGTGGGTAGCAGGTTTGGGGCGCTAGTCGCGATCCTGCAAGCCCCGGCCTTGAACGATAAACTTGCCAGTAGAAACACGGTCTACGCGGTTGGGGGGAGCCGGATTTTGGGGCAGTCTTGGGTTATCCTGCCGATGTCGTAGCCCTAGGTAATGCCTAGGAT
Source organism: Leptolyngbya sp. (assembly GCA_035285305.1). Lineage (GTDB taxonomy): Bacteria > Cyanobacteriota > Cyanobacteriia > Phormidesmidales > Phormidesmidaceae > Nodosilinea. The sequence goes on from JAYKHF010000009.1 coordinate 706, forward strand.
AGGGGCATCGTGATCCGTAGGATAAAGCGACGGCAACACCCCTCGACTAAACGGATTTGCGGTGTGTTCCTGTCCACCCGTTGATAGCCACGAGAGTTTGAGCCATGTCTACCCTTGAACGCGCCATCGAACAAATGTTTGCCGCACGACGCCTCACTCGCCACGATCAGCAGATGATCATGAACCTGCTGACCCAGCGAGACCTCAGTCCTACTGACTCTGATTTGATTAATCGAGTCTATGAGGGGCTGAGCCAGGGGCGACTGCGAGTCGTGGAATAACGCGATTCCCGCCACCGGTATCTGACCTATAGTGTTTGTTGCCAAGGCTGCGGAACTGGCCGCTAGAGCGGTTGCAGCCAAGCGCTAAAAATCCACATATTGCCCTGAATTTCCGTCCAGTTGCCCACGACTTGGCCCGTCGTGGTGACAATATCTCCATTTTTGTAGCGTGTTCTCTGTTCATATTCTGGCCCTGGCCCCGCCAAGGCCTCGACAAACTCGCGATCATCGGCCTTCACGCGCATCTGTCGGACGGCGGGTGGTTCTGGGGGGCGGGTGGCATTGTAGAGGGCTTGCCCCGTTGCGGCATCGACGGTGCCGGTCTCGGGTAGCCCGTTAATGCGCTGAAATGTGCGCACCGCCGCCTGGGTTTCGGCATCATAGACCCCGCTGACGACGAAGTTGGGCGGTAAGTAGCCCAGTTGTTTGAGCCGCTGCTGTAGGTCTTGGATGTAGGGATCGGGCGTTGGGGTTGGCTGCGGCGTTGGGGTTGGGGTTGGGGTTGGCTGACCAGAGGGGCCTTGACCAGGGGAAAATTGCAGAAAACTACCATCTACCCAGGTGCCGTCCGTCAATTCAGTCCAAGCCCCATTAAATTGCCCTGTAAAGGGGAGGCGACTGCCGTGGATGTATTGCCCCACCAGGGGATAGTCAGTCCCTGGACCGCGCCTAATATTGAGGGCATAGCCGGGAGGGGTATTGACCACGGCCACCGTCTGGGCGGTGGGGGCACTGATGCAGGCCATGCGCTCCCGGGGGGTGGTGGTTGTGACCCAATTACCGGCCACCCAGGTACCATCCGTGAGTTGTAGCCACCCTTGGCGGCTCGCGCCAGATAGCTCTAGGGGGCAACCGCGCCCATGCTTTTGGTGGATGCCGAAGTGGGTACCTGGCCCCCATCGGCTGTTGAGGGCGTAGCCGCCTGGGGTGTTGACATAGACCACGCTGCCCCAGCGACCGTTGGCCCAGGCGAGGGGGGTAACAGCCACACTAAAGATGAGGCCACTGATCACAATCCGGGAAACCCGACGACCTGTCCTCTCCCCAAAGACAATAGACCACCTGGATCGATGGGTGGGAGGGCGTAGCGGTGCTAACCCGGTTTTTAGGGGTTGCACAAACCCATTCATAGCCATGATTGGTAATGCACGATGACCCCTCAATCATAATCATGATCATTGTTTAGGCACGCAATCGCCTGGGAAACGGCACGATGAAGGCCGGAATGGAGGACAAAGGACTGGGCCTTCTCATCTATATTTATTGGTATCTAGATGGGATATTTGGATGAGGCGATGTAAGCTAAACCAAAGGAACAAGGACACCGGAGAGGCCTCTGGCTGGTCGATGTTTCCCTAGGGGCCATTAGCTCAGGGGATAGAGCAACCGCCTTCTAAGCGGTCGGTCGCTGGTTCGAATCCAGCATGGCCCGTTGAGTGCAACAGTTCTTAAAACTTTCAGTTATCCACAGGGGATGGCTGGGCTGTGGATAACCCGGATCCGCCCATTTCAGGCAGGGCTTTGGGGCTTGTGGAAAACTTTGGTATTTATGGCCCCAAAAGCCCCCCCTGGAGCCTGACGCTTTTGGGGGGAGAACAGCTATAGGGCTACAAAGCTTTTATCCCCAATCCGCTGCCGCCTGTACCTGAGATTATTAGGGATCAGGAAATGTGGAACTGGCTATCTCAAGCGGATCGTGCGTTAATCTCTTAAGTTGAGGTGTACCTGACCCAAAAGGTAACCGCTACAGAACCAGATAATCCTCAAGAGATAGCAGAGGTTGTGACCTTATTTCTGCGATTAATTATGGTCTGGAGCGACTTAAGAAGTTACCCGTATCTTTGCGGCTAATCGAGAAATTCACCAAGAGCTAATTTTTACTGTAGAACAGGCCGAGGCAATTACAAGTTTGTCATATCCTAAGGCAAACACTTTGATTCAAGATCTTAGTGATACAGGTCTTATGCAAGAAATCACTGGACAAAAACGCAATCGAGCATTTTCTTATGCGCCACATTTGGCTGTCTTCCAGGATTCTTAGCAGCGACTGCAT
>JAYKHF010000010.1:0-12359 GCA_035285305.1 Leptolyngbya sp.
TATTCAGCGCTCGCCGCTGGTCGGTATTGGGAAATCCGGTGCTGTGGTAACGCTTCTCCCAAAAGTGCCCCGTTCGATTCAACATGCGGTTAAAACACATCGCCGTATACCAATTCAGCCAGTGCATGATTTTCGGCAATTCTCCCGGCTGCTCTGGCTCAATCAGATAATGTACATGGTTGCTCATGATGCACAGGGCATAGAGCTTGAAGCCGTATTTCTCCTTGCAGCGCTCAATCGCATACAACAAAATTTCCCGACACTCATCACGAATTAACCGAAACTCGCGATTGTTGCAGCGAACCGTAATGTGGTAACAAAATCCCGTCTGAAAACTGCGTTTAGGTCTCGCCATAGCTGTAGGGTGCATTCGCGGCTTCACCATTTTCGGCAATGACGCGACCCATCATTTTGGCCGCAATGCGCCGCTTACCCATCGCGAATGCCTCGGTATGCGGCTTTGGTGCATTGCTTCGCGTTGCTGCGCGAATGCACCCTACGTTTTTATCCGGCTACATCCCAAAGGTTTTTTCTAAGGTGGCTCAAATCACAGAGGTAGGGTGCATTCGCGGCTTCAAGCTTTTCGGCAATGACGCGATCACTCCATTGGCCGCAATGCACCGCTTACCCATCACGAATTTCTTTGTTTATGGCTTTGGTGCATTGCTCCGCGTTGCTTCGCGTTGGCGTTAGCCTCGCCCTAGCGTTATGCACCCTACGGCTCTTCTTCGCCCTGGCATTTCACATGAATGTGGGGCTGATGATGCTTCTTGTTATCGAAGAAATACATCAGTACAATTACCCCATAGAACATCGAGACTACAGGCATAGGACGGGCTTAGCTTCTGACCCCATCATCATATCCTTTGGCCATGTCATGATGGGATACTCCCGGCACTCATTCCGAACCAGAGGAGTAGGGTGGGCACGGCCCACACAGCAAGGAAGTAGGCCGAGGAGAATGGGAGGCTGGATAGGGCGGGCGTTCAGCGCCGCGTAGCCTTTGTCCTATCGGTAGAATGTGCAACGATATTTGGACATGGATCAGCCTCGTCCTTGGAAGCTGTATCGCCTTTCTCGCCCATTCCCCTAACGCTTGCCATGTCCGGTTCCCCCGCTGATGCTTCAAACGAGTCGTCCTCCGTGGATACGTCCTCCGTGGATGCGTCCTCCGCTGAGGCATCCCCCACGGATGTATCCCCGACGCAGCTTGACTTGCCGGAGCGGTTGGCCAAGCATACGGTGCGCTACGCCGACCATCGCTCGGTGAACTGGGACGACCTGACGCCGATGATGCGGCATTACGTGGAGATGAAGGAGCAGTATCCCCATGCCCTGGTGCTGTACCGAGTGGGGGATTTTTTTGAGACCTTTTTTCAGGATGCCATTGCCATTGCCCGCGAGCTGGAATTGGTGCTAACCAGCAAGGATGCCGGGAAGGCGATTGGCAAGGTGCCCCTGGCGGGGATTCCCCACCATGCCCTAGACCGCTATTGCACGTTGCTGGTGGAAAAGGGCTACGCCATCGCCATTTGCGACCAGGTGGAAGACCCGGCCCAGGCCCAGGGTTTGGTGAAGCGGGAAGTGACCCGCGTGATCACCCCCGGCACGGTGATCGAGGAGGGGATGCTGAGCGCCAGCCAGAACAACTTTTTGGCCTCGGTGGTGGTGGCGGGGCACCATTGGGGGCTAGCCTTTGCCGATGTGTCTACGGGGGAATTTTTGACCACCCAGGGGGAAGATACGGAGGCCTTGAGCCAGGAACTGCTGCGGCTGCAACCCGCCGAGGTGTTGTTTCCGGTGGATGCGCCCAACCTGGGGGCGATGCTGCGACCGGGGGACAGGTCGGATCAGTTGCCGGATTACCTACCCCGCCAGTTTTGCTATACCCTGCGGCCCCAAGGCCCCTTTAGCCAAAGCGAGGCCAGACAGCGCTTGCTGCAACGGTTTCGGCTGCGGTCATTAGAGGGCCTGGGCTGCGACCATTTGCCCCTGGCGGTGCGGGCGGCGGGGGGCCTGCTGAATTATTTAGAGGACACCCAAAAGACGGTGCAGGCTCCGCTCCAGCCCCTCAGCACCTACACCCTGTCGGCCTACCTGGTGATTGACCACCAAACCCGCCGCAATTTGGAAATTACCCAAACCCAGCGGGACGGCACCTACAACGGATCCCTGCTGTGGGCGCTAGATCGCACGGTAACGGCCATGGGGGGGCGCACCCTGCGGCGATGGCTGCTGCAACCGCTGCTGGAGGTGAGGGGCATCCAGGCGCGGCAGGATACGATTGCGGAACTGTTGCAGGACGGCAATTTGCGGCAAATGCTCCAGCACCGTCTGCGGCAAATTTATGACCTAGAACGGCTGGCGGGGCGGGCCGGATCGGGAACGGCCAATGCGCGGGATTTGGTGGCCCTGGCAGAGTCTTTTCTGCGGTTGCCGGATTTGGCGGCCCTGGCGGAACGGGCACAATCTCCCTACCTAAAAGCCCTACAGTGCGTGCCGCCGGAACTGGAGCGCCTGGGCCAAACCCTACGGGCGAATCTGGTAGAAAACCCGCCCCTGTATTTGACCGAGGGCCATCTGATTCGCGATGGGGTGAATACTCAGTTGGATAATTTGCGCCAGCAGGCGGTGGATGATCAGCGGTGGATTGCCGAACTGGAACCCGCCGAACGCCAGCGCACCGGAATTTCTACCCTCAAAGTCGGCTTCAACAAAGCCTTTGGCTACTACATCAGCATTTCCCGCGCCCGGGCCGACCAAGCCCCCGACGACTACATCCGCAAGCAAACCCTGACCAACGAAGAGCGCTACATCACCCCAGAACTAAAGGAACGGGAGGCGCGAGTCTTCAACATTGAGGCGGAGATCAACGCCCTGGAATACGAGATTTTCAATCAACTGCGGGAACAGGTGGGTGCCCAGGCGCAATTGATCCGCAAAGTCGCCGCCGCCGTGGCCGCCGCCGATGTGCTGTGCGGTCTCGCAGAGGTGGCCGTATTCCAGGGCTATTGCCGCCCAGAAATTGAGGATTCTCGCGCCATTGCCGTCACCGAGGGCCGTCATCCCGTCGTTGAGCAACTGCTCCCCGCCGGATTCTTTGTGCCCAACTCCATTTATTTAGGGACAATGCCCGCAGATCGCGAGTCCACCCACGAGCAGGATTTGATTATTCTCACCGGGCCAAACGCCAGCGGCAAAAGCTGCTACCTGCGCCAGGTGGGGCTGATTCAACTGATGGCCCAGGTGGGCAGCTTCGTTCCCGCCAAGTCCGCCAAATTGGGGGTGTGTGATCGCATCTTCACCCGTGTGGGAGCGGTGGATGACCTCGCCAGCGGCCAATCCACCTTCATGGTGGAAATGAACGAAACGGCGAATATCCTCAACCATGCCACCCCCCGATCCCTGGTGCTGCTCGACGAAATTGGGCGCGGCACCGCCACCTTCGACGGCCTCTCCATCGCCTGGGCCGTGGCGGAATACCTCGCCCTCGACCTGCAAGCCCGCACCATCTTCGCCACCCACTACCACGAACTGAACGAACTCTCGGCCCTGGTGGTGAACGTGGCGAATTATCAGGTGACGGTGAAGGAAATGCCCGACCAGATTATCTTCTTGCACCAGGTGCAACCGGGCGGGGCCGACAAATCCTACGGCATCGAAGCCGGTCGCCTTGCGGGATTGCCCCCCGCCGTCATCCAGCGGGCGAGGGACGTGATGCAGGAAATCGAACGCCACAGCACCATCGCCGTGGGTTTACGGGGAGAAGCACCCAAAACCCCAAAACCCCGCCGCCGCACTAGGGAGGGCCGTGAATTCTACGATCCTTCTGAACAGTTAGACCTGTTTGGCAAACCCTGAACCCTAAAGGGTCAGGAAACCTGACCCGACACAGAACCCAGGCTGTAGGGGCGCGGTTTTCGCGCCCGACCCAGGATTTTTTAGATGTAGAAATATGTCATCCGTAGGGTGAAATCTGAAAAACGTTAGATTTGTGACCTGCTTGGGCACCCTAATCCTAGGGCCAACCGCATCCGCTAGCGGTGTCACCATCCCTAGCGGATGCGGTTGGCCGATCCTTGCCGACATTTTGAGGAACTTACCTATGGCTATGCTGCCCGTTAAATCCTTAGCTGCCCTTGTCATCGGGACTATGGCCGTCGCTGGGGGCGCAACCTTAGTGCAAGCCCAGTCGCGTACCGATTGGCTATCCTCAGGACAGTCCGCCAGCTACAACGGCTACCTGTACTCTGGAGAATCCGTCTATGCCACCTGCGACGGTGACTGTACCGACATCGATATTCTGCTCTTCGATGCCAACAATGGCCGCCTCGTTGACTCCGATACCCTCCCCGACGACCGGCCTGTGGTGGTCGCTCCCTACGAGGGTAACTTTGTGATTGAGGTGGTGATGGCTCGTTGTAGCGTGGCCCCCTGCGCCGTATGGACGGACTCGGAATATGGCTTCTAGGCCCCCGTCTAGACCAATGTCTCGGCCCACCTCATCATCGATGAATTGAGTTTGCTGCGCTCACCTCCTTTGACCGATTGCTACACCAGCCACCGTGAACCAGCGGTGGCTTTTTTATGGCGGGGCAGGCAGACCAGAGGGCACCGGGGCATGGCGGATTTCCCTACGGGTTGCCCCTGCACAACACCCAAGGACTCCACTATGCTGATTTTCAGGACGGTTGAGTGTCCGCCGCCGCCGTTGTCCTTGCCCTGTTGTGATCAATCGCCATGCCTGTTAACCCAGATCCCCAGCCCAACCGATCGCGCAAAATTGCCAATATCGTGCTGTGGGTAGCCACGGGGCTACTGCTCTTAAACCTGGTGGCCCCCTTCTTGTTTGGCCCCCAAATCGCGAAAGAGCCCTACAGCATGTTCATCCACCGGGTGCAAGACCAGGAAGTCTTTCGGGCCTCGGTGGGGCAAAACGAGATTCGCTACCAGCTTAAGGATGCCGATGGCCAGCCCGGGGAAGTGTATGCCACCACCCCCATTTTTGACCTGCAATTGCCCCAGCTTTTGGAGGACAACGGCGTGGAATTTGCCGCTGTGCCACCGCCCAAGGGCCAGTGGTTTGGCAGTTTGCTAAGCTGGGTGATTCCGCCGCTGATCTTCGTGGCGGTGTGGCGATTCTTTTTGGCGCGGGGCAATGGCCCCCAGGGGGCGCTGTCCATCGGCAAAAGCAAGGCCAAGGTCTACGTGGAAGGGGGAGACGGCAAAATCACCTTCGACGATGTGGCCGGAGTGGAAGAGGCCAAGGCCGAACTGGTGGAAATTGTGGACTTCTTGAAAACCCCCAAGCGCTTCACCGATTTGGGGGCCAAAATTCCCAAGGGGGTGCTGCTGGTTGGCCCACCGGGCACGGGCAAAACCCTGATGGCCAAGGCTGTGGCCGGGGAGGCGGGGGTGCCCTTCTTCAGCATTTCCGGCTCGGAGTTTGTGGAGTTGTTTGTGGGGGTGGGTTCCTCCCGCGTGCGCGACCTGTTTGACCAGGCCAAGAAACAAGCGCCCTGCATCATTTTTATCGACGAACTGGATGCCATCGGCAAATCCCGTGCCTCCAGCGGCTTCTATGGCGGCAACGACGAGCGCGAACAAACCCTCAACCAGCTCCTCACGGAAATGGACGGCTTTGATGCGGGCGATACCACGGTGATCGTCCTCGCCGCCACCAACCGCCCGGAAACCCTCGACCCCGCCCTGCTGCGTCCCGGTCGATTTGACCGTCAGGTGTTGGTGGATCGGCCCGACCTGAAGGGGCGCGAAGCCATCCTCAACATCCACGCCAAGGAAGTGAAGCTGGCGGACGCGGTGGATCTGAAGCAAATCGCCACCCGCACTCCCGGCTTTGCCGGGGCCGATTTGGCCAATCTGGTCAATGAAGCCGCCCTCCTGGCCGCTCGCCGCAATAGTGCAATGGTGGAACAGCAGGATTTCGCGGAGGCCATCGAGCGTGTCGTTGCCGGACTGGAGAAAAAAAGCCGCGTCCTCAACGACAAGGAAAAGGAAATCGTTGCCTACCACGAAGTGGGCCATGCCCTGGTGGGGGCGGTGGTGCCCGGTTCCGACGAGGTGGAAAAAATCTCCATCGTGCCGCGTGGTATGGCAGCCCTGGGCTACACCCTGCAACTGCCCACCGAAGATCGCTTTTTGCGCGATGAGGCCGAGCTGAAGGGCCAAATTGCCACCCTGCTGGGGGGCCGCTCCGCCGAAGAAATCATCTTTGGCAGCATCACCACCGGAGCCTCGAATGATCTGCAACGGGCCACGGATTTGGCCGAGCAGATGGTCACCTCCTACGGCATGAGCCAGGTTTTGGGGCCACTGGCCTACGACCGCGCCCAGCGTAACAATTTCCTGGATAACGGCATGGGTAGCGCCCGTCGCCCCATCAGCGAGGAAACCGCCCGGGCCATCGACGACGAGGTGAAATCCCTAGTGGAAGCGGGCCACCAGTACGCCCTCAGCATTTTGCACCACAACCGCGACCTGCTGGAAACCCTCGCCACCCAACTGCTGGAGTCGGAGGTAATCGAAGGGGAAGCCCTGCGGGAACAGCTCAAGCAGGTACAGGTGCCTGTCGCTGACGCCTAGGGTATAAACGGTGCTCCGCTGATCGCAGCCTAGTGGTCTGTCAAGACTAAGAATTAGGGCTTCGACAAGCTCAGCCCGAACGTGTCGTTGACGGTCGTCCTGAGCTTGTCGTTCGCCAAGCGTCCCCCGTGGGGAAAGGGCTTTGTATCTGCAACCCTAAAATTTAACCCTGACAATGCACTAGGCCTAAGCCGCCTATTCTCAATTCTCCTTTCTCGCTAGATATTGCCATGGAGTCTCTCCCCGCTGCCCTGCCCGAGTATGAACAACGCCTATTAACTGCCCTGGCCTATTTTCTGGGGCGGGAGGTAGACGCCCAGGCCAGGGCTTGCCTGTGTATGTACCTACGACAGGCGGAACCCCGGATCATGGCCCAGGTGAACTACTACGCCCATCGGTTTTCGGAGGCCACCGGCCAACCCACCAGCGGCTATGCCCTCCTCGACCTGCTGAGCCAGTCGCCCGAGACCGTTAGCCAAGCCCTCCCCAGCCTCGGCCATGTCCACAATGCTGCCCCCGACGTGTTTACCCCGCCGGACAGATCCTTGGAAAGCGGCCAGAGGGGGGAGGGAGATGAGAATCCGAGGCTGAGTCGGTATAGTTGAATCGGTTTGTGAATTCAACGGAGATGCCCCATGCCGGAACAGCCTGCCACCCGCCAAGAAACCGACAGCATGGGGGCCATTGCGGTACCCAGCGATCGCTATTGGGGAGCCCAAACCCAGCGATCCATCCGCTACTTTTCCATTGGCCAAGACAAAATGCCCCTGGCGGTGGTCTATGCCATTGCCACCATTAAAAAAGCCTCGGCCCTGGCCAATGCCGACCTCGGCAAACTGCCCCGGGAGAAGGCCGAGATGATTGCCCAGGCCGCCGATGACATCCTGGCAGCGGCGCTGGACGACCATTTCCCGCTCCATGTGTGGATGACGGGCAGCGGCACCCAGTGCAACATGAACGTGAACGAGGTGATTGCCAACCGCGCCATCGAGCGGGCTGGGGGAGTCTTGGGCAGCAAAACACCCATCCACCCCAACGACCATGTGAATATGTCCCAGTCGTCCAACGATGTGTTTCCGGCGGCGATGCACATCGCGGCAGCCCAGGCCATGCACCAGTTGATTCCCAGCATCAACCGCCTGCGCCACGCCCTCCACGAAAAGGCCAACGCCTGGGCCAGCATTGTGAAAATTGGCCGCACCCACATGCAGGACGCCGTTCCCCTCACCCTAGGTCAGGAATTTTCCGGCTATGTGGGCATGTTAGACGACAACCTCAATCGCCTGGAGGCCCTGCTGCCCGAACTCTACCCCCTCGCCCTGGGGGGCACCGCCGTGGGTACCGGGCTGAATGCGGGGCCGGGGTTTGCCGAAGCCGCCGCCCAATACATCGCTAAATTTACGGGGATGCCCTTCGTCACCGCCCCCAATAAATTCACGGTGATGGGAGCCCACGATGCCCTGGTGATGACCAGCGGTGTGCTGAAAACCCTGGCGGTTTCCCTCTACAAAATTGCCAACGACATCCGCCTGCTGAGCTGCGGCCCTCGGGCGGGCTTTGGCGAGTTGCACCTGCCCGAAAACGAACCCGGATCCTCGATCATGCCGGGGAAGGTGAACCCCACCCAGTGCGAAGCCCTGGCCATGGTGGCGGTGCAGGTGATGGGCTACGATGCCGCCGTCGCCTTTGCCGGAGCCAGTGGCTATTTGGAAATGAACGTCTACAAGCCGCTGATGATTTTCAATATTCTTCAGTCGGCGCGGCTGATGACCGACAGCAGCCACAATTTCACCGAGTTTTTGGTGGAGGGCATGGCCCCCAACCGCAAAAAAATTGATCAGTACGTCGATAATTCCCTCATGCTGGTGACGGCCCTCAGCCCGGTGATTGGCTACGACAAAGCCTCCCAGATTGCCCACCACGCCTTCGAGCACGACCTCACCCTCAAGGAGGCCGCCCTAGCCCTGGGCTACATCAGCGCCGAGGACTTTGATCAGGCCATTGATCCCCGCCGCATGACCCAGCCCTAGCCTCCAATTCCAGGCAATCCCTAAACCTTTTGGAGAATATGCCCCGATACCCATCGATCTGCCGAGGCTTCGCTTTAAATAGAGATCAGCAGAGATCGACAGTGTCATCTATAGCGGTCGTCATTGTGATGAAGATAACCTGAGTTCGGGATCAGCCAAGGGCTGACCGGGCATCGGGCCACTGATCTGAACCCGATCTTCTGAACCCGATCTGAGGACACCGTTGGCGATCACTATGCCTCGCCTTGCTAGGAGGTTCCTATGGTCATGGTCAGTAAAGCCCCCATGTCGTCCAGGTATCGACCTGGCCAGGGGTTCAGTCCCCAGCCTTGCATCGGTTATGAGGAAGCCCATCAACGGGAGCTAGCGGACTTCCAGCACCTGATTGATCACCTGACGGCGGATGGTCGGCTGGCCCGTCGTGACGAGGAGGTGATTTTGTCCGCCCTGGTGGCGGGGGAGTCCTTCAGTGCGGGGAAGTGCGCCCTCTTTCGACAACTCCAGGAGCGGGTGTGGCGGGCCGAAATTTACCTAGAGCCTGAAACGGCCTAGGGCATCGGTTCCGGGGATCTCGCTATTCTCGCCCAGAGCATCACAGCCCCCCAGAAGCCTGACCTTCCCAATTCAGGCATTAAATTCAGGTAAAATCATCACTTTCTGGGGAATATCCAGAATTTTAGTGGTTTTCAGGTCTCGGGTTCCCCTATCCCTCGATCCCATTGACTCCCCTGGCGAATACTGCGATAGTTGTGCGTAATTTGTGGATCTGGGCCTAGAATCTGGACAACGTGGGGGCTGATGTCTGCTCCTCAACGTTGCTAAGCCAGGTTTACCGTCGGCGATGTCCGCCCGGTGGGACAGGCTCAGTCTGCCCTCATCTTCGCAGTTAGAGTACTCTGATCCCCTCGATACGATGCCGTATTCTCCCAGAACCCTCGTTGCGGCGCTGCTGCTCCTCAGCACGGCGCAAGCTGGCTTCAAGGCTTTGACGCTGCCCTTACCCACCCTGGCGGCCTCAGTCGCTCCAACCTCAACGGCGTTCTCGCACCTCGATACCGTCATCTCAGCCCAGAACCCAGGGGGGAGCCTAATCGCCCAATCCACCCCTTCCGCCAATGCGCCTACGGCCCAGCCCGCAGGAATATCCGCTTGGTGGTGGTTGCTGCCCATTGCGGCGGCGGGGGCAGGGGCCGTGGGCTGGGCAGCTAGTCGCCGAAAATCCTCAGACTCAGAGGAGTCCGTGCCAGAGTCCTCCACAGATTCCCCCTCTGCCCCCGAATCTCCCCAGATCGAATCCTCTCTGCCGACGGCAGATCCACCGACGGAGACCCTCGCAACCTCAACCAGCATTCCGACCTCCGCAGAAACCCCAGAATTATCACCGTTAGACTCAGATCCCTGGCTTGATTCGAGCCCTGGCGCGACGGAGAGCCCTGAACCCGTGGCAGCGGCAATTCCTGAACCCGTGGAGCTTCCTGAACCCGTGGCGGCAGAGACTCCTGAACCCGTGGCGGCGGCGGTACCTGAACCCGTGGCGGCAACGGAGAGCCCTGGGATGCCTGACCTTGCCCCCCCTGAACCCCCAGCCGCCCCGGTGGTGGAAGAGCCTCCAGTCCCCCAGCCTAGCGCTGTTCCCGTGATGGCCGGGGCGGCAGGTTTGGCGGCTGGGGCAGCGGCCACCCTGGCCAGCACCGAAGATCAAACCAGCATTGAAGCCAGCAAGTTTAATGTGGTGGGGCACCCCACCGACGGCGACATCGATCTGTCTACCATTGACGATGGCCTGCCCCCCTTACCCGATGGCTATGGGGAAAGCCGGATTGTGATCATGCCCCGCGATCCCCAGTGGGCCTATGTCTATTGGGACATTCCCCACACCCATAAGGAAGACCTGCGTCGCCAAGGCGGAGAACGGCTGGCCCTGCGCCTCTACGATGTCACCGACATTGACCGCAACTACCAAGCCCCCCACGGAATGCAGCAGTGTGACTGCGACGAACTGGCGCGGGATTGGTACCTGCAAATTCCCGTCAGTGATCGCGATTACCAGGCCGAAATTGGCTACCTGGCCCACGATGGTCGCTGGCTCTTGTTGGCCCAATCCAACACCATCCACATCCCCCCCATCTACCCCTCAGACTGGAGCGAAGACCACTTCAAAACCGTGGCCTGGGAGGAGGATCTCCGGGGTAAAACCCTAATGACCCTGGTGGATCCCACCCAAAAGTCGCGCAGTCTGCATGAGCACATGTATGCCCTTTCCCAGTCGGGCGAGGCCGAGCGAGTGGATGGATCCCTCTATGGCTCCATGCAGCATGTCCCTGGATCGGTTCCCCATGTGCCGGGGTCGGTGCAGCCGGTGGCCGGATCTATTCAGCATATCGCGGGATCCATCGCTCCCTACCAAGCAGCGGAAAGCTCCTATGCCTGGGGGGCCTCCGGAATCGGGTTGCTCCAGGGGATGCCAGGGCCGGGGGGCGCGGTGCCCACGATGTCTGGAATTGGCATGATGTCTGGGGTGGGCATGGGCGTGGCAATGTCCGGGGTGGGGATGTCCGGCGTAGGCATGTCGGGCATGAATGTCTCTGGACTGACCATGTCAGGCATTTCGGGCCTAACGATGTCCGGGGTGGGCTTCTCCGCCTCCATGCCCCCGGCGCGTCCCCGCAAATTCTGGCTGGTGGCCGATGCAGAACTGATCGTCTACGGGGCCACCGAACCCGATGCCACCGTCACCATTGCCGGACAGCCCATTGCCCTCGATGGAGAAGGTCATTTTCGCGTCCACACGAGCTTCCCAGACGGCAACATCGACTATCCGATCATGGCCGTTGCGGCGGATGGAGAACAGAGCCGATCCATTCATATGACCTTCGATCGCCAGACCCCCGATCGTCAAACCAACACCAAGGAAGAGGCCCAGGACGAATGGTTTCCGGGCTAGACTCCGATGCCTGCCAATAAGGTCATTTCGCCGGATTGGCTGAGTCGGCCAGCCGTGGCGGTAGCCCCGGACTTACTGGGCTGTCGGCTGGTGCGGCAATGGCCCGATGGCCGATACCTAGAGGCGGTGATTGTGGAAACGGAAGCCTACACGGCGGGCGATCCCGCCTGCCATGCCTACCGTCGCGAAACCCCCCGAAACCGGGTGATGTTTGGCCCCGCAGGCTACAGCTACGTCTACCTGATCTACGGCATCTACCACTGCTTTAACGTGGTGACAGACCAGGATCGTGTCCCCAGTGCCGTCTTAATTCGGGCGGTGGAACTCGAAACGATCCCCCCTTGGCTGCCCCCGGCTCGACAGGCCCAGCGACCCGGAAAACGTCTCGAAAAAGACATCCGCTGGGGGGCTGGCCCCGGCAAAACCTGCCAGCTTTTAGAGATCGACCGCCGCCTCACGGAGCAGCCCTTGATTCCCGATAGTGGCCTGTGGCTCGCCCCGCCCACCCCCCAGTGGCAGCGACGGGTGGGCCAGGGGCAAAACCGCATCCAAACTACCCGCATCGGCCTTACCCAGGGCACCGATCTCCCCTGGCGCTGGTACGTGGGCGATTCCCCCGCCGTCTCCGTCAAATCCGATGGAGGGAGACGGCGGGAACAGGGATAGACTGACAAAACTGGCTAGAACCCGTATCTGTCAAAGGGTTAGGAGACCTGCCCCCGACATGGCCCGAATGCGGTAGGGGCACAGTTTTCGCGCCCGGTGCAGAGTCTTTTGTCAGC
>JAYKHF010000011.1:0-42072 GCA_035285305.1 Leptolyngbya sp.
AGCCCAATGGCCGCGACCAAGGCAATTTTAGAAAGCCGAACCGCCATAAACTCCTCGATAAATCAGGGCTGTCTGGGTGATCAAGGGCCTGCACCCTAGGGGAATGATCGCCCCTCGGCCTAGGGAATGACGCGCACCAGACCTTGCATGGTCATGGCTTCGGGGGTCACGGTGAGGTGATCAATCTTGGCCTCGTTACCCAAGTCCATCACCACATCCCCAAGGGGTGTGGGGGCAGCCCAATCGCCCCCTTGGCTCACCTGAATTTCAGTTTGGCGGAGGGAAAAGTAGCGTCCCTGGTCCATGGTGAGGTGGGTGTGCAGTCGCAGGTGTTGATCGGTTTTGGCCTCAATGCACCAAGTGAGGGTGAGGGTGCCATCACCTAGGGCGATGTCAGTCAGTTGATGGGCTGGGGGAAGGGCGGTGAAGGAAGGCCCTCGGCCATCCCCTAGGGCGGTACTGGGGGAAACCTCGGCCCAGCGCTGGAAGATATCCTGAAGCCCCTGTTCCAGCAGGGGGGCATGGAGGGAAGCCCGCACGTCCTCGGTGCTCAGGTAGACCTGCCCCTCCACCGGAAAGGCTTGAAGCAACCGCAGGGGCTTACCTCGCAGTACCTGACCGAGGTTTACCCGAATGTCCTTGGCCACCACAGCCACCTGACTGACATGCAGCCCCCGATACACCGCCTGTTGGGCTGACAAACTGACCTGGGGAATATGACCCGACAAAATCTGCCGATCTTTGCCCTCTAACCGAAACCCTAAGCCCTCGATGTGATCCAGTTGGCTATGCAACCACAACCGAATGGCTGGAGGCAACAGGCGGCTAATCAACCCGCGTCCTGTGGCCCCATCGGCCTGCTTGGGCTCCGCCTCAGCCGCCTCAGAGGGGATCGGTTCCCCAGTCGCCCAACCATCCACCACCGCTGATCCGGCCTCTGACTCGACCGTCTGACGGGTCGAAGCATCCGGCGTGTTGCTATCCAAGGGAGTGGTGGAAGGGGTCGTCATCGAGGGTTCATGAGGGGATAAGGGGCTGTTCTTACTGTGGCACAAGTTGGGAGTTGGGAGTCGGGAGTCGGGATCAAAATATTGAATTTTGATGACGTAATTATACTTATGGGGATCAATAAGTCATGGATCCATGACTTATTGATCCCCGAGACCCTGATTTCCTCGACGACAGGGTCTAAAAAGCCTTGTGGAATGCTTGATCCCCCGTTTCTTTTTTGTCATAGTGACGAGCAAGCATGATCCCCATTGGCGGATCTCCTGCGGCCTGATCCGTTGGGGTATGCCCTGGAGGAGATGGCGGATCGATTCTGGCGATGCCCTCTATCTATCGAACGAATTTCCTAAGGAGAAAATTGGCCCATGTCCCAGCAACGCCCTCCCTTAGAAGACATGACCCTGCGGCAGCTTCGCAAGGTCGCCAGTGACTATGAGGTGTCTCGCTACAGCCGGATGCGGAAAACTGAGTTGATTGACGCGATTCGGGCCATTGATGCCCAACGGGGTCAAATTCCAGCCCCCAGTGTGGTCACGTCGATGGCCGCCGCCCAGGCCCAAGTAGAAGCGTCAAAGTTTATGGCCCCTGATCTGCCCCCTTTGGAGGCGTTGGCTTCGGTGGATGAGGGGCTGCCTGACTTGCCTCCGGGCTATGGCGAAAGTCGCATTGTGCTCATGCCCCGCGATCCCCAGTGGGCCTACGCCTATTGGGATATTCCGGCGGAGCATAAGGACGACCTGCGGCGGCAGGGGGGAGCGCGGCTCGCCCTACGGTTCTACGACGTGACCGACATTGATCTCGGCTACCAAGCGCCCCACAGCTTGCAACAGTATGAATGCGACGAGATGGCGCGAGATTGGTATCTGCCGATCCCGGTCAGCGATCGCGACTATGTGGCGGAAATCGGCTATCTCTGCAACGATGGCCGATGGTTGGTGCTAGCCCGTTCCCTGCCCGTCCATATCCCCCCGGTCTACCCCACCGACTGGATTGAAGACCACTTTATGACCGTCGATTGGCAAGCGGATCTACGCGGCAAGACCCTCATGACCCTGCGCCATCCCAGTCGGGCTGGTGCGGCCCAAGGCATTTACGACCGCATGTATACCCTGTCCCAGGAGGCCGAAGCCCAGCGGGTGGACGGGTCACTCTACGGTTCCATGCAGCATGTCCCTGGGTCGGGCCAGCATGTCCCTGGGTCGGGCCAGCATGTGGCCGGATCTATCCAACAGGTGGGGGGTGCCGTCCATGTGGCGGGATCGGTGCAACATGTCCCCGGTTCTCTGATGGCCGAGCAAGCCATGAGTTCCTACGTCTTCCCCTCGGGGGCGGGGCTGTGGGCCACGGCGGAGGTGCCCATGGGTTCAGTCCCCACCATGTCGGGCTATCCCCTCACCATGTCGGGGCTGACCATGTCGGGCGCTGGGCTGGGCTTCTCGGCCTCTGCGCCTCCCATCCGGCCCCGCAAGTTCTGGCTGATCGCCGATGCGGAACTGATCGTCTACGGGGCCACCGAACCCGATGCCACCGTCACCATTGGTGGCAAGCCGATTAAACTCAACCCCGACGGCACCTTCCGGTTCCAGATGTCCTTCCAGGACGGCAACCTCGACTTCCCGATCATGGCTGTGGCGTCCGACGGCGAGCAAACCCGCACTATCCACATGACCTTCGACCGGACGACCCTTGATCGCCGTACCAACACCAAGGAAGAGGCTACCCTGGAATGGCTCTAGCCTAACCCCCTTGCCTGCGGGCAGAATCACAAGCCGGAGCCCCTACAGGGGCTCTTTTTTTTGGGCCTAGGAACTGCCGACCCACGAAAAAGGCACCCCGGTTACCAAGGGTGCCGTCTTGTACGCTATGACCGTTGAACTGGGGGCAGACCTAACAGGACGCGCTCACCACCTAGGGATGTTGAGGCCCAGGGGCGCAGGGCCAACCTATCGGAACATGCTGCTGACAGAACTTTCCTCGTGGATGCGCCAGATGGCTTCACCGAGGAGGTTAGCCATGGAGAGGACCGTGAGTTGATCGAACTGGCGGGCGGTGGTCATGGGGATGGTATTGGTCACAATGACCTCCTCAAAGAGGCCGCTGGAGAGCCGTTCCACCGCCGGGGGCGAGAAGACGGGGTGAGTGGCACAGGCATAGACCTGACGCGCCCCTTCCTGCTTCAGCAAACGGGCTCCTTCGCAGATGGTGCCAGCGGTGTCGATCATGTCGTCTACCAGCACGGCTGTTTTGCCGCGTACGTCGCCAATCACGTTCATCACCTCCGCCACGTTGTGGGCTTGGCGGCGCTTGTCAATGATGGCTAGGGGGGCATCATTCAGCTTTTTGGCAAAGGCGCGAGCGCGGGCCACACCACCCGTATCGGGCGACACCACCACCAAATCCTCCAGTTTTTTGCTGGAGATATAGTCAATTAGCACCGGGGTGCCGTAGACATGGTCGCAGGGGATATCAAAATAGCCCTGAATTTGAGCCGAGTGGAGGTCAATGGCCAGAACGCGGTTTGCCCCAGCCTGGGCAACCAGGTTCGCTACTAACTTGGCGGTGATGGATTCTCGGCCAGCGGTTTTACGATCTGCCCGAGCATAGCCGTAGTAGGGCACCACCGCCGTAATCTGCCGTGCCGAGGCGCGCCGACAGGCATCGACCATAATGAGCAACTCCATCAGGTGATCGTTCACCGGATGGCAAGTTGGCTGAATGAGGTAGACATCGCAGCCCCGAATCGATTCCTGAATTTGGATGTACAGTTCACCATCGGCGAACCGCTTACGCACCATTGGCCCTAAATCGATACCGAGATACCGAGCGACCTCGCGGGCAAGTTCAACATTGGCGGAACCGGAAAAGAGCTTTAGACGATTGTTGTCGCTAAAGGTAGGAAGCAACGGCATCTGAGCCGGCAAGGTGGCAGAACGAATCACAGCAGGCCCTCTGAGCATGTTCACCTAGGAAATCCTAACATTCCTAAATCAAAACCTTCTGAGCATTTATCCTTATTCATGAGGATTCCTGAAACCAGGAAATTACCCCCTTGGGGAGACGGCGAAATCACGCTGTAATGCCGATCCCTAGAGTCAGAAGGTGAAATTTTTGGAATAAAAAGAACGATGGACAAGCGTGGATAGCCTCGTTCGGGATGTTAAAACCCGCTGACAGGTCTGAGTTGATCTGAGGTTTGCCCCTGCCTCGATGAAGATGACCCTGGAGAAACAGCGATATTTGAAACGTGAGCCGCTCGCTTGAAGCGGCGTTGAATTAAATGAATTTAGGAAAATTTTAGCTAAGGTTGGGGTGCTATGCCCAACGGTTCCCCAGATTTCTCGCCCCTAGTCCCCGTCCCCCAGGGCAAAGGCGCAGGGGTTCATCCCGATGATCCTATTCATCCCGATGATCCTATGGCCCAGTCATGCTCATGTTGGCTCGTTACCGTTCGCCTTGAGCTTGTCGAAAGGCGTAGAACCCCTGGGCTTCGACGGTTCGGCAAGCTCACCGCTCACCGCGCAGCCCGAACGACAAGCGTCCCCCATGGGGAAAAGGCGTAAACCTCGCCTAAAACTCGTCTGCCAGCCATTCCAGTGCCCGATCTCCCAAGACCAAAGGAATACTCACAGCCTTGCCTAGGCGAGGTTTTTCACGGGTTTCGGCAATCCAGGTTTGGATGTAGGTACTCTGCCCCCACTCGTTTAAGTAAAGCGCCACCTGATTGAGGTGGGCGAGGTAGTCGGCTTCACTGAGGGGAAAGGACGCCTGTTCTAGGTAGCGCCACATGACTTGGAGGAAAATTTTGCCCTGGGTGCGGCGCAGTTGTAGATCGTAGGAATAGCCCCATTTTTCCTGTAACAGCGCTTGTAGGTCTTGGCCTGTCATCCCGCCTCCTTTAAGGTCTAGTCAGCCTGGTTGATACATTTCTTTACGATACGATCTGGATTCCAACGGCGATCAGAAAATTCAAAAATTGGGCCTATATGGCTAAAAAAGACGATTTATCGGGCTATTCTCCCCTCCCGAACGGGTTACTCCCCCTGGAAATGCATTTTAAGCCGTGATAAATGGCATAATCCAATTTTCTCCCGTCACGGGGGGCGGTTATCCCTCGTCAGTCTAGGGCCATCGTTGAACGCCACGAATCTGAGAACATCATGGTGCAATAATACGATTGGTTAAGTTCTAGGCTTCCGTTGGGGGAGCATGTCCTCCATCGGCCCCTTGAGACAATGGCGCTGTAACGGGCGCAATTGTGGCTGACAGCGGTGCAGCCAGGGGAGCGTGGATAGTTGCCGATAATACATTTGAACGGGTACACCAGTCTTACATTATGACTCAAGTTTCTGGAACCTCCGACGTCCCCGATTTGGGGCGTCGCCAATTTATGAACCTACTGACCTTTGGGGCAGCTACGGGCACCGTTCTGGGCATGCTCTACCCCGTGGTCAAATACTTCGTGCCGCCCTCCAGTGGTGGTGGCGGCGGCGGTGTGACCGCTAAAAACGAACTGGGCAACGATGTGGTTGTGAGTCAGTTTCTAGCGGCCCATAACCCCGGTGATCGTGTCCTGGTGCAAGGGCTCAAGGGCGACCCCACCTATCTGGTGGTCAAGGATAACGGCACCCTAGAAAGCTACGGCATCAACTCCATCTGCACCCACCTGGGCTGCGTGGTGCCCTGGAACGCCAGCGAGAACAAGTTTATGTGCCCCTGCCACGGTTCCCAGTACGACGCTACCGGGAAAGTGGTGCGCGGCCCTGCCCCCCTGTCGTTGGCCTTGGCCCATGCCGATGTCACCGAAGACGACAAGGTTTCCCTGACCACCTGGACGGAAACCGACTTCCGCACTGGCGAAAGCCCCTGGTGGGCCTAGGGTCAACCGCCCCTAGCCGGTCTCAATGACACACTCCATAGCTATGACATATACACCCATGACTGCATTCATTTCATCGGTGCGTCGTTGGCGGCCAGTAGCCGTTGCCTTTGCCACCGTTCTCCTTGTCCTAGGCGGGATGATCGTCCAGCCTCAGCCAGCGGCAGCCTATCCCTTCTGGGCCCAGGAAAACTACCCCACCCCCCGTGAGGCCACGGGCCGCATCGTCTGCGCCAACTGCCACCTCGCCGCCAAGCCCACCAAGGTGGAAGTGCCCCAGGCCGTTCTGCCCGACACCGTTTTCCCCCTGAAGGTGGAAATCCCCTACGACCTGAATACCCAGCAAGTGCTGGGCGACGGCAGCAAGGGCGGTCTGAACGTTGGGGCCGTGGTGGTTCTGCCCGAGGGCTTTAAGCTCGCCCCGGCGGATCGCATCCCTGAAGAACTGGCTGAAGAGGTGGGCAACACCTTTTTCATGCCCTACAGCGATACCCAGGAGAATATTCTGATTGTGGGGCCGCTACCGGGCGAACAGTATCAGGAAATTGTTTTCCCGGTGCTGTCTCCCGATCCGGCCACCAACAAAGCGGTCTCCTTTGGTAAGTACCAAATCCACGCTGGTGGCAACCGAGGCCGTGGCCAGGTGTACCCCACCGGACAAAACAGCAACAACAATGCTGTCAACGCCTCGGCTTCCGGTACGGTGACCAGCGTTGAGGCCCAAGCTGGCGGTGGCTACGCCGTAGCTATCCTCACCGAGGGTGGAGAAACCGTGGTTGATAGCATCCCCGTGGGGCCTGAGCCGATCGTCTCCGAGGGCGACATCGTGGAGGCGGGCAAACCCCTGACCACCAACCCCAACGTGGGTGGCTTTGGCCAAATGGACACCGAAATCGTCCTGCAAAGCCCCAATCGGATTAAGGGCCTGATTGCCTTTGTCGCCGCCATCATGCTGACTCAAATCATGCTGGTGCTGAAGAAGAAGCAAGTGGAGCGCGTCCAAGCTGCCGAAATGAGCTTCTAGGGTCAGAACCCATCATTTCTGAAAGGAGTGCTTCGGCACTCCTTTTTTTTGTCGCTTTTGGCTGACTCTGACAAACCACTAGCCCCCTCCTAGCGGAGTGATGAGCAGGCAAAAGGCTTCAGCCTCTTGTGAATAGGATCCGCTGCTCGCCAATGGCCTAGGACTGCTGTGGGGTCATGGCCTTACGGTTTTTGGAGCGGGCAAAAGCGCCGATCTTTCCATCTCCTCGCCCTAGGTGATGACCTTTTGGGCTAGATGACGGACAAAAGATTCTGTGTCGGGCGCGAAAACCGCGCCCCTACCGCATTTGGGCTATGTAGGGGCCAGGTCTCCTGACCCTTCGATGGCTATGGGTTCTCGCAAGTTTTGTCAGTCACCTAGCCTTTTGAGCGTTGTATTTCTGCTTAAAGAGGGCCTGCTGACGTTTGTGATCCACGATGGGGGTGGGGTAGCCGATGCGCTGGCAGATGGGGGCCGGGATGTTGCCCGTCACCAGCACTTGGGTGTCTAGGGATTTCAGTTCTGGCACCCACTGGCGGATGTAGTCGGCGTCGGGGTCAAACTTTTGGGCTTGGCTGGCGGGGTTGAAAATGCGCAGGGGTTTGGGATCCATGCCGCTGGAGGCGCTCCATTGCCAGCCGCCGTTATTGGCGGCCAGATCGCCATCCACCAGGGTTTGCATGAAGTATTTTTCGCCCCACTGCCAGTTGATGATCAGGTCTTTGGTGAGGAAGCTGGCCACAATCATGCGGCAGCGGTTGTGCATCCAGCCCGTTTCCCGCAGTTGGCGCATGGCGGCATCTACAATCGGGTAGCCCGTGCGGCCCTCACACCAGGCGGCGAAATGGGCTTCGTTGTTTTCCCAGGGGAAGTTTTGCCACAGGGGACGGTAGGGGCCATCGGCCAGGGTGGGGAAAAAGTAGAGCACGTGCTGATAAAACTCGCGCCAAGCCAGTTCTTGCTGCCAGGTTTGCACGTTGTCGCGGGTTTCGTCGCTGCGGCCTCGGTCGTAGGCTTCGGTGGCAGCGGCCCACAGGGTACGGATGCCGATGGCTCCAAATTTCAGCGCTGCACTGAGGCCTGAGGTGCCCTCCACCGCCGGAAAATTGCGCTGCTCGTCGTAGGTGCCGATCCGGCGATCATCGTCGCAAAACTCTGCCAACCGCGCTAGGGCCGCCTGTTCCCCGGGGTCAACGGGAAAGCCCTTGTCCCAGGCAAAGCCCAAACCCTGGGCGGTGGGCAGGGGAATACAGCCCACGGACTGAGCGGCCTGCTGTTGGGTTTCGGTTAACCCCTGGAGCCCCTGGGGCGTTGGCAGGGGGGGCTGCTTGGCCCGTCGCTGCCAGTTTTTCCAGAAGGGGCCATAGACGGTGTAGGGCTGGTTAGCGCCGGTGAGGACGTCTCCCGGTGCGTGCAAAAGCTGATCCCAAAACAGGGTCTCAAAGGCAATCCCGACCTCCTTCAGGGCCTCTACCACGGCCTTATCCCGCTGGCGAGCATAGGGCTCCACATCGCGATTCCAATACACCGCCGCCGCCCCCAGGGCTTGGGCCAAGGCCGGAATTTTTTGCCGTGGGTCGCCCTGGAGGATCAACAACTGCCCTCCGGCTGCGGCGTAGTGCCGCTGCAACTCGGCCAAGCAGCCGATCATATAGGCCACCCGCGCCGGGGCGATGTCCTCTCCTTGCAAGAGGCCTGGATCCAAGCAGAACACCCCCACCACTTGGGGGCTGCGTTCCCGGGCGGCGGTGAGACCTAGGTTATCCCCCAGGCGCAGATCGCGACGATGCCAAAAAAGGATTAAATCTGCCATGAAAAACGCCCGAACCGCAGGATTGCCGGGTTACAGTATAGTCCTGAATCCGGCGTCCTCGCAGGGGGCAGCGTTGGTCAAAGGAGACGGTGTAACGGCCCGATTGTCTTGCCACAGGCGGGTGTCGGCAGCGGTTCCTTTGGGGCACCCCCCTGCGATCGCCCTTCCCAGGAGACTTCACCATGCAGCAAAACAAAGTCATCATCACCAGCACCTTCCAGGGCTACCTCACCTTCCTGGCCGAAACCCAGCCCAGCCTTTCCCCGGAGGTGGCCTGTCAAGTGGCCGCCACCCTGACCCAGGCGGAATTTACGATGCAAATGGCTGAAAATACCCGCAAAAACTAAGTCATCTCCGATCACCCGGTCTAGCCGCAGGGGCGAGGGGGTTTCGCCCCTGCGGCCAACGGGAGTTTTGGATCTGATGGCCTGATCCAGCTCCAACGCTCGCCGAGGACTTCGGACGGGTTGGGTTCTGCGATCGCGCCACCCAATCTACGAGAGATCAAGGCTTTTCGGCATGGTGTCAGTCAGCCCGGTTTCGGATAGGCCGAGGGCGGCCTCCTAACGCTGGGCGGCCTTTAGGGCTGCGCCAATCAGGCCGACCTGGGGGTTGATCACCACATGAACCGGGACGTGATCCAGCAGGGAACTCATGCGGCCCTTGTGGCAGAAGGCGTTCATAAAGTGTCCAGCGGTCATCAGCGGAAGATTTTTGGCGGCCACGCCCCCGGCCACGTACAGCCCACCGTAGGGCAGCAGTTTGAGCGCCAGGTTTCCGGCTTCGGCCCCGTAGGCTTCCACAAAAACCTCCATCGCCTTTTGGCAGAGGCGATCATAGCCGGTGGCGGCGGCTTGGGCAATCACGGCAGCGGGGTCGATGGTTTTGGTCTTGAGGCCAATCTGGCGTTCCCAGGCGGTGATGGCTTCGGCCACTGCTGGGGTTTCGTGGGCAAATTCCCGATCCCGCAGAAATTGGTAAATAGACACAATCCCCTGGCCCGACACCACCCGCTCCACCGACACCCGCGAGATCTGGTGCTTTTCGAGTAAATAGCGCAGCAGTTGAAATTCCAACTCCGACCGAGGGGCAAAGTCCGCATGGCCCCCCTCGGAGGGAAACACCTGCCAGCGCCCGCTGTGGTTGATGGCAAAGCCCTGGCCTAGCCCGGTTCCTGCGCCCAAAATGGCCACCGGGGCATGGGGGTGATAGGCCCCTGCTTGGAGGGTGTGCAGATCCTCGGGCTTAAGGCCAAACACGCCATAGCCGACGGCCTCAAAGTCGTTAATCAACTCCACGCGCTCTAGGTTTAGCTCCTCCTTCAGCCGATCCCCCTCCAGCGACCAGGCCAGGTTGGTGAGGCTGGAGGTGTTGTCTACCACCGGCCCAGCGATGGCAAAACAGGCCCGCACGGGATGGAGGGGCTGTCCGGCCTGGGTGGCCACGGTCTGGAGAAACTCCTTCACCATCGGCACGAGGTCGGAGTAGGCCTGACTGGAATAGCGTTGCTCGTAGCAGGTTTCGACGTGGGGCTTGGCGGTGGCTTCGGCGGTGGCATCCACTAGGCGGAGGATGGTTTTGGTGCCGCCAATGTCGCCAGCGAGGTAGTAGGTCATAACACGGAGGAAGGGCTAGGGGTGAGGCCGGGTTAGGCCACCGGGGTAAGGCCCCTGCCAAGGGAGGGGCAAGGCCAAGGCAGGGCCAACATGGGCTGGGGTCAAGACCGGAGGAGGGGCAAGGCTTGGTTGAGCTTACCGCTGCGGAAGCCCTCTAGGTCGAGGGTGACGTAGGTAAAGCCGTAGCGCTGAAACGTCATCACTAAGGCCTCCAGGTCATTATCGGCCACGAAGTTCTTAATGTCTGCCGCTGGGATCTCAATGCGGGCGGTATCCCCGGCGGATCGAACCCGCAGGTCTCTCAGGCCCAAGTCCCGCAGATAGCGTTCGGCGCGGCCCACCCGGTGCAGCTTTTCCAGGGTGATTTCTTCGCCGTAGGGAAAGCGTGAACTGAGGCAGGGCTGGGCGGGCTTATCCCACCAGGGCAGACCCAGAAATTGCGAGATCTGCCGCACCTCCAGTTTGGTGATGCCCACTTCGGCCAAGGGCGACCTGGCTCCCCGTTCCTGCGCGGCCTGGATGCCCGGTCGATAGTCGCCCAAATCATCGGCGTTCACCCCGTCCACCACGTAGGGATAGCCCCGTTCCAGGGCTAGGGGGCGCAGGGTGTCGTGGAGTTCGCTTTTGCAAAAGTAGCAGCGGTTAACCGGATTGCTGGCGTAGTTGGGGTTCTCCAACTCGTGGGTTTGGACAATCTCATGGGCAATGCCGATAATGGCCGCCTGGAGGCGGGCATCCTCCAAATCCTCCGGCATCAGGGAGGGCGAATTGGCCGTCACCGCTAGGGCGCGATCACCCAGCACATCGTAGGCCACCTTGGCCACCAGGGTGCTATCAATACCGCCGGAGTAGGCAATGATGGCCCGTTCCATATCGGCAAACAGGGCTTTCAGTTGGTCTAATTTTGGGGCCACCATCACCATACAAAACCACGGCTAACGACAGGAATCATGGGGAATCATGAATGAAAAAACGGAGGCCATG
Source organism: Leptolyngbya sp. (assembly GCA_035285305.1). Taxonomy (GTDB): domain Bacteria; phylum Cyanobacteriota; class Cyanobacteriia; order Phormidesmidales; family Phormidesmidaceae; genus Nodosilinea. The sequence continues at coordinate 11,322 of JAYKHF010000011.1, forward strand.
ACTGAGGCCATGAAGGCCTCGGATCGCCTATTTATCCTACCTCAATCGGTTGCGATGATTCGGGGATCCCGTGGGGCCATGGCTACCCCTAATCCTCCAACTCCCATAGATACATACTGGCCCGTTTATTGAGAATATTTAATGCATAGGTTTGGGTGCAGGCCGAGGCGGCAAAGCCATAGCAAACATGGAGGGGCAACAAATGTTCTTCCCGGGGATGGCAATAGCGGGCCGAGGGAGCCAACTCCCACTGAATCAACCGCTGATAGCGTTCTTCCTCGGTGATGTTGGGGTTGGCGCAGGTGTCTAGCAACCAGGCCTCAAAGGCTTGGTTCATGGCCTGTTCTTCCGCTGGGACGGCCCTGAAAAAGGCCTGCATGTTATGGAACGAAAACCCCGATCCAATCACCAATAACGACGGATCGGCCAAGCCTTGCAGCGCCCGTCCGAGTTGGATATGGGCCGCTGGATCTAAGGATCGCATCAACGACACCTGAACACAGGGAATATCCGCCTCGGGGTACATCATTTTGAGCGGGACAAACAGCCCGTGATCAAAGCCTCGGGTGCCATTGAGATAGGCTGAAAAGCCCGCTTGGCCCAGATATGCCGCTATCCGTTGGGCCAGGTCAGGGGATCCCGGACAGGGATATTGAAGGGTATAGGATTCTGGGGGAAAGCCGTTGTAATCGTAGATCAGCCCTGGGTTGGATCCAGAGGTAATGGTGGGATGGGGGGCTTCCCAGTGGGCGCTCACCACCACAATGGCCGACGGACGTTCGAGGGTGGCGGTGATGGTCTTTAGGCAGTCCACCATTTCAGCATGGGCCGGATCGCCCAACAGGGGCAGCGGCCCACCCCCGTGGGAGACAAAGAGGGCTCGACGGCGGTGACTCACAAATCTATCCTCTCAGCTATTTTTAACCATTCTCGGTGATCGCCCACGAACTCGACCGACCACCGAAGAACTTGCCATCGGTGTAGACACTTTACGAGGTGGCACCGTGGGGCTGAGGCGTTTGGGGCTTTGCTTCTATAAGAAATCTAAGCCTAGGGAAAAATGACAGATGCCAGCGCTGCTGAGGCGGTTTTGGGGATGCACTGGCGGCCTCGATCTGGCTCTTCGGTATCTTCAAGTCATCTTTTCAAAGAGTTGTTACGGTCGGTTGGAATCCCCCGACGGGGGCCAGCGGTTCTATTACATTGAAGCTAGAGCGCCTGAGCCGAGAGCGCCTGAGCCGAGAGACCTTGCACCGAGGGCCTTGCCGCGAAACGTTCAGCGAAGCGGTGGGGGCATAGCGGCATCTCAGATCCAAGGTCTCAGACCCCAGATCTCAGATCCCAGATCTCAGATCCCAAACCGGCGGGTCTCACGCCATCCCAAGCGACACCATTTGGACATTATCGAGGAGGGACATCCCATGATCGGATCAACGACGCTATCAAGATCAGGTTTGTCACCGCTACACTGGATGGCCCCCCGATCCGTGGCTGGGGCTGTGGTGGCCCTGGCGATGGTGATGGGGCTCGGTTTCAAGGCCCAGGCGGGCTACAGCGATGCTCTGCCATCGGTCTCGTCTGCTGTCGCCTCGGTTCCGGTTTTAGCCCAGGTGGCCCATTCCTTTCCGGCTCCGGGGCAGTACCTCTTTGGCCAGTCTGCCCAGCCCGACCAAGTGGGCAGCGGCTACATTGTGATGGAAAGCAACGGCCAAGATCTCTATGGTGCGGTTTATTTCCCTGGATCCTCCTTTGATTGCTTCCAGGGCCGTGTCCAGGGAAACGCCCTCGCCATGACCATCATCGATAGCTATAGCCAGGAAGCCTACCCCTACAGCATTGCCCTAGAACCCCAGGGCGCGATCGCCGCCGATACCCTGCGGGATGGCTTAGCCCCGCTCAATCTCAGCGGCTTCCATGCCCTCAGCACCCTGTCCGACAATGACCTGCGGATGCTGAACATCTGCAAGGCGGATTTGGCCCCTGAGTCCTGAGTCCTGATCCCTAGCAGAACGCTGCCCGATCGGCGCATCCTAGGCCGGGAGTGCCGATTTGGTTAACCAGTTAACGGTTGGAAACAAAGCGCTATCCTATTCTGAAAGCCAATCTACTTTTGTTGAAGGCAGCGTGAACGCAGCAGAACAGGCCAATAGCATCGAGTTTGCCAGCAAAATTGCCACCGTGGTCGGGCTGTTTAGGGGCGAATTCCCAGACCTGCGAGTTGATCTCAAACCCTGGGCCAATGATCGGGAAACCCGCGACCTTGTCGATCCCGACTCCATTGACCTGGGGTTCCACTTTCCCGGGGTCAGCCGCCTGTTTCACTGCCGTAGTTTGCTGGTGCAAATTCGCCTCCACCCCGACCCCGATACCGAGGAACGCCGGGTGATTGGCCTGGAGATCGCCGGGTTTGACCATCGCGGCAAGCAGTGGACGCTCTCCACCATCGATAACTGGAGCTTTGCGGGGTCGGTGTCCCCCGATCCCACCTGTGGCGAACGGCTGAAGCAATGCTGCCGCCAAACCCTGGCCCTCTTTGCGGTTGCGACCCCACCGGCCCCTTGAAATCCCAGGAGGAGATCTCACGAGGAGATCTCACGAGGAGATTCCAGGCAGAAATCTCACACCATCAACGGCTATAGCACCCGGATGACGCTGGCCACGCTGGCAATTTCGGGGAAGTCGCGGATTTCGTCGAGGGCGGTTTGGAAGTTGGCCTCGGTGACTTCGTGGCTGACGATGACGATTTCGGCCCCGTCGTCGTGGATGCCCGTTTGCACGATGGATTCTAGGCTGACGGCATGGGCTCCAAAACAAAGGCCCAGTTTGCCAATCACCCCCGGTTCATCCTTGGCCAGCAGCCGCACATAGAACCGACTGACAATATCGGCCATGGGGCTAACTTTGCAGTAGTGCTGGTGGCTACAGGCGAGGAGGGGGTTGGCGGTTTTGGTTGTCACCTCACGGCCTTGGCCCGACACCAGCGTGGCGGCAATGTTTACAATGTCCGACACCACGGCGCTGGCGGTTGGCCCTTCCCCCGCCCCCGGCCCAAAGAACATCACCTGGCCGATGGGATCCCCTTCCACCACAATGGCGTTGTACACATCGTTGACCGAGGCCAGGGGATGGCCCTCGGGCACCAAGGTGGGATGGACGCGCAGTTCCAGTTCCTCCAAGTGCGGATCCCCCTCTGGGCTACCGTGGCGGCGGGCAATGGCCAGCAGCTTAATCACAAAGCCGAGGCGCTGGGCATAGGTGATATCGGCGGCGGAAACCTGGCGGATGCCTTCGCTGTAGACCTCGGAGAGCTTGATCCGTCCCCCAAAGGCCAGGGAGGCCAGAATGGCGATCTTGTCGGCGGCGTCTAGCCCGTCCACGTCGGCGGAGGGATCGGCCTCGGCATAGCCCAACCGCTGGGCGTCGGCCAGAATCGGATCAAAGTCGCCCCCCTCCCGCTGCATTCGGGTGAGGATGTAGTTGGTGGTGCCGTTGATGATCCCCGTCACGGCCTGAATGCGGTTAACCCCGAGGGCTTGCTTGAGGGGTTGAATGACGGGGATGCCGCCCCCCACCGCCGCTTCGAGCAGAACGTAGACCCCGGCCTCGTTGGCCGCTGTGAAAATTTCGTGGCCGTAGCGGGCAATCACCGCCTTGTTGGCCGTGACGACGTGCTTGCCGTGGGCAATGGCCTTGAGAATCAGGGTGCGAGCGGGCTCTAGACCCCCCAGCAGTTCGACCACCACATCCACCGTGGGATCGGTCACGATGCTTTCTAGATCCGTGGTCAGGCAATCGGCAGGGATCGCGACGGGGCGGGGCTTGTCGAGGCTCCGCACCCCCACCTTGGCGAGGGTAATTTGGCGCAGCAGCGGATGCCGGTGGTCTGGATCCAAAAGAATTTTGGCGGTGCCTGAACCCACCGTCCCCAATCCCAGCAGCCCAACATGAATACCCAAAACCCAAAACCCCTAACGACGCGCTCCGCCTCCAATTGTAAGCGGTTCCCAGCCCCCTAACAGCGCTAGAATTTCTAGGATGGGTTGCTGGCCAAGGTGGCTAGTCAACCTCTTGATGGACAGTGGGTTGAAGGAAGGGGCGATGATCAAACTGTGGTCGGCGGTCTTGGTGGGGATAGTCTTGGTCTGTGGTTGGTTGGGAGGCCCCTCCGTGGCCCTCGCCCAAGACAATACGGTGGACTACACCCTCACCGACCTCAGCTTCCGCGATTTTTCGGGCCAAAATCTCTCGGGAACGTCCTTTGCGGCGGCGGAAATGCGGGAGGCCAATTTCACCGACGCGGATCTCAGTCGCACCATTTTGACCAAGGCCTCTTTTTTACGCGCCAATCTCACGGCGGCGAACCTCTCAGCCACCTTCGCGGATCGAGTCATTTTTGACGAAGCCGATCTCTCCAATGCTCGGTTTATCGATGCCCTCCTCACCAGCAGCAGCTTTCGGGACACCAAAATCACCGGGGCGGACTTTTCTGGGGCGATCATCGACCGCTTCCAAATTGCCCAACTGTGCAAAATTGCCGACGGCATCAACCCCGTCACCCAGGTCTCCACCCGCGACAGTCTCGGTTGCCGTCCTTAGCAAACCGCATCCCTAGACCGTCGCGATGCCGATGGGATCACCCCTTGGCCATGCGGGCTTTCATCCGATCCCGGAAGGCGGTGATCATGGCCTCGGTGGGTTGGGTGGTTTGCCATGCGGGGCGAGCCACCAGGCGGGCCGTCCAGGCTTGCAGGGTGGGGTAGTTGGCCATGGGCAGACCCATTTGCTCAAACCAGGGGGAGAAGGTGCCCGCCACGATGTCCGCTAGGGTGAGGTGGTCGCCGCCGAAGAAGTCGCCCTCGCCCAGTTTGTCGGCGTAGAACTTCAGCACCCCTTCGATTTTTTGCTTGGCCTGGGCCACCGCTTCAGGGGATTCGGCCCCAAAGCCCATCATTTCCTTGAAGAGGGGCGTCATGGCAGGGTTGAGTTCGTTCAGCGTCACCATTTCCACCATGCGGACGTTGGCCAGGGCGATGGGATCGCTGGGCAGCAAGGCCGGGGTGGGATACTGGGCCTCTAGGTAGTCCAAAATGGCGAAGGATTCAATCACCGAAAACCCCTCATCCACCAGCACCGGGATGTGGTGAAAGGGGTTCATGGCCAGAAATTCCGGCTTGAATTGGTCGCCGCCCAGGTTCATTTCCACGGCCTCAAAGGTCAAGCCCTTTTCGAGCAGGGCCACCCAAACCCGGCGAGAATTCACAGACAGCGGCGTGTGGTAGAAGGTCAGCATGGTTAGAGATCCGTGATGGGGATGGGGGTAGGATAGAGGGGCTATTTTATAGAGATCCCAGAGTTCTTTCGCTTGCCGCTAAAACCTGGGGTGAACGCCAAAACAGAACCCTGGGATCTGATGCCCCAGCCCATCCTACGACGAATGTTTGACCAATGACCCAGCCGGGAACCGTTTACCTTGTGGGCGCTGGCCCAGGCCGTATGGACTATCTCACCCTGCGGGGGCGGGATCTGTTGCAGCGGGCCGATTGCCTGGTGCATGACGCCCTGGTGAATGTCGATCTGTTGCTGCTGTTGCCCCCTCACTGCGAGATATTTGACGTGGGTAAACGGGGGGGGCAGCCTAGCACCCCCCAGGCCGAGATTGACGCGCTCTTGGTGCGGCTCTGTCAGGGGGGGCGGCAGGTTGTGCGCTTAAAAAGCGGCGATCCGTTTATTTTTGGGCGCACGACCTCAGAAATTCAAGCCCTGCGGCAGGCGGGCTGTCCCTTCGAGGTGGTGCCCGGTATTTCTTCGGCCCTGGCGGCTCCGCTGTTGGCGGGGATTCCCTTGACCGATCCAGTGTGGAGCCACGGGTTTGGGGTGGTCACCGCCCACGAGCCCGACCTGCTGGATTGGCCCGCCCTCGCCGCCCTGCATACCCTGGTGGTGTTGATGGGCAGTCGGCACCTCGATGAAATCATCCATCGCCTACAAAACAACGGCTGTCGCGGCGATACACCCGTGGCCATTATTCGCTGGGGCGGTCACGATCAACAGCGGATTTGGGAAGGTACCCTGCTCAGCATTCGCCAGGTGGTGAAGGGCCAAACCCTCTCCCCCTGCGTGATGGTGTTTGGCGAAGTGGTCAAACTGCGTTCCTACCTCACCTCCCCCCTGGCCCCCGATGCCCAGATCCCACCATCCCCAGCGCCTCTCCACCGTAAAACGATTCTGATCACCCGTGCCGCTGGCCAAAACAGCCAGTTTGCCGACCTCCTCGCTGCCCAGGGTGCCCAGGTGATCGATCTGCCAGCCCTGGAAATTCGTTCTCCGGCGAGTTGGCAGGCCTTGGATCAGGCCATTGCCGAGCTTGAGTCCTTTGACTGGCTGATCCTCACCTCAGCCAATGCGGTGACGTTTTTCCTAGATCGACTGTTAGATCAGGGGCGAGATCTGCGGGCGCTGAAGGCCCTGAAAATTGCGGTGGTGGGCAGCAAGACCGCCGCCGTCCTCAAGCAGCGGGGGCTGTTGCCCGACTTTGTGCCGCCGGATTTTGTGGCGGATTCCCTCGTCAGCCATTTCCCTGAAAATGTGGCCGGACAGCGGCTGCTCTTTCCCCGGGTGGAGAGCGGCGGGCGCGAGATCCTAGGGAAGGAATTTTTCGCCGCTGGGGCCGAGGTGGTGGAGGTGGCGGCCTACGAATCCGGCTGTCCCCTGGTGCCGGATGAACGGGCGATTCAGGTGCTTCGGCAGCGCCGGATTGACGTGATCACCTTCGCCAGTTCCAAAACCGTGGTGCATACGGCCCAGCTTTTGGAGCAGGGGCTTGGCCCCGACTGGCGGTTATTTTTGGAGGGGGTGGCCGTGGCCTCCATTGGCCCCAAAACCTCGGATACTTGCCGAGAATACCTAGGCCGCGTGGACATTGAACCCACCGAATACACCCTAGATGCCCTGACGGAGGCGATTGTGGCATGGGCCAGCGGATCCTCAACCAGCGAATTATCGGACTAACGGGGGGGATCGCCACGGGCAAATCCACCGTGTCCCGCTATCTCCAGGAGGCCCACCGGATCCCGGTGCTGGATGCCGATGTCTATGCGCGGCAGGCGGTGGCCGTGGGGTCTCCGGGGTTGGGGGCGATTGTGGAACGCTACGGTGCAGCCATGCTTAACCCGGATGGATCCCTGAATCGCGCTGGGTTGGGGGAGGTGGTGTTTCACGATGCCCAGGAAAAAGCTTGGCTAGAGCAGCGGATTCATCCGGTGGTGCGCCAGTGTTTTCAGTCGGCTATGGCGGATTTAACGGAGGTGCCCATCGTGGTACAGGTCATTCCCCTGCTGTTTGAGGCCGACTTGACGGATCAGGTCACGGAAATTTGGGTGGTGGCCTGTACCCCGGATCAGCAGCGCCAGCGGTTGATCGCCCGCAACGGCCTGACGGCGGAACAGGCGGAGGCCCGCATGGCTAGCCAGATGCCCCTGGCCGCAAAAATTGCCCGCGCCGATGGGGTGCTGGATAATTCCGGCGATCGGGAAACCCTATTCCGCCAGGTGGATCAAGCGTTGCAGCAGCGGTTCTAAGCCCTCAGGGGTTGGCGCTTTGGCCTGGGTGTAGGCGCTGTAGGGGGATCCCTGGGTGCGGCGCTGCTTTTTGAGCCACAGCAGGCTGATGGTGGTGCGAGGGGGCAACGCTGGCCAGAGGTGATGGTGATTAGACAGATCCACCACGCCGCCCAGGTGGGTTTCGGCCTCTAGCCAGTGGCGCAGGGGGGCGCTGTTGCCCATGGCCCAAAAGGGCTCGATCACCACCGCACACCGTCCCCTAGGGCGCAGGAGTTGCAAACTGCGTTCTAAAAAGAGGCGCGACCAATACAGACGGGCCTGGGTTTGACCCGGTGCGGGCTGGGTGCTGTGGGGGTAGTGGCCCGATTTACGGAAATATTGACTGGGTAGGGCAAACTGGCCGCGATAGTTGGCCCAGGCCTGGGTGAGGTCGGGGTCGATGGTGAGCACTTGTTTGTGATTATTCAGAAAGGTGGAGGGGGCCACGCCCTTCGCCTCGAACAAATCGGCCTGGGCTTCGAGGAAATCGGCCTCCGTGGGCTGTACGGCCCCGCCAGGAAAGTGGCTCACAATCAGATCAAAGCCGCCCTTTTCTTGGATCAGATGACCAAAGGAGAAGCCCCAGTGGAAGGGCTGCATGGCTTCCACATCGGCCAGGGTGAGGGGGCGACTTTGGCGATGGCCCGAAGCCCCAGATTGCCGCACCCGAATACCAAATTGTTGACTGGCCTCCGCCCACAGCAGTTCCGTTAGCTTGGCCTGGGTGGTTTGGTTCAGTTCCTCCAGGCGCTCTCGCAGGAAGTCCGCCTGGGCATAGGTGGGCACCTGGCCGCTTTCCCCCAGGAGGTCGGTTTGGCGACGGTAATGTTCTAGGCGCACCTGGCGTTCGGCCAAGATGGCCTGGTAGGTATTGGCCATCAAGGGTTGCAGGAGGTTGCCCTGCAAGGGCGCGACCGTTTCCCCTGGGGTGGGTTTTCCCGATCCCCGTCGTCCTTTGGGGCTGGCCTTGCTGCCCCCTTGGTCAAAGCGTTCGGTGTCCACCGCCACGAACCCCATCAGCCCATTGCCCACGATCAGGGTGAGGCTGAGGTCGGGCAGGCTGGTCAAGGCCTGGGGGGTGGAGGTCTGGCCGAGGCCGATCAGCAGCAGTTGTAAACGGGCCATCGCAATGGCCTCAGCCCTGTGATCGACGCCGTAGAGCCCGTTGCTCACCAGGTGTCGATACAACCCTAACCCCAGTCGATGGGATCCCCCATCGTTCTCCGTCCCCATCCAGGGGGGGCGGGTGGACGGGGGGCCTAGGCGGGTGATGGCGGCTAAGCCCTGGGCCAGGTAAAGCCAGGTGTGTAGCGCCCGACGCAGATAGCGACCCGATCCACAGGCCGGATCGAGAAGACTGAGGTGACCGAGGTCCTCCAGCAAGGCTCCAGCCGCCTGGGGGTCTAAGGCCCAGAGCAGGTGATCCACGGAGCGATAGCGCTGCCCGGTGATGCGAGCGGCCCGTTCCAGGGCCAGGGCATTCACGGTGCGATCCATCAAGCCCCTGAGCAGGGGATCTGGGGTGGTGAAGGCAAGGCCCTGCTGGGCATTCACCTCCTGTTCGAGGATGGCGGGGAGCCAGTCGGCGAAGCGCGTGGCGGGAGCCGTCAGCAGATCGCCCAGCCAGTCTAGGATGGGGGCAAAGACATCATCGGGCAAGGGGCGGAGGCCCCAGCGCTGATCCAACGGCGTGGCCCCAAAGGGATGGCGCGGCAGAAAGGGCAGGGGGCCAAGCCTTTGCCGCAGGGGCAAGGGCCGCTCCTCCAGCGGTAGGGCGAACCCCTGGGTGGCCAAGGGCTGAAGCACATCAACAAAGAAGCGGTCTTTCCCCCGCTGTTGGCTTTGGCCAAACTGGTTATGCAAATACCATTCGTCGCCACCGAGGTGGCCCCGCTGTTGGAGAGCCGCCACCGCCAGCAGTCGCAGCATCACCGTCAGGGCCAATTGTCGCCGCTCGGCCCGGGTGCCCAGCCCCACCAAGGCCTGGGTGAGGCTCTGCCAACCCTGGTGAAATCCCCGGTGGCGTTCGGGAGTCGCCGGCAGATCGTCCCCGTTTAAGGCTGAGCCTAGGGTCGGAAAGGAATCCTGATAATCGAGGTGAAGGCGGCGTAGGCGATCGGCCCAGGCGCGATCGCCCTGGCCCTGAATCACCCCTCGCCAGCGCCAGGGAGCAGCCTCTCCTGGGGCGGTGCGCCATCCCCACAGGCTACGCCGCCCATCGGCACTGAGGGCAATGACCAAGGGATCCGTCGCCGCCGAGGCTAGGGCAGCTAAGCGATTTTCTAGCCCGACATCGTCCCCATGACCGTCGTCCAACGATCCCGCCAGGGTCAAGATGACCGTGGCGGCACCCCGCTGGGCCAGCACCCAGGCCACACCCGAGGCGGCATCGGGCCAGGGATCGGCCACGGATGGCCAGCCCAAGTCCTGCAAAAAGAGGGTTTCTAAGGCGATCTGATCGAGGCTTTGCTGAAGGCCAGCCATCACCCCCACCTATCCCTAGGCTGCGGGGGGTTGGTAGTGGGTTTGGGCATAGTCACGGAAACGGTTGAGGTCAGACTGGAGCGTTGCCTCCACGAGGCGTCCCAAGAAGAGTCCGTCCATCCACTTAATAATCGAAGGAATGGCGTAGGACACCGTCAGCTTCACGCTAGACTTCCCTTCCTTGCGGTCATAGAACCGGATCGCCCCTTTGTTAGGCAGGCCATCAATGGCTTCCCATTGGATAATTTGGTTTTCGACGAGGTTGGTAATTTTGGATCGCCAGGTGAATTCCAACCCCCGCGAAGCCAGCTTCCATTCCGACAGGTCTGGCGTTTCGGGGGGGATGCGGACGGAGTCAATCCACTTCATCCACTTCGGCATTTGCTCTAGGTCACACCAAAGATCCCAGGCGGTTTCTACCGGAACATCCACATCAACAATTACGCTGTGGTCAAGCCATTCACTCATGGGGGGCTCCCTGCCATCAATCCGCTACTACCTAGAATACAAGGGTTCTCCCCGTTTGCACGGGTGGAGCAAGGGCGCTGGTTCTGGGAAAGAATTGGGCTGTTCGCAGCTACCGCTACTTCAGAATTCTTAACCGTTGCTATAGTCCTGAGGGAGACTGGTGTTGGAGCCCAAAACCATGATGTATCAGCGCGGCAGTGGGGATCTGGCTCGGCAGGTCAGGAATCGAAAACGACGGATGGCTGGCCTCACCTGGGTTGTGGGGTTAGGGATAGGCAGTGCCCTGGCGATGAGTCCGGCGGGGTTGGCCCAGGGCGACCCAGCGACGAACCCCGGCGTTGCCCTACCCCCGGACTCCCTTCAGGTGGCACTGGATACCCTGTGGGTCTTGATAGCCGGATTTCTCGTGTTTTTTATGAATGCCGGGTTCTGCATGTTAGAAACCGGGTTTTGCCGCAGTAAAAATGCCGTCAACCTGCTGGCTAAAAACCTGATTGTCTTTGGTCTGTCTACCTTGGCCTTTTGGGTGCTGGGGTTTGGGCTGATGTTTGGCAATGGCAACGGCGTCTTCGGCCACTCCGGCTTTTTCCTCAGCGGGGCCGACAACAGCCCCGCCACCGGGGCCGACTACCAAGGGGCCTACGATGCCCTCAGTTGGGTTGGGGTGCCCCTCAAGGCCAAGTTTTTCTTTCAGCTCGCCTTTGCTGGAACGGCGGCCACCATTGTTTCAGGGGCCGTGGCCGAGCGGATTAAGTTCCTGGCCTTTTTTGTCTTTAGCTTGCTGCTGGTGGGGCTGTCCTATCCCATTACGGGCCACTGGATTTGGGGCGATGGCTTCTTGGCCCAGGTGGGCTTCTATGACTTTGCCGGATCCACCGTGGTGCATTCCGTCGGTGGCTGGGCGGCGTTGATGGGGGCCATGCTGCTTGGCCCCCGCCTAGGTCGTTACCAACAGCGTCCGGTGGCCATGCCGGGGCACAACCTCAGCATTTCGGCCCTGGGCGCGTTGATCCTGTGGCTGGGCTGGTTTGGGTTTAACCCCGGATCCACCATGGCCGCCGATCCCTTTGCCATCAGCCACATCGTGGTGACCACCAACCTGGCCGCCGCCATGGGTGCCCTCGCCGCCACCGTCACCTCCTGGCTCTATCTGTCAAAACCCGACCTGTCGATGATTATCAATGGTGTTTTGGCGGGGCTGGTGGCCATCACCGCCTCCTGTGCCTACGTGAATCTCGGTAGTGCCGCCTTGATTGGTCTGCTGGCCGGGGTGCTGGTGGTGTTCGCGGTCACGTTCATTGATCGTCGCAAAATTGATGACCCCGTTGGAGCCATCTCCGTCCACCTGATTTGTGGCGTGTGGGGCACCCTGGCCGTGGGGTTGTTTAGCGTTGGCCCGGGCGTCTTTCCCTGGTATGGCCTGGATGACGGCCCCCTGGCGGGGCTGTTCCTGGGTGGCGGGCTGGGGCAACTGCTGATTCAACTGCTGGGCGTTGTGGCCGTGGCCGCCTTTACGGTGCTGTTTAGCCTGGTGAGTTGGCTGAGCCTCAAAGCCACCATCGGTATCCGGGTCTCCGCCACCGAGGAAGAAAACGGCCTCGACCTGGGCGAACATGCCATGGAGGCCTATCCCGAATTTGAAGTCACCCCCTAAGGCCAGATGGCCCAGCGGCAACGGGGTGCTGATATTCTAGGGCGGTGGCCCGTCTAGGACGAGGCCCGCCGCCCTCCCCGCCGCCCTGCCCATGTCTCACAATCCCGCTCTCCCCCCCGCCTTGCAGACCGTTCCCACCCCGGCCTTGGTGTATGACGAAGCGCGGCTGCGGGCCAACGCCGAGCGCATTCAATCCCTGGGAAACCGCTACGGGTTCACGCCCCTCCTGGCCATGAAGGCGTCCTATGCGGGGCTGGGGGTGCTGTCGGAGGTGCCGGGGTTGAGGCCTGAGGTGGGCTCCATCGGCGAGCTACGGCTGTCCCAAGCCCTGTTTCCGGGCGTACCGGCCCACGGCTTTTTTGTCGCCATTGCTGAGGAAGAATGGGAGGAAATTGCCCAGGGCGTGGGGCATTTGTCCTTCAATTCCCTCAGCCAAGTGGCCCAGTTTGGCCCCCGGGCGGCGGCGGCGGGCATCGCGGCGGCGATGCGGGTCAATCCCTTAGTCCAAGTCTCCTCCCACAGCGACTACGATGCCGGGGCATTGGGCTGTCGGTTTGGGGTGCCCCTGGCGGAACTGCCCCCGAAATTGCCGGACTGTGTCGTCGGGCTCCACGCCCATGTGCTCTGTGAAAACGGGGCGGCGGCCTTGGCCCAGGTGGTCGAGGTCTTACTCAAGGAGGGCGGGCCTTGGCTTTCCCAGGTGCAGTACCTCAACTTGGGCGGGGGCCACTTGATGACCGCAGCGGACTACGAGGATCAGCGCCTAGGGGAGGTTTTGGCGGATCTGAAGCAAGCCCATCCCCACCTGGAGATCTTTTTAGAACCCGGTGCCGCCTGGTTTTGGGAGGCGGGGCAACTCGTCGTCACCGTGCGAGACATTGTGCGCCCCAGCGGCATCGCTACGGCCATGATCGACTGTTCCTTCCGGGCTCACTTGAATGACTTTCTCATTGGGTCGCTACTGGCGGATCTGCCGTTGACGATCACAGACGCAACCTACCTTTCCTCAGCGGACTACGCCCAACTCTCCGCCGCAGACCGCGCCCGCACCTACCGTATCGGCGGGCTGTCCTGCGCCACCTGCGACTCCAAGGAGTATTACCAATTTGCCCAGCCCCTAGCGGTGGGCGATCGCCTGGTGATGGAAAACATGGGCCACTACGTCGATGTCACCTATAGCTGGTTCAATGGCCTGCCCCCCCCGGCGGTCTATCGCCTAACGGACGGTATCGCCATCCTAGAGCGCGACCATCCCTACCGCGAATTTCTCCAGAGCCATCTGCCCCTCCATCGCCGATGATTGGATCAATCCCGTCTAGGTATCCTAGCTATCCCGGCTGTCCCGATCCCGGCTAGGATGTCTACCTCATGGGATCGTCCTCCTGGCTAACATGCCGTGGCCTGCTCCGGCCCCCTCTCCCCCAGGGAGAGGGGCAGGGGGTGAGGGCTAATCCCCGCAGGCCAGGAGTTGGGGCCTGGGGTGAGGGTTAGGCGTTCAGCAATTCAAACAGACCGTCTTCGATGTCGTAGCCCAGCATTTGGGTCATGAATTTGAGCTTGGTGGGGTTGAATCGGCCCTGGGATTTCAGCCATGCGGCAATCACGAAAATCTTTTGCATGACGAAGATCTCCAGGGCTTCGGGGTTGTAGCGGATGCCGTCGGTGGGGCTGAATTGGTGGGGCACCAGCATGGCGGCATAGCGACCCAGTTCTCCGGCTTCCCAGTCCAGCACTAGGGGTAGCCAGGGGTATTGGCTATCCAGCCGAATAAACCACAGCCGCACCTCCGGCAGTTCCGACAATTCCCGGGGGTCGGTGGGGTCGCGGGTGATGTCGATATCAAACCGTAGGCCCGCTTCGGTGAGGCCCGCTGCGCTGGTCAATAGCGGATCAATCACCACCGTGGCGGGGGTGAGGTCGAGGGTTTGCAGGTGGTGATCTCGGAGGGTGATGGTGGGGGCCATGGAAAAGTCGGGCTAAACGGGATAGCCTCTATTGTGGCAGGGGGGTGGCAGTGGGGAAAGGGCGTGCCATGATGGGTATCGGTTTTCTATCGGATGGGTTTTGGCGATGACGGCTTCTCCCCGGCTTGTGTGCATTATTCTTGGAACTCGGCCAGAGGCGATTAAGCTGGCCCCGGTAATTCGGGCTTTTCAGCAGGATGCCGAGTTTGAAACCCAGGTGGTACTCACCGGGCAACACCGGGAAATGGTGGATCAAGTGATGACCCTGTTTGACCTGCGGGCCGATGCCGATCTGGCCATCATGCAGCCCCAGCAAACCCTGACCGACATCACCTGCCGCAGTCTCCAGGGCTTAGAGGCCCATTTCCAAACCCTGAAGCCCGACCTGGTGCTGGTGCAAGGGGATACCACCACCGCCTTCGCCGCCGCCCTCGCCGCCTTTTACCAACAGATTCCGGTGGGCCATGTGGAGGCCGGACTGCGCACCGACAATATCTATAGCCCCTACCCCGAAGAGGCCAACCGACGGCTGATTTCCCAACTTACCACCCTGCATTTTGCCCCTACCACCCAGGCGGTGGATCACCTGAAAGCCTCCAGCGTGGTCGGCGAGATTCACCACACGGGCAACACGGTGATTGATGCCCTGCTTGCCGTCGCCGCCCAAAATCCTGACTGCCCCATCGACGGGCTGGACTGGGATCAGCACCGGGTGATTTTGGCCACTGTCCACCGTCGGGAAAACTGGGGATCCCCCCTGGGGGACATCGCCGCCGGATTCCTCGATATCCTAGAAGCCCAGCCCGACACCGCGCTGCTGCTGCCCCTGCACCGCAACCCCCTGGTGCGAGAACCCCTCACCGCCGCCCTAGGGAATCATCCCCGGGTGTTTTTGACGGAACCCCTGGACTACCGCGCCCTGGTGGGGGCCATGCAGCGCTGTCATCTGCTGCTGACCGACTCCGGCGGCTTGCAAGAGGAAGCCCCCGGCCTCGGCAAGCCCGTCCTCGTGCTGCGCGACACCACGGAACGTCCTGAGGCGGTGGACGCGGGTACCGCTCGCCTGATCGGCACTGCCCGGGAGGCCATCCGCGATCAGGCCCTGGAATTGTTGACCGATGCTGCCGCCTATGGGGCCATGGCCCAGGCCGTGAACCCCTTCGGCGATGGCCATGCCTCTGAGCGGATTCGGGCCATCGTCAAAGCCTACCTCGGCGGAGATCGGGCTGAGCCTGCCTAAAAATCCGCTGTTCCTGCGCCCCTGTTGCCCCGGTATACCGGGGTAGAGGAGAGGGCTAGAGCGGCGATTAGACCGACGTGGAGGTGAGGCTGAGGTCGGGGCGCAGGCTTTGGGCTCCGCGCAGGTAGGCATGGGTAATGGCCGCGTGAACAATGGGCAACTGCACATGGAGCAGCACCCGAATGCAGCAGGGCAAGCTCCCTTCC
Organism: Leptolyngbya sp.; assembly: GCA_035285305.1. Taxonomy (GTDB): domain Bacteria; phylum Cyanobacteriota; class Cyanobacteriia; order Phormidesmidales; family Phormidesmidaceae; genus Nodosilinea. The sequence continues at coordinate 26,936 of JAYKHF010000011.1, forward strand.
ACATGCATATGCTGGACATCCAGCAGCGCGACATTGTCCCAGCCGGGGCGACGACGGGCCACCGCCGCCGGAAAAATGGCGTCTAAGTCCCGCGTGACGGAAAAGGTGGCGCTAATAATGCAGGAGGGATCGAGCTGATTGCGCGTTTCCAGGGCGTCCAAAAGCTCTGTGACCGCCTCGGCCATGGCCGCTTCCGTGTTTTCGGTTACGGTCACAGCCCCTCGAATTGCCCAGGTTCGCCAGTCCACGCCCTATCCTCCAGGATGTCAAAGTTAAGGTCAAAAATTGGTTTATTAACGTCGCTAATGCGCTGTGCCCCACCCACCACCACAAATTGGGTTAGTGAAAGCTCAGCGCCCATATTAGCGAAACTTTCTGTTTCCCATCCTATCAGGGCCGATAGAGCCACAGGGGCAGGCCGCTGGTGGCTTGCTCGAAGGCGATCCAGTCGAGGGTGGCGCTCACCGTTTCTGGGGACAGTCCGGCGGCGGCGAGGGCGGGATGGAGGCGATGGACTTGACCTTCGCTGCTGCCGGGAATGAGCCGACGCAGACCGCCTTTTTTCTCCCCGAGGGTGATACATTCCGCCTTGTCGGGATCGAGGCCGACCAATTCTGCGGCCCAGCGGCGGGCTTCTTCTTCGCTGCCGAGGCGATCTACGACGCCCAGGGCCAGGGCTTGCTCTCCAGTGAAGATACGGCCATCGGCAAAGCTGCGGACGGTCTCTTCGGTGAGACGGCGGGCCTCCGCCACGGTTTTCACAAACTGGCCGTAGCTGATGTCGATTAGGTCTTGGAGGATCGTTTTTTCCGCGTCCGTCAGTTCTCGGTCAAAGGCGAGGATGTCTTTGTAGGGGCCAGATTTGATCACCTTGAAGGACACCCCCACGCGCTCTAGCAAGCGTTCTAGGTTGTTGCCGCGCAGAATGACGCCAATGCTGCCCGTGATGGTGCCTGGGTTGGCCATGATGTGGTTGGCCCCCATGCCGATGTACACGCCCCCGGAGGCGGAAATATTGCCAAAACTAGCGACAATTTTGACCTTGTCCTGCAAATGGCGCAGGGCGGTGTAGATTTCCTGGGAATCGCCCACGGTGCCACCCGGGCTGTCGATCCGCAGCAGCAGGGCCGGGAACTTGCGCTCTTCAATGGTTTTGAGGGCTTCTAGAACGCGCTTACGGGTGGCCGCACCAATCACGCCATTCACTTCAAGGCGGGCGATGGATTTACGGGAACGGGGGGGAATCGGCCAGATCATAGCGATATTTCAAGATGAATGGGGGAACGGACGAATGGCTCCTGTTGGGGGAACCATCCTGGGATGTATTGTAGCGGTCTTAACAATTCTCTAGAATGCGCTTTGAACGGCTAGGAGGGGGCTGCGGCATCTAGAACGGAACTGCGTTAAGCTTTCCCCAAGGATTTCGAGACAAGTCTCTATATTTTTTAATCCCCTCTGGATTTCTGAATCCCCTCTGGATTGCTGAACCCCCTCTGGATTGCTGAATCCCCTTGGGCCACGATCCCCCTTGATCGCGATCCGGATCTCCGACCCCCCTGTCTCTACCGCTGCCTGTCTATGGATGTCTCCCCTGCTCCCCAGCCTGCCGCCCGGAACCCGATGCTGCTGATTGCCCCGTTCTTCCTCTGGGGGACGGCCATGGTGGCGATGAAGGGGGCGATGCCCCACACCACGCCCTTTTTTATGGCGGGGATGCGGTTGGTGCCAGCGGGTCTGCTGGTGCTGTTGGTCAGTCTGGGGCTGGGGCGTTCCCAGCGGCTGAGCGGTCGGGCTTGGCTGTGGATTGCCCTGTTTGCCCTGGTGGATGGCACCCTATTTCAGGGTTTCTTGGCGGCGGGGTTGCAGCGCACCGGGGCGGGGTTGGGGTCGGTGATGATTGACTCCCAGCCCTTGGCGGTGGCGGTGATGGCGCGGGGGCTGTTTGGCGAACACATCGGTGCCCTGGGCTGGATTGGCCTGCTGTGGGGCATTGCGGGCATTAGCCTTCTGGGGCTACCCGATGCCTGGATTGCTGCCCTCGTCCACGGCAACACCGACTGGCTTACGGAAGGCACCGCCCTCGATACCCTGCTGCAAGGGGGCGAATGGCTGATGCTGCTGGCGGCGCTCTCCATGGCCACGGGAACGATTTTGATTCGCTATGTCTGTCGCCATGCCGATCCGGTGGTGGCTACGGGCTGGCACATGATTCTGGGCGGTATTCCCCTGTTTGGCCTCTCCGCCTTCACCGAAACCCAGTCCTGGCAAGGGTTGACCGGAATGGACTGGGCCGCTATCGCCTACTCCACCATCCTCGGTAGCGCCCTGGCCTACGGGATTTTCTTCTTTCTGGCCTCCCAGGGAAACCTCACTAGCCTCAGTGCCCTCACCTTCCTCACCCCGGTGTTTGCCCTGCTGTTTGGCAACCTGTTCCTGGGGGAAACCCTTTCGTCCCTACAATGGTTGGGGGTGAGCTTCACCCTAGTCAGCATTTACCTGATCAATCGGCGAGAATCCCTCACCCAGCGCCTGCGGCAGTGGCTTGTGGCCTGGGAGACTGGCCCCACCGCCACGGGCACCGCTGAGCCCGATTGATCCCCCAGACGACCCCCACGGTTTTCCTCGGCGATGGCGGAACCCGCCCGTTTATTCCTCTAGGACGCGAGTATGTCTAGGCTACGGTTACTGTTCGTGTCTACCCCCGTGGGGCCGCTGGGATCGGGCCTGGGGGGAGGGGTGGAGCTAACCCTGCTGAACCTAGGCCAAGCACTGCGGAAACGGGGCCATGGGGTCACGGTGCTGGCCCCTGCCGGGTCGGTGCTGGGGGAAATCCCCGTGGTGGGTCTATCTGGGGAACTTCAGCCCACCGCCCACACCCAGGGCCGCGACACCCCCATTACCCTGCCCCCCAATGGCGTCCTCGGACAGATGTGGGACTATGCCCGCCAGCACCAAGGGAACTTTGACCTGATCGTCAACTTTGCCTACGATTGGCTTCCCTTCTACCTCACGCCCTTTTTTCAAACCCCCGTGGCCCACTTTGTCACCATGGCTTCCCTCAGCGATGCCCTGGATGGGGCGGTGCAGCGGGTGGCGGCGCAGTTTCCCGGTCGCCTAGGGGCCTATACCCGCACCCAGGCGGATACCTTCGGCTGCGGGGAAGCCTTTGCAATTCTCAGTAGTGCCATTGACCTTGGGGCCTACCAGTTTTGCCCCACCCCTGGCGATGCCCTGGCGTGGCTGGGGCGGATCTCCCCCGAAAAAGCCCTGGAGGATGCCCTGGAAGCGGCGGAAATGGCCCAGGTGCCCCTGAAAATTCTAGGTAAGTTAGAGGACAAAACCTACTGGCAAGGTCTGTGCCAGCGCTTTCCCCAGGCCGAGGCCAGCTATCTGGGCTTTCTCCCCACCCAAGACCTCCAGGCCGTGGTGGGCCAGTGCCGTGCCCTGGTGATGACCCCCCGCTGGGTGGAAGCCTTTGGCAATGTGGCCATCGAAGCCCTGGCCTGTGGGGTGCCGGTGATTGCCTATGACCGGGGTGGCCCCCGCGAAATTGTGCAGTCGGGAACCACCGGCTGGCTGGTGCCTCCCGATGACGTGGGGGCCTTGGCCGAGGCGATGCAGCGCATCGATGCCCTGGATCGCTGGGCCTGTCGCCGACAGGCCGAAGCCGACTATTCCCTCCCCGCCCTGGGGGAACGGTTTGAATCCTGGTTCAATCACCTGCTAGCGTATCCCTGTGACCGCTGAAGCCGCTGGCCCCAACCAAAGGTTAACCACAGGTGAAGCGGCTGGCCCCAACAAAAGGTTAACCACAGTGGCTAAGACCCCCAGAACTCACTAGAGTGAAGGGGCGATGGCGGCCCCCCCGTCAGGCCTAGGGCCTGGGGCGGGGTGGGAGGAATTGGGTGCAGGGGATAGGCGTGACCATCCTAGAAATGGAATATTCTGGAAAAGGCGCGGGCCTAGTGCGGTGAAGGTTAAGGAAATAGGCGATCATGAAACTCGATACCGGACTCTTTAAACTCGACTTTGAGGATCACCATGCGGTGTTGGGGCTTCCCATTACCGCTGATGCCAAGGTCGTGCGCAAACGCTACCTAGCCATTGCGCGTAGGCTCCATCCCGACAGCCTTGCGGGCGTTTCCGATGACGATGCCCAGCAGGCGAGCGACCTATTGTCCAAGTGGGTTAACCCGGCCTACGAAGCCCTGAGCCAGGAAAAAATCTCCGCTGAGCATCAGATCATCCTCAAACTCAAGGGGCAGGGGCTCAAGCAAGCCCCCACGCCGCCCGATGTCAGCAGCGACGCCGCCCGCACCCTGCTCCAAGCGGCCCAGGTGGATCTCGCCTACCAGCAGGCCATTACCGACTTGGCCGATAAGCAATACGAAGAATTGACCCAGGTCTTGGAGGTGATTGGCCAACTCAGCGAGGTCAACCTCGTCTATCTCTATCGGACGAGCGGCAGTGCGGCGGCCAGTGCTCGTCCCGCCGCACCGGAGCCGTCCAGTGCCCCGGCTCCGGCTGCCTCCGCAGGGGGAAGTTCCCCAGCCACGGCACCGCCCCCCCGCCGCACCCAGGCCACAATCCTGGAGAGCTACATCAACCGAGCCCAGGAATTTGAGACGAATCGCGACTACGGGCGGGCGGTTTTGGAAATGCGGGAAGCCCTCAAAACCTACCCCAACAGCGCCAAGTGCCACAGCTACCTGGCCAGTTTGTACCTCAAGGCCGGACAGGCCACCATGGCCAAAATCCATGCCAAACGCGCCCTAGACCTGTTGCCCGAGGATGAGGTGGCCCAAGCTGTCCAGGCCAAACTGGAGAAGGGATCTACCGGTGGGGCTAAGGGCACGGCTGGAAAATCGGCGGCCAAGCCCGCCGCCAAGGGCAAATCCGAGGACAAGGGCAGCGGCTTCTTCGGGGGATTATTTGGAGGCAAGAAAAAGTAATGGTTTATCAGCCACCCGCTGGGGCTCGCGACCTGCTGCCCCTAGATGTGGCCCAAAAGCGTTGGATTGAAGATCGCCTTGAGCAGGTCTTCCAGCGCTGGGGCTACCACCGCATCATCACCCCCACCATCGAGCGCATGGATACGCTGATGGCCGGGGGAGCCATTGACCAGGATGCGGTGATTGAACTGCACCACACCCCGGGGCCACGCTTAGGGTTGCGCCCCGAACTGACGGCCTCCATTGCCCGGGCTGCGGTCAGTCGGCTCAGCCGTGTCACCTATCCCCAGCGGCTCTACTACAACGCCAATGTCTTTCGTCAGGCGGATCACGGCCATCGGGGCAGTCAGCAAGAGTTTTTCCAGGCCGGGGTGGAATTGCTGGGGGCAGGGGATACCCTGGCCGATGCCGAAATCCTGCTGCTGCTCATCGATGGGTTAGCGAGCCTGAACCTGCGGGGCTGGAGCCTGCTCCTAGGAGACGCCCAACTGACCCGCGCCCTCCTGGAACCCTTCCCCCCGACGGTGCGCAAGGCGGTGCGGCAGGCCTTGGCCCAGTTGGATCGCATCACCCTAGAAACCCTGGAACTTTCCCCGACCCAGCGCGATCACGCCCTCTATCTGCTCGATCTGCGCGGACAGCCGGAGGATATTCTGCAATCCCTGGGTGCCCTCGACCTCGGTACGGTGGGGCAAGCGTCCCTGGGGCGTCTGAAATCCTTGGTGGCGCTGCTGCGGGAGGTGCCTCCTACCCAGGGAGACGCGGTCTATGCCCCGCCCCTCATCCTGGATCTGAGCCTAATTCAAACCTTCGACTACTACACGGGGGTGGTGTTTGAGGTGGTGAGTCCGCCGGAACTGGGGTGCCAGGTGCTGGGCCAAGGGGGGCGCTACGATCACCTCCTGGGGGTCTTTAGCCCCACCGCCGCCGACTTCCCTGGCATTGGCTTCGTGTTTGACATCGATATGCTGCACCAGGCCTTGCTGCCCAGCGGACGGCTGCCCCAAACCATTCCGGCCAGCGATTGGCTGGTGGTGCCCCTGGTGCCCCAGGCCACGGCGGCGGCCTTCACCTATGCCCAAACCCTGCGATCCTCCGCTAACCTCGTCCGGGCGGAGGTACACCTGGGCGAGGTTCCCTCCCAGGAGGCTGTGCGGGCCATCGCCCACCATCGCCACATCCAGCACATCGCCTGGATTGAGGGCAACGGGTTGCCACATATCGAAACCCTAAACTAACGTGTTACAGGGCGGATAGGGTAGCAGCGAGATCGGTGGGTGTTGGCTCTCTTCGGATCCCTCGTGCGGGTGGCGAAACCCCACGGTTGTCTAGGTGCCACCGCCCTGTCTCACGGCCCTGTCCCACGGCCCTGTCCCACGGCCCTGTCTGACCGAATCGTTCTGCCGAGTCTTTACCACCTAAGGAGATCCCGTGGCCCACACCATTGTTACCAACGTCTGTGAAGGGGTTGCCGACTGCGTCGATGCCTGCCCCGTGGCCTGTATCCATGAAGGCCCGGGTAAAAATACGAAGGGCACCGACTGGTACTGGATTGATTTTTCCACCTGCATCGACTGTGGCATTTGCCTCCAGGTTTGCCCGGTGGAGGGGGCCATTTTGCCAGAGGAGCAGCCCGACCTTCAGCAAACCCCCGTCTGAGGGCCAGAATGGCCAAGTTCAACCTGCGAAGCCGCCTGTTTCTCTCCCATCTGGCGGTGATGGCGGTGGGCATTCTCACCCTGGTCGTCATCGGTCGGCTTTCCACGCCGCGCTTGCTGGTGATTACCCTGCAACGCTATGAGAACGGGGTGATGAGCCTCCATCGCCGTACCCAATTACTGCGAGGGTTTGAAGCGGCCTGGAGCAAGGGGATGGTGTGGTCGATTTTGGTGGGCGGGGGCACGGCGGGGGGGCTCAGCTACTGGGTCTCGCGGCGGATTATTCGACCCCTAGACCAAATGGCGGAAATTACCCGCCAGTTTGCCGCCGGAGATCTGGCGGCGCGGGTGCCCCCCTCGGAAATTCTGGAGATTCAGCGGTTGGCCAACAGCTTTAACCGCATGGCTTCGGATTTAGAAGGGGTGGAGCAGCGGCGGCGAGAACTGGTGGGCGACCTCACCCACGAACTGCGCACCCCCCTCACCATTCTCCACGGCTACCTTGAGGGCTTGGCCGATGGCACCGTGCCGCCCCAGCCGGAACTCTACGAGCGCCTAGCCACGGAAACCACCCGTCTGCAACGGCTGGTGAATGATTTACAAGAACTCTCCAAGCTGGAGGCGGGCTATCTGCCCATCCAGGCCCAAGCCGTTCCCCTGGGGCCATTGCTCACCCGGATCATCCAGACCTTTGAGGGACAGCGGGCGCATCCCGACCAGGTGGCCCTCGGGTTAGTCTGCCCGTCTGACCTGCCTGCGGTCTATGCCGACCCCAGCCGCATTGAGCAAATCATGATTAACCTGCTGGGCAATGCCCTGCGCTATACCGACCAGGGCAGGGTGATGGTGCAAGCCTGGGCCGAGGCCGAACGGGTCTACGTGGAGGTGACCGATACCGGGACAGGCATCGCCGCCGCCGACTTGCCCTACATCTTTGAGCGCTTTTGGCGGGCCGACCGTTCCCGCAATCGCCGGTCGGGCGGGACGGGCCTCGGGCTCACCATTTGTCGCCGCCTGGTGACGGTCCAGGGTGGCGAAATTGCCGTTACCAGCCAACTGAACCAAGGAACAACCTTCACCTTTTGGCTCCCCCAGGCCTAGCAGGGCCACGGGTGGATGGGGTGGATCGGGGCCGAGCCATGGAAGATGGGGCCACAGCGGTGGGCCTTGATAGAATAGAACCCAGAGATTTTGGGCCAAGGCCAGGGTCTCTTCCCCCTACCGTTCCGGGCGTTTCCCTATGCCAGACCCCGTTGACTCCTTCTCAAAGGGGAATCGTGATCGCAGTTTCAGCGGTGAAATTGGCGCATTTTACCAGTCCCAGCAGTTGTTTCGCGATCGCTATCGAGTCTTACGATCCCTGGGCCAGGGCGGTTTTGGGGTCACCTATCTGGCGCAAGACATGCGGCTACCGGGGCAGCCCTCCTGTGTGATCAAACAATTGGCCCCTAAATCCCAGAGTAGTCAATCCCTAGAGCGAGCTAAGGTACGGTTTCGACGGGAAGCCAAGGTGTTGGCCAACCTGGGAAGCCATTCCCAAATCCCTTGTCTGCTGGACTATTTCACGATTCGGGGGGAATTTTACCTCGTGCAGGAATATATCCAGGGCCAAACCCTGGCCCAGGAAGTGCGCCAGCAGGGTCGCCAAACGGAAGCCCAGGTGAAGTACTTTTTGCAGGAAATGGTGCCGGTGTTGCAGTTCATCCACCGCAACCGCATCATCCACCGCGATATCAAACCCCCCAATATCATCCGCAGCGAGTTTGACCGCCGCCTGGTGCTGATTGACTTTGGGGCGGTGCGGGAGTTCCTGGCCGATTTAGAAGAATCCCATATTTACCAATCGCCCGTTAGCCAGTTTGTGGGAACACCGGGGTTTGCCCCGCCGGAACAGTTGGCCCTCCGCCCCTGCTATGGCAGCGATATCTACGCCCTGGGGATGACCTGTCTGTTTCTGCTCACCACCTGCACCCCCGCCGCCTTTGACAGTGATCCCAAAACGGGCCAAGTGCGCTGGCGATCCATCGTCACCGTCAGCGATCACTTTGGCCACATCCTCGACAAAATGCTGCGCCCCGACCCCACCCATCGCTACGAGTCCATCGATCATTTGGTGCGAGATTTGGCCCTAGAGCCGCACCTGGATAGCCTCACCCAATGCTTATCCACCACCCGGTCGGCCCCGCTGCCCACCTCCACGGAGGAGTTATCGACCCCCGAATACCTGACGGCGGTACAACGGCAGGCCCAGGCCATTCGGGCATGGCGGACTCGGCGCTTCAACCGGGCCACCACCTCCTGAGGGCTGGCCTAACCGCCAAGATCCCCCCATCGACCGACCACCGAGCCCTCGCCACCCGGGCCTCCCCTGCCCTCTCCCCTTGCCCCTTGAGAAAACGTTACCGATGGTGAGCCCCTTTTCCTCCTTGGGTTAGGATCAGGGCGAATATTCAGGACTCTAGCCTCCGTGACTTTCTCCCGAAACGCTAAACCCGCATGGCCCACCTCTCGCGGTGGTCGCTGGCTTCCCTGGCTGTTGCTCGCGGTTGTGATCTTGACGATGGCCGGTAGCCTAGTACACCTGCTGACCGAATCCTGGTGGTTTCAGTCGGTGGGTTACAAAGCGGTGTTTGGCAAACGGCTGCGGTGGCAGTTGGGGTTGGGGCTGGGCACCTTTGGGGTGGTGGCCCTGTGGCTGTGGGGCAACTATCAACTGGCGAGGGGCTTCACCCGCGAACGCAGCTATCGGCTGACCAGCCGCTACAGCAGTCCCCAGCAGTTGGAGCAATTGGAAAAACTGATTCACCTGGCCAGTTTGGGGGGGATCGGGCTGCTGTCCTTGGGGGCCGCATGGCGCGGGGCAGCGGCCTGGGAGCGGGTCTTGCGGTTCCTCAATCCCTCCGACTTTGGCCAGACGGATCCCATCTTTAACCAGGACATCGGCTTTTACCTGTTTCGCTTGCCCCTGTGGCAGGGCCTCCAGAGTCATCTCCTGGGGCTGGTGCTGTGGGCCTTGGTGTTGGCCCTAGCGGTCTATGGCCTCAAGGGAGAAATTCGCCCAGAACGGGGCTGGAAGTATTTCCTCACCGGGGAAGCCAAGACCCACCTGTGTCTGCTGTTGGCAGGGCTGGCGGCGCTGATGGCGGTGGGCTTTTGGCTGGATCGCTACTCCTTGCTCTATGCCGAGAATGGGGTGATCTTTGGGGCGGGCTATACCGATGTCCATGCGCGGTTGCAAGCCTACTGGCTGATGGGCTTTGTTACCTTGGCCATTGCGGTTCTGTTTGTGATGGCCCTGTGGCGCAGTGGCTTTTCCCTGCCGATTGTGGGCATGGGGCTGTACCTGGTGGTGCTGATTGTGGTGAATGGGCTGTATCCCTGGTTTCAGCAAAACTTTGTGGTGGAGCCCAACGAACTCACCATGGAGCGGCCCTACATTGAGCACAATATTGCCTTCACCCGTCAAGCCTACAACCTGACGGATGTGATTTCGGAGCCCTTCCCCGCTGACAACCAGATCAACCGGGCTGTTTTGGACAACAACCAGCCCACGGTACGCAATATTCGCCTCTGGGACGATGTGCCGCTGTTGAGTTCCTACAAACAACTCCAGGAAATCCGGCTGTACTACAACTTTAGCGATGTCGATATCGACCGCTATAACCTCAACGGTGACTATCGCCAGGTGACCCTTTCCGCCCGCGAGTTATCGGTGGCGCAGTTGCCGCCGGAGGCCCAGAACTGGATTAACCGCCAGATCAAGTTTACCCACGGCTTTGGCCTGGTGATGAGCCCCGTCAACCGAGCCGCCAGTAACGGGATGCCGGAATTTTTCCTCCGCAATGTGCCCCCGGATTCCACCGTAGACCTGGCCTTGGATCAGCCCCGCATCTACTACGGAGAGGACACCGCCAACTATGTCTTCACCGGCACCAACACCGACGAATTCGACTATCCCCTCGGCGACACCAACGCCACCTACCGCTACACCGGGCAGGGCGGCGTCCCGCTAAATTCTCCCCTGCGCCGCCTCGCCTATGCCTACGACCTCGGCAACCTGCGCATCCTGATTTCCAACTACTTCAATGGCAATTCCCGCATTCACTACCATCGCCTGATCCGCGACCGGGTGCAGCGGATAGCCCCCTTCCTCACCTACGACAGCGACCCCTACATGGCGGTGATCGATGGGCGGCTGAAGTGGGTGATGGATGGCTATACCGTCAGCGATCGCTACCCCTACTCCGAGCCCCTGCACCGCTACAGTGAGATGCTGGCCTTGGCCGATCCGAGCTATGGCCTGCTGCCGCCCAATGCCAACTATGTCCGGGATGCGGTGAAGGTGTTCATCGATGCCTATGACGGTAGCCTGGATTTTTTTGTGCGCGACACCACCGACCCGGTTCTGGCCACCTACCAAAAGATTTTCCCAACCCTGTTTCAGCCCAAGGAGGCCATGCCCGCCAGCTATCGGGCACACCTGCGCTATCCCCAGGATGTGTTTACCATCCAGGCCCAGATGTATCGGGCCTACCACATGGAAAACCCCGAAGTCTTCTACAACCGCGAAGATCTCTGGCGCTTTCCTGAACATACCTCCGAGGATCGCCCGGAAACCATGGCCCCCTACTACGTGATCATGAAGCTGCCCAAACTGGAGCGGGAGGAGTTTCTGCAAATTCTGCCCTTCACCCCCGCCAACCGCGACAACATGATCGCCTGGTTAGCGGGGGGATCCGATGGCGACAACTACGGTCGGCTGCTGCTCTACGAATTCCCGAAACAGGAACTGGTCTTTGGCCCCAGCCAAATTGAAGCCCGCATTAGCCAAACCCCCGAGATTTCCGAACAAATCACCCTCTGGGGGCAGCAGGGATCGCGGGTGCTGCGGGGCAACTTGCTGGTGATTCCCATCGAACAATCCCTGCTCTACGTCCAGCCCATCTATCTCCGGGCCGAACAGGGGGAACTGCCTGAACTGCGGCGGGTGATTGTGGCCTATGGCGATCAGGTGGTGATGCGCGAAACCCTCGATCAAGCCCTAGGGGCGATCTTTGGATCCACTAGCCCGCCCCCCAGCGAATCTAGCCCCACCCCCCAACCGAGTAACCTATCCAGCCTGATTCAAGCCGCCGTGACCGCCTACCAAGAGGGCCAAACCGCCCTTCAGCAGGGCGACTGGCAACGCTACGGCCAAGCCCAACAACAGCTCGAAACCCTGCTACAGCAGCTCAGTGACCAAGCCCCCTAAGCGCCCCTAGGGATACGGAGGTCCTTGGATACGGAGGTCTTTCTTCCTGGGGGGCTATGCCAGTGGAGCCTAAAGCCGCTAGAATTTGCCCAGCAATACAGGTGTTCCGTAGGATGATGGGGTATGCCCGTGAGTCCGGCCCATATCAAGGCGCTGCTTGACCAAAAGCGTGAAGCGTTTAGCTCCTTTAACAAGGCAAAGTTTGAACTGCTGGCGGCCTATCACCAGGCCTGGGCCGAGTTTTCGGCCTTGCCCTTGGCCGATCAGCAGCAGCGCCTCGGGGAATCCACGCCGGTGGGGGCGGTGCCGCTAGAGGATCCCCCCATCGCCAAGCAGGGGGTGATCCCCTTCTTCTTTGCGGAATCGGCCCCAGCCCAGGATCGTTGGTCGAACCGGGAGGCGAGCGCCCAGTGGGTGCAGTCGGTGCTGTCGGACATCACGACCTTTGCGGTGGATGGCTCACAGATTGCCCCGGGCAAAGACCTGTCCATTCCCATTGCACTGATTCAGATTGGCTGGTTTGAGAACCCCCACAGCAAAACCCGCCCCTACCAAAAGGATGTGCGGGTAGACCTGCTGACCCCGAAGGATTTGGGGCCAAACCCGGCCCAGCCCGTGGAGCGACGGGTGAATATTCGCCGCTTCCAAATGGAGACGGAGCGGCTGGTGGAGTATATCGACACCTGCCCGGAACCAGAGCGCACCCTGGTGTTTTTTGATGGGGCGCTGGTCGTCACCTTTGCCGAAGCCTTTGATCCCGATAGCCAAAGGGCCTATGTTCAGGCCATGCTAGACCTGCTGCGGGCCAGTGAGCGGCGGCGGGTGCCCCTGGTGGGCTATGTGGATACCTCCTACGCCCATGATCTGACGACCATGCTGCACCACGGCTGTGGCCTAGAGGCTACCGAGGGTATCCACGATGCCCAACTGTTGGTGCGGCTGATGGAGTGGGGCGATCGCATTCCCCTCTTCCGCTGCGATCGGGGCGGCATTCTCGACCACTACGAGGATCACCACAACCAGATCGCCTTCACCTATTTGAAAACCACCCGCGACGGCTACCCCGTGCGCCTCGAAATGCCCCTGTGGATGTGGGAGAGCGGCCACCTGACCCGCTATCTGAACTGGGTTCGTGGCGAGGTGATTATCGGCGGTGGCTACCCCTACGGCATTGAAACCGCCGACCAAACCGCCGTTCTCCAGGGGGCCGACAAACAGATATTTTTCCGCATCCTGCAAGATTGGGCCGACCAAGAAGCCATCAACCTGCGCCTGTCTCGCAAAATGGTGAGCAAACAGCGCCGACGGTAGGACACCTCCACCGTTTTCGGCCTAGGGGTTTGTCAGGGTTAAATTTTAGGGTTGCAGATAGCCTCAAAGCCCTTCGACACGTTCGGGCTGAGCTTGTCGAAGCCCTAGTTCTTCGGCTTGACACTGCACTAGGGTTGGCGTGGGGGATAAAACAGGGCAAACTCCAGGCAAACGCCCTTCCCACCCTGCTCCCCAGGCCGTAGGGGCGCGGTTGCCGCGCCCGGTTCAGAGTTAAATTACCTCAGGCCCCAAAGGGCTGCTGCACCCGTTGCAGCAGGGCATAGAACGGTTGCCAGTTGTCCTCAACGGTGATGGGTTCCCAAATGGCTTCAATTTCGGGCCGCAGCAGCACGGTTTCGGGGTTGGTGTTTTTCAGGGTGGGCGGGATGGCTTCCAGGGCGGATTCTGGCAAGGATTGCAGCGCCTGATGGTACCACTGCCGCCAAAGCTGAAGCCTTTCGGCAGCGGCGGGGTCGGAGGCTGCCAGGGTGGTGGCCAAGATTCGCTCGGGCTCCGCCCGCCACTGGGGGGAAAACTGCTGGGTCAAACCCAGGAAAAACTCGTGGTAGCCCACCTCCACAGCGGCCAGAAGTTCCTGGGTTTGGTTCACCAGGGTGGTGGCGAGGTCGTCCGCCAACAGCGCCACCTGATCGGCCCCAAAGCCCAACTTCCGCAGCATTAGCCCTTGGTAATGGTGCTGGTAGCGGTCTTTGTACTGGGCCAGGGCCGCATCCATCTCCGCTTCAGGCATCACCAATTGCAGGGGCTTTTGCAGCGCCTTCAGGTTCATCTGGCAGATCATCGGCTGGTTGCCGTAGCTATAGCGGCCCCCGTGGTCAAAATAGGCGGCGGTAAAGCGACGGTCAAACTTGTCCATGAAGGCGTAGGGGCCGTAGTCGAAGCTTTCCCCGGTAATAGACATGTTGTCGGTGTTCAGCACCCCATGGCAAAAACCCACGGCCATCCACTGGGCCACCAACTGCGCCACCCGCTCCACCAGTTCGTCGTAAAACCGCAGAAATCGCTCCTGGGGGTCGGTGAACAGGCGCACCGCTGGATAGTAGACATCAATCACATGCTCCAGCAGCTTGGCGATTAGGTCGGGCCGCTGGTGGTACTCCAGCCGCTCGAAGGTGCCAAAGCGAATATGGGAACGGCTAAACCGCACCATCACCGAAGACCGGGTGGGGGAGGGTTCGTCGCCGCGCCACAGGGCTTCCCCGGTTTCCACCAGGCTAAAGGTACGGGAGGTCGTCACCCCCAGGGCATGGAGCGCCTCCGAGGCCAGCACCTCCCGCACGCCGCCCTTGAGGGTCAGCCGCCCATCGCCGCCCCGCGAGTAGGGGGTGGTGCCGGAACCCTTGGTGCCAAAGTCGTAGAGTTCGCCATCCACCCCGCGCACCTGGCCGTAGAGAAAGCCGCGCCCATCGCCCAAAAAAGGGTTGTATTGGCCAAACTGGTAGCCGTGGTAGCGCAGGGCCAGCAAGGGTTCGCGGCCTTCAAATTGGCCGAAGGCTTGGATGAAGTGGTCATCGCTCACCGCCGCTGGATCGAGACCAATGCGCCCCACGAGGTCGTCGTTGCGAAAGCGCAGTTGGTGAGCGGGGAAAGTCGCCGCTTCCACCACGTCGTAATACTCATCGCCGAGGGCTTCGAGGGCGGGCAGGTAGTCCAACGTCAGCAGGGGGTTGGCGGCGGTAGCGGTCGAGATAGAGGCGGCGGGGGAAGACATGGAACCTAGGACTTTAGCAACAAATGTATTTCTAAAATCTTAGGGGGAATGCGTCGGTTTGTTCAAATCCTAGTTGGCTGACAAAGATTCTGCACCGGGCGCGGAAACCGCACCCCTACCGCCTTCGGGCCTTGTAGGGGTCAGGTTCAAATCGTGCCTGCGCCAGGGAGGCCAAATCTTAAAATATCTAGTTGTCCCACCCCTCTCCACCGCAAACGGGGTAACAACAGAAT
>JAYKHF010000012.1:0-2913 GCA_035285305.1 Leptolyngbya sp.
CCCGCTGCATGGTTTTGACATGGAGGCGCTGGATGCGGGTATAGAGCGTGGGGGCGGCGGTCTCCGCCAGTTGGGCCACGGAAATGACCCCCGCATGGAGCAGCAGGCCATTGTGGGTGCAGCCCACGGCGGGGATGCGGGCGAGATCCGCCAAAATCACCCACTTAGCCACGTAGCGCTCCGGCACCGCCAGGGTTTTGGCCAGGGCTTGGCGCTGGGCGAGGGATTGTCCTTGACGGCGCAGGTGTTCCGTCGTTGTCAGGCCCAGATCTGCCAAGGCTTGGGCCTGGGGCTGGCTCAACCCCGGTAGATGATGAATGGGAAAATTTGCCACGTTGGTTGCCGTCCTCCTCGGGAGATATGCCGTGCCTAGATGGGTATTGCGAGAGGGTGCGCGAATGGGTATTGCGAGAGTGGGATATGGGCAAAAGGGTCTTGCGCCCATGGGGTGAGGTGGGAGGCCCATGGCAAGATGGAAAGCGCAGGGCATCACACGTCCTTAGGAATATACGTCATTAGGAGTTTTGACCTTGGCCTCACAGTGGGAGCGACTGTTGAAAAATCAAGGGGTATGGGTGGGATCCTTCACCCAGATATCAACCACGGGGGACATCCTGGAGGAGGTGCCCACGGAGGTGTCCCTACTGGCGGAGGAGGAGGGCAATCTGATGCGCCAAACCATTCGCAAGGATCCCCCAGGACAGCCCTGCCAGGAAACCGAGTTAGCCTATCGTTCCCTCGGGCGGGGGGTGTTGTTCTGCGAGGACGGAGCCTTTTCCCAGGGGTCAATTCAGTGGAGCCCGGTGAGTGAATTTGGGGCTGAACTGGGGCTAATCTATGGCCACGAACGCCTGCGACTGGCCCAGATCTTCCCCCGACAGGCCAGTCTAGAACAACTCACCCTGATTCGGGAACATGGGCAGGGTACCTCCCCCAGCCCCCGGCCACCGCTATCGGTGGATCAACTGCTAGGCACCTGGGCAGGCCGTAGCACCACCGTCTATCCAGACTATCAACCCGAAACGACCATGGCCCATCAGTTAATTCTGCAAGCGGCAACGGCGGATACGGTGGTGCAAACCCTGAGCCTTTCCCCCGGGCCAACTTTCAGCAGCCTCGGGAAACAGACAGGCACAACGCTTCAGTTTGGCCAGGGGCCACAACCCGTAACGGTACTGTGCTTGCCCAGTGGGGCTTCGGCCACCTTTCCAACCGCCATTATGCCGGGGCAACCGTTTTTCCTAGAACTGGGCTGGCTGATCACACCCACCCTGCGCCAACGCCTGATCCGCCGCTACGACGGGCGTGGATCCTGGGTCAGCCTCACCCAGGTCATCGAGGAGAAAGTGAGCTAGGGGTTGAGGGGGATCGCCCCGCCGACAGGAACGCCGACGGGAAACGGCGGGGAAGGGTGTCCTCACGGTCATGAGCCCATCCCTAGGTCGTTTCCCTAGGTCGTTCGCAGGCGTTGCCAAAGCTGGCGGTATTGGGCTTGGGAGGCCGGGGGTAAGGGCAGCAGAAACTCGCTGTTTTCCAAGCCGGTGGTGCTGGGTAACAGTCCGGCGGCGGGCTGGAAGGCGGGGGGCAAATCCGCTGGGGCCGCGCCCCAGTGCCAGGGCGAGAGACCCGGCCCAAAGATCCCAAGCTGTTCGACAAAGGTGGCGCTGAGGCAGAAGTTGAGCCAAGCCGTCGCTAGGTCATCCAGGGGCGGAGCCCCCCTAGGCCGCACCCACAGATCGGCACTGGCCAGGGTGCCCTCGGCTGGCACCATCAGGCTCAAGTGGCGGTAGCGTTGAGCAACGGGCAGCAGGTCATCCAACCAGCCCACCACGGCGGTAGCATCGCCCATAATCAAGGCCTTGAGGCTATGGGTGGCGTTGTACCCACGCACCTGACGATGGAGTTGGGTCAGAAAATCCTCCAGATCGAGGACAGCGGCCAGGTCTGGGGTATTGGCGGAGGCGTTAAAAGCCTTGAGGGCAAGGCCAATCACAATCCGCTCGTCGTCCGGCAGCATCAGCCGTTGCTGCCATGCGGGCCGTAGCAGATCAGCCCACCGCTGCATCGGATCGGCCTCAGATCCCAGGGTTCGATGGTCGTAAAGAATCGCGAGGGGAGTCCAACGATAGGGCAAGGCCCACGTTTCCCCCGTTTCATCGGCGAAACCCTGGGCATTACGACGCACCAGGGCTGGCCATGCCCCAGGGATCTGGGGCCAACGGTCTAAGGTCTCCAGGGAAATCGGCTGAATTAATCCCTGCTGAATGGCGGGGGCTAGCCAGGTATCGGCCTGTGTCACCCACTGGGCCACTTTGGGGGCCGCTTTGGGGGCCGTGGGTGAGGCGGCGACCTGGGTCTGCCAGTCTTGCAGCAAGCGGTAGAGTTCGAGGAGGGAATCCTTCGCCACCACGGAAACCTGGCCCGATGGCGCGGGTTGGCTACGCTGAAACGCCTGCACCGCCTGCCCCGGCACCGACCCTGCCAACATGGCCAGCCCCAAATCCCCACGACTCAAGCGCTGGCAACCAGCGGCCAAACTGGTCAGGGTGAGGCCAAGGGTACGAGCTAAAAAAATGCGACGATTCATGGGCAAAGGGCAGGCAAGAACCCAAAAGGCGAGACAATATCCCTTCAGACCATACCAGTTCACCCTAGCCCTTGGCCAAGTGCAATGAAGACCCTCCGTGACCTTGTCAGTGTGGCAACGGCCCTTCTGTTGATCACCTTTATCGGCCTCAGTCTGGCCCGGTTAGCCTACTTTTTCCTCCACAGCCAAAACCTAGTGTAGAAGGATTCAAAAGAGTCAGCAGGGGCGGGAAAACCCCGCCCCTACGGTGGTTGGGTTAGGAATGAGAACTAGAAGTCGTGACGGAGGTTGATGGAGAAGTTGTTGAGGTTCGCGTCAGAGCGGGC
>JAYKHF010000013.1:0-6335 GCA_035285305.1 Leptolyngbya sp.
ACATCCCTGACACAGTAACGAATTCAGCCGGAGAAGACAAGGAGATGTCGCCTGGTGAGCGGGTTATGACCTAGGTGCCATCATCGCCCCCCTACTGCCTGGAGGCTTGGCCCCAAAATGAGAATTACTGATCTGCAACGAGCCTGGTTGACTCAGAAAACTGGCTAGGACCCTTATCTGTCCAAGGGTCAGGAGACCTACCCCCTACATGGCCCGAATGCGGTAGGGGCGCGGTTACCGCGCCCGGTGCAGATTTTTTGTCAGCCAACCAGGCCACGGGCGCTTTCGGCTTCCCCATCAAACAGCAACGCAACACGGCACTGGTTTCTAAAAGTATGATCCTTGATTTCTCGTTGCCAAAAGTCCTTGCGTAGCAGTGGCTCCAAGAGGCATCCCACCTTAGCAGGCCAGTGCCCTTACTCTAGCCTACTTACTAGAGATTACTTGAATGAAACCAGTCTGGAAGGCTGGATCGTCGGTAATGATGGGGATGTTTTCTAGTTCAGCTTGGGCCATAAGCATACGATCAAAGGGGTCGCGATGGGCAATGGGCAGTCTTCCGGCTCTTAGGGTATGGTTGGCAGTAATGGCAAGTTCTTCAAAATTGGCGCGTTTTAAGGTTGCTGAATAGGTAGCCACTAGGGTTTTCGCCGCTGGTAATTTGCCAATGCGATATTTGGTGGCAATTTCCCAGGCCGAGGCACTACTGACGAGGATTCGATGGCTAGGGTTGGTGATAATCGTGCGGCAAGCCTCATCTAGCTTTGGATCGTTGAAGATCCACCACAGCAAAATGTGGGTATCGAGGAGGTAGGTTATTCCCACTGTTGAAGTTCCTCTTCTGGGAGGGGGTCAAAGAAGGTATCGCTGAGTTGTCCGGGGAGAAGACCGGGGGTGCGGGGTTGGGATGCCTCGTTGGCTAGGCCCAAACGAAAATAGTGGATGAGGTCGAAGATTTCTTCTAGCTTGTCTTCGGGGATACCCTGGAGTTCTTGCACAATTTTTTGAATCAACATGAATACCTTGCCTAGCTCGGTTGATTTTATTGTAACTATCCTCCTGTTCTACCCGAAAAGAGAACAGGGGCTACTATTCCTCCTGTGGATGCAAAGGGTGAGTTCAGGGAAGATCATCGCTTTTCTAAATATTCCTTGACCTGATGGACAAAGTTCCGAGCTTGCACAGAACAATCACTCGTATCTTCTAATGTTTGGCTCATGCAGCAATGCCCTCTGCCAGGTGGTGGGCAGTGCCCACCCTACTTACTCAAAAGATCAATAATCCAAGGGTAAGATGTATGAACTGCCAGGTAATTAGGCCCGTAAAAGTTTTCGTCATAATAATTATATTTACGGAAATCTACGTAGGATGGGTATATTTTCCCAATCTTATAGTTGAAAGGCTCTAAATACTCATAAAAATCTTTGAGCAAAAAATGAGTAAGCACATTAACATATCCATACTCAAACTGAATTACCTTGACTTTTCCCGCCTTCAGCATATTTTCAAACCCTTTTAGAACTTTATTCTCATGTCCTTCAACATCAATCTTGAGATAGTCAATCGAATCAATACTATTTTCCATGCAGAACTTGTCGCCAGTTGTCACTGAAGCTTTAATGCAGCAGGTTTCAATCTTATGGAAATCTTCTGAGAAGTTAGGTGTGCAAGTTGAAATCCCATTTTTATCAGGGGAGAAAAATACGGGCATACTTCCTTCAGAGTCGGAAAGACCAACTCCGTGACAAATGGCATTTTCATATTTTCTCAGGCTGAGATCAAGGATTTTGAATGTTTCGGGAACGATTTCAAATGCATGAATCGTGGTATTTGGAAATAATTGTGACGTGCATTTAGATCAGTCGCCATTGTTTGCGCCCACATCAAGGATAGTTTTGATTTCCTTTTGAGACTCTGATATTTTTAGTAGAACTGAAAATTCTCCATTTTTTTTAAAGTTGTAATCAAGATTCTCGTATGCTTTGTGAATACGCACGGCAATTCTGTCAATATTTTTGATTAGCTTTCCTCTCCTTTTCATTGTTCTATCAATTAGATCCAGCAAGATTTTTTTCATTGTCTTTCGATGTTTTGGGTAAGAAGGTTTACGAAAATTCGAGTGCAAGACTCCGGACAGTTTTTGATCACCAACGGTAGCGTACGAGCCTCAGGCTTCTAGCACAGTGCCTTAGTTTAAGAATAAACCAAGGGTTCCAGTGTTTGCCTAAAACAGTGGTCAGATCATTGCGGGTAGCAGTTGTTTGTAAAGCGTGGCTATTAGAGGGATTGGGCCATCAATGCCCTCCGGGAGGCTCAAGGGAACCAGAAGCCTGGGCATTTTTTCGGATCTCTTATACAAGTCGTTGCGCGGCCTGCGGCCAATGGCCCGTCCTACAATGGGATTTGCCCCGCCGTGTTCCTGGTGTGCTCCGATGAAGATTCCTGTGATTGGCAAACTGCGTCGCCCCTGGCTGTGGCTGGGGGGAGGGCTGGCGGTGCTGCTGGTGGCGGGGGGCGGGGTGGCTTGGTCGTTGGGGCGCAATCGGCCCGCCTACGACATTGCTGCCTACACTACCGAAGCCAGCCTTCAGCCGATTACGGTGCGGATTAGCGCCAGCGGTACGGTGCGTCCGGTGCAGACGGCGAACCTCAGCCCTAAGACCGCTGGGATTGTGACCGAGTTGTATGTGGAGCAGGGGGATCAGGTGATTCAGGGCCAGCCCATTGCCCGCATGGATAGCGCGGATGTGGCGGCGCAGGTGGCGCAAAGTCGGGCGGCGGTGGATGAGGCGGTGGCTACTCTGCAAGATGTGCGCCAAGGGAGTCGGCCCCAGGAAATTGCCCAGGCCGAAGCCGCCGTTACCGCTGCCCAGGCCCAGGGGCGGGATAGTCAGGCGCGGCTGGACTTGGCGACGGACAATCTGCAACGGATTCAGCGCTTGCATCGTGATGGGGCTGTGGCCCGCACTGAGTTGGACAACGCCGAGCGGGAACGCCGCAGCGCCCAAGCCGGGGTAGACCAAGCCCAGGCCCTGGTACGGGAAGCCCAGGAACGGGCGGAGGATCTGCGCAACCTGCCGGAACCCGAAGCCATCGCCCAGGCCGAGGCCCGCCTTGCCCAGGCCCAGGCCCAGTTGCAATCGACCCTGGTGCGGCTGGAGGACACCCTGATTCGTGCCCCCTTTGCGGGCACCGTCACCCAGCGCTTTGCTGCCATTGGGGCCTTTGTGACGCCAACCACCACGGCCTCCGACGCTTCTTCGGCCTCTTCAACGGCGATTGTGGCCCTGGCCCAGGACTTGGAGGTGCTGGCTGAGGTACCCGAAGCCGACATCAGCGTGATTGCCGTAGGCCAGCGGGTGGAGGTGGTGGCCGATGCCTTCCCAGGAGAAACCTTTGCAGGACGGGTGAAACTGGTGGCCCCGGAGGCCATCAATCGCCAGAATGTCACCCTATTCCAGGTGCGCATTGAACTCACGGAGGGCAAGGATCGGCTACGGTCTAACATGAACGTAGATGTGGCCTTCATTGGCGACCAACTGGCGGAGGCCCTGGTGGTGCCGACGGTGGCGGTGGTGACCCAGGCGGGGCAAACCGGGGTGCTGGTGCCGGGGAACCGTCGCGATATTCTGTTTCAACCGGTTACCCTTGGCCCCCAGGTGGACGATCACATTCAGGTTACCAATGGTCTTCAGGCGGGCGATCCGGTGTTTGTGGATTTGCCCCCCGGTCAGTCCCTCAGTTCCATCACGGTGCGGCAGGAGCGCTAACCCCATGGCCAAGGCCGATCCCCACCGCGTTAAGCTATCGCAGCTTCGCGCCCTCGTCACCATTGCCGACACGGGTTCCTTCAGCGAAGCCGCCCTACACATGGATTTGTCCCAGTCGGCGGTGAGCCACGCCATCGCCACCCTGGAGGACGAACTCGGGGTGATGTTGCTCAGCCGCAGCCGTCAGGGGGCTGTGCTTACCCCCGTGGGCCAACACATTACCGAGGAAGCTCGCCTGGTGCTGCGATCCTTGCAAAACCTGTGTCACCAGGCCGATCTGGCCAAGGGCTTGCAAAGTGGCGAAGTTCGTCTAGCGGCCTTTCGCAGTGTGGCTACCCACATTTTGCCGGAGGTGATCCGTCAGTTTCGGGAGCAGTATCCCCACATTCCCATCACCATCGACGAAAAATCCCACTACGAAATGGTGGAAGATGCCGTACGTCAGGGCCATGCCGATGTGGGCTTTACCTATCTGCCCACCAAACCCGATTTTGAAAGCTGGGAACTGCTGCGGGATCATTACCTCGTGCTGCTGCCGCCTGCCGCTGCCCCCGTCCCCAATCCGATCACCTGGGCCGATTTAGCCGCCTATCCCCTCATCCTCACCCCCAGCGACGACGGCGATCGCCAATACCTCGAAAAACTCCTGCGTCGCCACGGCCAAGCCCTAACCCCCGCCTACTCCATCCGGGAAGACTCGACGATTCTCAGCATGGTCAAGCGGGGGCTAGGGGCTACCATCATGGCCCGACTGGCCGCCGAGCCCATTCCGCCGCACCTGCAAGTGGCGGAACTTCCCATGCCCCTCGCCCGCACCATCGGCGTGATTGTGCTCAAAGATGCCCTGTTGCCGCCGCCCGTCCATGCCTTTTTAGATCGCCTTAAAACGGTATGGCCCCTCTGTTCACCCTCGAACGTTCCAGGTTCGAGGGAGATCGGAACAGGGGACTCGGTGGGGGAAACGGCCAAGATCCCATAGCGCTCCCGAGGCGATCAGATCCCCATCGTTGGTGGATACCTTGGCCCCATTGACCGACCTGGGCAAAATTCTGAGAAATTCACGTTTTTTGAATATAAATTGCCTCCCTTCGGTGGGTTCTGTCACCATAGAGGGCAGCCTTGGTGTGTGTTGTGTACGGTTTCCATCTTGTGGGTAGGCTCGTCCAAGGTCGTCACCGATCTGGGCCTAAATCCTTGTCAAATCATTGCGTTACGTAAATCTATGAAAGCCTTTCGTACTACCGCTTTTTTAACCGCCTCCGTCGCCTGGATGGGAGCGTCCTGTATGGTGCCCGTGAGCCTGGACGAGAAAGATGCCCTAGTCGGCACCGTCTGGGAACTTCAGCAAATTCAGATGAACGACGGCACCCAGTTCGTGGCCGATCCACCCGAGAACTACACGGTCGAGTTTACGGAGGTTGGGGAGGTGTTGATTCGGGCCGACTGTAATCGCGCCGCTGGAGCCTTTACCCTGACCGATAGCCGCATTACCATCGCCCTTGGCCCCACCACCACCGCCGCCTGCCCCGAAGGTTCCCTCGACACTCGCTTCCTACAAAGCCTGGGCAACGCCAATCTGGTCTTCTTCCAGGGCGACGATCTGTTCATTGACCTGGCCTCCGACAGTGGCACCATGACCTTCTCCCCCGCTGAAACGGTATCCCTCACAGGGCGCGTCTGGGAACTCCAGGACATCCAGTTTAACGATGGCCAGCAGTTGGTGGCCGACCCCCCGGAAAACTATACCGTCGAGTTTATGGACGACGGATCGATGACGGTGCGGGCCGATTGCAACCGAGGCCTGGGCAACTTTATGGTGCCCGAACCTGGTCGCCTCAGCGTAATGCCCATGGCCACCACCCTGGCCGCCTGTCCCGAAGGCTCCATCGGAAATGACTTTACCCAAGCCCTAAACAATGCCGATCTGTTTTTCTTCCAAGATGGCCAACTCTTCATCGACCTTGCCTCTGACAGTGGCACCATGCGGTTCCAGGAAGCGGCAGCCCCTAGCCTGGTGGGCCAGGTGTGGAAACTCCAGCGCATCCAAATGAACGACGATTCGCAAACCGTTCCCAGCGATCCTGAAAACTACACCATCGAATTTATGGACGATGGTAGCGTGGTGGTGCAAGCCGACTGCAACCGGGGCCGGGGCAGCTTTGCTACCGATGCCGACAACCGTCTCACCATCTCTGGGGTGGCCACCACCCGCATGGCCTGCCCCGAGGGTTCCTCCGATGCCGCCTTCCTGCGCGGCCTAGATAGCGCCAACAGCTACTTCTTCCGCGATGGTCAACTGATCGTTGAATTGATGTACGACAGCGGCAGCATGATCTTCTCGGCCCATTAGCCGGAGGCCCACAGCCTGAGGATCGGCAGAACAGAACCATTGACCAATCGCTAAAAACACCGTCGGGCAGACGTAGGTCTGCCCGACGGCTGGTTGGCTGACAAAAGATTCTACACCGGGCGCGGAAACCGCGCCCCTACCGCATTCGGGCCATGGAGGGGTCAGGTCTCCTGACCCTTTGACAGATACGGGTTCTAGCTAGTTTTGTCAGTCAA
>JAYKHF010000014.1:0-21037 GCA_035285305.1 Leptolyngbya sp.
TTCCTTGGAGCATGGGCTACCTATGATTTCGAGGCTTTATATTGGGTATTTGATGTCGGCTATGACGGCTATTGCTAGACGGCTATTTCTAAAGGAGGCCATCGCACCATGACACGTCGTTGGATGATCGGGCTGTTTAGCCTCATGCTCATGGTGGTTGTGGGATGGTCGAGCCATCCCGCCCAGGCCACGATGCCGCTGCCAGCCAGCCCCACGGGCCTAGGATTGCCCCCCTTGCCTCCGGTGGTGGCCCTGGCCCCGCGCCAAGCCCTAGAGGCTGGCCCTACGGACTTTACCCTCCCGGCCCTGCCCGATGCGACGCTGTTGGCCCAGGCGACTCCCCGCCAGGTGGTGACCCTAGCCGATCCCAGCAACTATGGCGATCGCTTCGCCACCGATGCCAACGGCCAACCCCTCGCCCAAGACTTCATTGCCGTCCTCCACGAAACCGTGGGGTCGGCCCAGAGCGCCATTAACCTCTTTCGCACCTACCATGCCCGCGATGCCGACCAGGTGAGCTACCACGCCCTGATTGGCCGCGATGGCACCATCTACTACATTGTGCCGCCGGAAAAACGGGCCTTTGGGGCCGGAAATTCGGTGTTCGACGGCCCCAATGGCCCCGAAACCGCCCGTACCAACCCCAATTTTCCTCCGTCGGTCAATAACTTTGCCTACCATGTCTCCCTAGAAACCCCAGGGGATGGCATGAACAACCGCCGCAGCCACAGTGGCTATACCCAGGCTCAGTACACCTCCCTGGCTTGGTTGCTGGCCCAAACCACCATTCCCGAGAGTCGCATCACCACCCACCAAGCGGTGGATCGGGCGGGCAACCGCATGGATCCGCGCAGCTTCAACCGCCAACAACTGCTAACCTTGTTGCGCCAATATCCCAGTCGGGCCAGCCTACCGGCCTAAGGCTCGCCGTCGGATCAGGACAACCCATCCCGCAACCCTCGGGGGCTCCGTCGGGGGAGGCTAGCTGACAAGGCCATGTTCTAAGGCAAAGCGGACGAGTTCGGTGCGGCTGTTGGTGCCCGTCTTGCTGAAGAGACGGCTGACGTACTTCTCAACATTGCGGACGCTGGTGTCGAGGCGGCTGGCAATTTCTTTGTTCATCAATCCCTCTGCGACCAAATCCAGGACACTTTGCTCGCGGGGGGTGAGGTCGATATTGACATCGGAGGTCATTTTAACCAGACCGCCCTTTTGGGTCAGCATGGCTTTAATTTCCTCAATTTGGCGGGCCATCACCGCGATGTCGGGCAGGTCTCCGGTGTCGGGGCTTTGGGCGGCGCGTCGTTCAATCAAGTTGCCCACCACCGCCACCAGTTCCTCGGGGTCAAAGGGCTTAGACAGATAGGCATCGCAGCCGGAGTTATAGCCTTGGATCCGATCCTTGGTCATGCCCCGGGCGGTGAGGAAGACCACGGGCAACCCCTTGAAGCGCACATCCTCCCGCACTTGGGCTAAAAATGCATGGCCGTCTACCTGGGGCATCATAATGTCGGAGATCAGGACGTCGGGGGTGTCCTCCTGGAGTAAGGCCCAGCCTTCCTGGGCATTGCTGGCGGTGCGAACGGCAAAGCCGCTATCTTCTAGGTAGGCCTGCACGGCTTCCCGCAGACCGGGCTCATCGTCAACGAGCAAAATGCGTCCAGTGTAGTCAGACATGGTGTTAGGGGCGGCATGGGAACAATGCCCAATGTAACCCGGAATCCAACCTCCCAAGGCCTGAAGGCGGTAGCAATAAGCCCCCACTAGGGGGCGGATTCCCCTCCCCATCCTCTTGGCTAGGGCCATCCGTTGGATCCCGATCCCTAGGGGTTCTCCCTGGGGGCGCTGTGATCCGTATTGTGGCCAATCTGGTCATAAATCAAGGGATATTCGCTACAGTAAAAGCACAAACCGTGACCGTGAAAACATCGGATATCAATCGACGGTAGCCTGGGACAGGGTAAGGCGATGGCCTTGCCGGGGCACGGGTAGACCTGAACAAGAGGAGGTCGTATGGGCGGAATGGGATTGCAATCGGTCTGGATGGCTGCCGCCTTGGCCCTGGGCGGTGGTGTAGGCTGGGCCGGACATCACTATGTCGATCACCTCATGGCATCGGCGGAGCCCAGTCCTGAGGTCAACGCCGCAACGTCCTCCCTGACCACTCTCTCCCTTCCCGCCGAGCCCGAAGTTGCGCCGTCCTCGGCCCCGTTGGCCATGGCCGCCTCCAACTTTATTGCCAGCGCCGTGGAACAGGTGGGGCCAGCGGTGGTACGCATCGATGCGGAACGGTCAGTCTCTCAATTAAGCCCCGACACCTTTAATAACCCCTTATTTCGGCGCTTCTTTGGTGAGGAGATGCCGCCCGAATTGGCCCCAGATCGCCTAGAGCAGGGCACGGGGTCAGGGTTTATTCTCAGCGCCGATGGCCGTATTCTCACCAATGCCCATGTGGTCGATGGCACCCGTACGGTGACGGTGACGCTCCGTGATGGACGCACCTTTGAGGGCCAAGTGGCGGGGGTAGATTCCGTCACCGATGTGGCGGTGGTGAAGATTGACGCGACGGATCCCCTGCCCACGGTGCGGCTGGGCAGCACCGCCAACCTGTCCCCCGGCCAGTGGGCCATTGCCATTGGCAACCCCCTCGGCCTAGATAACACCGTCACCGCTGGCATCATTAGCGCCATTGGCCGCACCAGTAACCAGGTGGGCATCCCCGATAAACGGGTGCAGTTCATCCAAACGGATGCCGCCATCAATCCCGGTAACTCCGGTGGCCCCCTGCTGAATGACCGTGGGGAAGTGATTGGCATGAACACGGCCATTCGCGCCAATGCCCAGGGGCTAGGGTTTGCCATCCCCATCGAAACCGCCAAGCGCATTGCCGATGAACTGTTTGCCACCGGCGAGGTACAGCACCCCTTCCTAGGCATTCAAATGGTGGAACTCACGCCGGAAACCATCGCCGAGATCAACGCCCAGCAGCAGATGAATATCCCACCGGACGAGTCTGGGGTGTTAATTGTGCGCGTCTTAGACGGCAGCCCTGCCCAGGCGGCGGGCCTCCAGCCAGGGGATATCATCCAACGCATTAACAACCAGGACGTCAACAACCCAACCGAGGTGCAAAGCCAAGTGGAGCTCAGCCAAATCGGCCAAGACTTGACCCTGGACATTCATCGCGGCGGCAATGATCGCACCCTCACCGTCCAGCCTGCGGCCATGCCCGAGGAACTGCGCTAGCCACTATTCCACCGCCAAGGACACGCGATGGCCGCCGATGGTGCGCAGATCCGCCAAGATCTGAGCGATGTCACGGTAGGCCAGGGTGCGGTCGGCCTTCAACACCAGACGGCCCTCTGGGTTCTGGGTCAAGTAGGTGCGTACGGCCTGATCAAGCTGGTTCCAGGAGATAATCTCGTCGTCTAGCACCAGGTTTCCCCCCTGGTCTAGGCCCACCACGAGGGCCGCCACCGCGATCACCCCATCCTCGCCCAAACCGCCCTCGGCCACCGCCTGGGGCAGGTTGACGTTGGGGATCGGTTGCCCGGTCAACCCCATGGAAATCATGATGAAGAAGGTCAGTACCGTCATCAGCACATCCATCATCGGCACCAGGTTCACCTCTGGCAGTTGCGACCGGGTGGATTGGTTCTTGAAACGCATCGCAGCATCGCCGGGGAGAACGGGGGAGCCTTTGCCCCCAGTCTAAAGGAATTTGGGGCCGGGGGCCGGGGCAAGCTAGGGGCGTTGACGGGGGCCATCCCCCGCCGTTAATAGAAAACTCTCTGGCTAAAGAATAGATCCTGCACCCATTCAGATGTCACTTTGTAAACGAGTGTTTCAATCCGGTTACAACCGTTCACAGGCAGCCCGATCCTCCCAAATTGCCGTGATAGGATGCCTCTCGTAGCTTTTCACGATTTCGGGAGACACATCCTTGTCACTTCGGGTAGCAGTAGTAGGATCAGGTCCGGCAGGCTCCTCGGCTGCCGAGACGTTGGTAAAAGCGGGTATCGAAACCTATTTGTTTGAGCGCAAGTTAGACAACGCCAAGCCTTGCGGTGGGGCCATTCCCCTCTGCATGGTGGATGAGTTTGACCTGCCCCCCAGCATCATCGACCGCCGGGTGCGGAAGATGAAGATGATCTCCCCCTCGAATATTGAAGTCAACATCGGCAGCACGCTGAAGGATGACGAGTACATCGGTATGTGCCGCCGTGAGGTGATGGATGGCTTCATGCGGGATCGTGCGGCTAAGCTTGGAGCCAAGCTGATCAACGGTACCGTCTACGCCCTAGACCTGCCCAAGTCTAGCCAGGAACCCTACACCCTGCACTACACCGAGCACCGCGAAGATGGTCTGGTGGGCGATAACAAATCCCTGCAAGTGGATCTGGTGATTGGGGCCGATGGGGCCAACTCCCGCGTGGCCAAGGCCATCGACGCCGGGGACTACAACTACGCCATCGCCTTCCAAGAGCGGATTCGTCTGCCCGAAGACAAAATGGCCTACTACGAAGACCTGGCGGAAATGTACGTGGGTAACGATGTCTCCCCCGACTTCTATGCCTGGGTGTTCCCCAAGTACGATCACGTCGCCGTGGGCACCGGCACCATGCGGGTCAACCAAGCCAAAATCAAGCAGCTTCAGGCCGGAATCCGCGCCCGGGCGGCCAAGCGTCTGGAAGGCGGCGAAATCATCAAAGTGGAAGCCCACCCCATCCCTGAGCATCCCCGTCCTCGCCGCGTCGTTGGTCGGGTGGCCCTGGTGGGTGATGCCGCCGGTACCGTCACCAAGTCCTCCGGCGAAGGCATCTACTTTGCCGCCAAGTCGGCCCGGATGTGCGCCGAGACCATCGTGGAATTCTCCAACGGTGGCCAGCGCATTCCCACCGAGGCTGACCTCAAGGTGTACCTGAAGCGCTGGGATAAGCAGTACGGCATGACCTACAAGGTGCTGGATCTGCTGCAAACGGTGTTCTACCGTTCCGATGCCACCCGCGAAGCCTTCGTGGAAATGTGCTCCGACATCGACGTGCAGAAGCTCACCTTTGACAGCTACCTCTACAAAACCGTGGTGCCTGCCAACCCCCTAGTGCAGATGAAAATCACCGCCAAAACCGTTGGTAGCCTGATTCGTGGCCATGCCCTAGCCCCCACCCGGAGCTGGTAAGCACCACAGGGTTCAGCCATCGGGAACTGCCCGACAAAATCCTAGCGTTTGGAAAGTCGCTCCTAACCCTAGCCCCTCGCCCGTCCTGGGCGAGGGGTTTTTGTCCAGGCGATCCGTTTGGGCTGAGCCTGTCGAAGTCCGAACGGATCGCCTAGTCAGTGCATTGTCCTAAGCGCATTGGCTCAAGCGCTATCAGTATCAGTCCCTCCCGACTCAGCCCTCCCGACAACAAAGGGCTGCGTTCTGGAGAACGCAGCCCTTTATCAGAAAGACCCTACCCAAGCCCCCTACCCCTGTTGGTGAGAGGGGCTGGATTAGGACTCTAGCAATCGTAGTAGAGCGCTAGTTCGTAGGGGTGGGGACGCAGGCGCATGGGGTTGACTTCGTTATCGAGCTTGTACTCGATCCAGTTGCTGATGAAGTCTTCGGTGAATACGCCGGTGCTGGTCAGGAACTCGTGATCCGCTTCCAGGGCCTTGAGGGCATCCAGCAGAGAACCAGGGGTAGAGGGAATCTTGGCCAGTTCCTCGGGGCTGAGGTCGTAGATGTCCACATCTAGGGGATCGCCGGGGTCGATCTGGTTCTTGATGCCGTCGATGCCCGCACAGAGCATGGCGGCAAAGGCCAGGTAGGGGTTGGAGGTGGCATCGGGACAACGGAACTCCAGACGCTTGGCCTTGGGGTTGTCGCCGGAGAGGGGAATCCGCACGGAGGCGGAACGGTTGCCCTGGGAGTAGGCTAGGTTCACCGGAGCCTCGAAACCGGGCACCAGCCGCTTGTAGGAGGTGGTGGTGGGGTTGGTCAGGGCCAGCAGCGCGGGGGCGTGCTTGAGGATACCACCGATGTACCACAGGGCCATTTGGCTAAGGCCAGCATATTTGTCACCGGCAAACATGGGCTGACCATCGTTCCAGATCGACTGGTGGGTGTGCATCCCGGAGCCGTTGTCGTTGAACAGGGGCTTGGGCATGAAGGTGACGGTTTTACCGTACTTCTTGGCGACGTTCTTGATGCAGTACTTATAGATCATCAGCCAGTCGGCGGCTTCCACCAGCTTGCCGAAGCGGATCCCCAGTTCGCA
Organism: Leptolyngbya sp.; assembly: GCA_035285305.1. Classification (GTDB taxonomy): domain Bacteria; phylum Cyanobacteriota; class Cyanobacteriia; order Phormidesmidales; family Phormidesmidaceae; genus Nodosilinea. The sequence goes on from JAYKHF010000014.1 coordinate 6,261, forward strand.
CTGACCACCCGTGGCCACTTCGTGGTGGTGCTTCTCGATGGGCACCCCCAGTTGGGCCATGGTCAGCAGCATTTCGCTACGCATGTCCTGGGAGGTATCGGTGGGGGCGACGGGGAAGTAGCCCTCTTTGTAGCGGGGTTTGTAACCCAGATTTCGGCTAACGCCGAACTCGTCTTTTTCTTCCTTACCCGTGTTCCAACGGCCTTCCACGCTGTCTACGTAGTAGTAGGCGGAGTGCTCGTTTTGGTCGAAGCGCACGTCATCAAAGATAAAGAATTCCGCTTCGGGGCCAAAGAAGGCGGTATCGCCGAGGCCCGTGGACTTCATGTATTCGATGGCCTTGGTGGCGATGGCGCGGGGGCAACGGGAATACAGTTCGCCCGTCCGAGGCTCCTTGATGGTGCAGATCATGCTCAGGGTTTTGTGAGCCATGAAGGGATCGATCCAGGCGGTATTTGGATCGGGCACCATCATCATGTCGGATTCGTTAATGGCCTTCCAGCCCCGGATGCTGGAACCATCGAACGCTACCCCATCGGTAAAGCTGCTCTCGTCAATTTGGCTTTTGTGCAGGGTGAGGTGCTGCCAAATCCCTGGCATGTCGATGAATTTCAGGTCGATCAACTCAATCCCGTCATCCTCAATCCATTTCAGGATGTCTGCTGGGGTTGCCATGAACTACTCCTTAACCTCTACAAGCGTTGAAAATAGGCCATAAACCAATGCTGTGAGCCCCTTGATGGGACTTGGTGGTGGCAGAGAGCGTTTTTCCAACGGCCAAGCTGGCGATACTCAACCCACCCCAGAACGCGAACTCCTCTGGCCGAGCCAAAGCGCACCACGTTGCAGGGTTCCTGCCACAGCATTGATTTATCTGCCCCATCCTATGGATAGGGGTACGCATATTTTGTATCAGGAGCTACCCTTTGTCAGGAGATAGCAACATAACAACCCTCGCTTATCCCAGAAATCAAGGCTTTGGGGGCAAAAATCGGGCAAATCGTAACAATGCCGCCGCCGTTCATGGGCTTTAGGACATCGATTTTGATCCAGGTTTGATACAGGTCGATACCTATGGGTACCGGCTGATACATCGCCAGAACACCGAACGCCCTGGCTCCAAATCAGGCCATTGCGCCTCGTTAGCGTCAGATTCTCACTCCTCGAACAGCGGGAGATCGGGGCATCGACTCGGCCCTTGATGGCGAAATATGTGCTTTTGTAACAATTCCCTCATAAAGAGCCCCCTGGAATAGGTCTGGGGATCTTGGGGGATAAACCCCCGTGGTAAACTTTCACGAGAATCAGACTTGCCGAAGCGCGGTGAACGTCCCCTGAGTGAAGCGCCAATCGGGTTTGAATCAAATCATTGCTGTTTGTCCAGTGAGAGTTGGGAGATACAATCCATGCGGGATGCCGTAACGACGCTGATCAAGACCTACGACAACACGGGGCGCTACCTCGATCAAAGCGCCCTCAGCTCTATCAAGTCCTACTTCGATAGCGGCATGGATCGGGTGAAAGCGGCAGCCGTCATCAGTGCTAACGCCTCAGAAATTGTGAAGGCGGCTGGTTCTGCCCTGTTTGCCCAGGTGCCTGAACTGATTCGCCCCGGTGGCAATGCCTACACCACCCGTCGCTATGCCGCCTGCCTGCGCGATATGGATTACTACCTCCGCTACGGCAGCTATGCCCTCGTCGCTGGTGATTCTGACCTGCTGGATGAGCGGGTGTTGGCGGGTCTGCGCGAAACCTACAACGCCCTCGGTGTGCCCATTGGCCCCACCGTAGTCGGCATCCAAATCATGAAGGATATTGTGAAGGCCAAGGTGGCCGAAGCGGGCGTGACTGACCCCAGCGTGGTGGATGCCCCCTTCGACTATATGTGCCGCGAATTTAGCGAACTGAGCGTCTAAGCCCAGTCTCGGAAAACGGGCGTCATGCTCGAATCAAGGCACGGCTGTTCTGTGAACCGTCGTGCCTTTGATGTGTCTGGGGTGGGAAATACACATGGCGTTGGCCCTTGGGATAGATTTCGGCACCTCTGGGGTGCGGGCGGCGGTGGTGGATGATCAGCGGCGGGAGCGATGGGCCTACCGATCCGACTATGGGGATCCGCCGCAATCCTATGTCGCTTGGCGAAGGACTTTGTTGGCGGTTCTAGATGCCTTGCCGTCAAACCTGAAGCCTCAAATTGGGCGCATTGCCCTGGATGGCACCTCGGGCACAGTGCTGTTGTGCGATCACCAAGGCCAGCCCCTAGTCCCGGCGCTGATGTACCACGATGACCGAGGAAAATCGGTCTTACCCCAGGTGAAAGCCCTTGTCCCTGCCGATAGTTCAGCCGGTAGCGCTACCGCTAGCTTGGCCAAGCTACTGTGGTGGCAGGCACACCTCACCCCCGATCTGTGGCAACGGGGCCGCTATCTTTTGCACCAGGCCGACTGGCTCAGCGCCCACCTGCACGGACGCTGGGGCATCAGCGACTATCACAACAGCCTCAAGCTGGGCTACGACCCGGGGGCCATGGCCTATCCTGATGCTATGCTTCGGCAACCCTGGACATCCCTATTGCCTGACGTATTGGTACCAGGCGCGGTCGTAGGACGAGTCACGGCGGATATCGTGCGGCAGTTTGGCCTATCGCCTCACTGCGAAGTCGTCGCAGGTACCACCGACAGCATTGCCGCTTTCTTGGCCAGTGGGGCCGATCAGGTAGGGGATGGCGTCACCTCCCTGGGGTCAACCTTGGCGATTAAATTGCTCAGCGCCCAGCGGGTCGAGGCCAGCGAGTACGGGATTTACAGCCACCGCCTGGGGGATTTCTGGCTGGCCGGAGGAGCCTCTAACACGGGGGGAGCGGTGCTGAAGCGTTTTTTCAACGCCGACGCCCTAGATCGCCTCAGCCAACGGATCAACCCTGCCGCCGTGATTGACCTGGATTATTACCCCCTGATCCAGCCCGGAGAGCGCTTTCCCATCAACGATCCCCAGCTTGCCCCTAGGCTGACCCCGCGCCCTGCCGATGATGGGGCCTTTCTCCACGGGTTGCTGCTGGGCATCGCCCGCATCGAACAGCGGGGCTATGATTTACTCGTTGAACGGGGATCATCGCCCCTAGAGCGGGTTTACACCGCTGGGGGTGGAGCCAAGAATGCCCCCTGGGCCGAGATTCGGCAGCGCTTACTGCAAGTTCCCATAAAAATAGCCCCCTCAACCGAGGCGGCTGTGGGGGCGGCCTATCTGGCCCAAGGGGAGATCAGCGCGTTCAGGGCTGATCCCAAAACCTAGCCCTACAGGTCAAACTGGTTGCCCCGACGGTATTGCAGGTAGGCCGCCACAAACAGACCCGCCAGCGTCACCGGAATTAGCCCCAGAACAATGCCACTCAGTAACGGCTCAACCACGGTCGAACTCCTTAAGACTCGATACAGCAACAACGTGAGCCTATCATATCATCTGGCTTTGGTTGGATTGGGGGAGTCGGGAGTCGGGAGCGATCACTGTGCTAGGTCAGCAATGCTCAGGTTGGCTCGTCTCCATTCGCCTTGAGCTTGTCGAAAGGCGTGACTCCGCTGGGCTGCGACGGTTCGACAGGCTCACCGCTCAGCCCGAACGGTACATCCTTCACCGAGCGATATCATCTTCCCTGAAACGCATCATCCTGAGAATTGCTGATCCTAGGTGGTGTATTCGGCGTTGATTTTCACGTAGTCGTAGCTGAGGTCGCAGCCCCAGGCTTGGCCCAGGCCGGGGCCATCGCCGATGGAGACTTGGATGGCCACGGTGTCGGTTTTGAGGTATTCCCCTTGGCTAGCCTGGGTGAGGTAGGCGCTGGCGGCGGGGCGATCAAAGACCAGGGGTTGGCCGTGATCCATGAGCAAAAAGTCGCCCAGTTGAACCCGCAGGTCGTCTTGGTCGAAGGTGACGCCCGCCCGTCCGGCGGCGGCGGCGATGCGGCCCCAGTTGGGGTCGTGGCCAAAGATGGCGGACTTGACCAGGGAGGATCCGGCGATGGTGCGGGCCACTTGGTTGGCGGCGGCTTGGTTCACGGCCCCGGAGACGGTGACTTCAATCAAACAGGTGGCCCCTTCGCCGTCGCGGGCGATGGACTTGGCCAGGTATTGGCAGACGGCGGTGAGCATGGCCTCAAGCTGCTCGGCCTCGGGGCCTTCGTCGGTGATGGCGGGGGTGCGAGATTCGCCGTTGGCTAGGGCGATGAGGGAATCGTTGGTGCTGGTGTCGCCATCCACGGTGATTTGGTTGAAACTGCGGTCGGCGGCGCGGCGCAGCATATCCTGCCACAGGGTGGGGGAAACCGTGGCATCGCAGGTGACGAAGGAGAGCATGGTGGCCATGTTGGGGTGAATCATGCCCGACCCCTTAGCAATGCCGCCAATCCGCACCGGGCGGTCGTGGAGGAGGGTCTCCATAGCGATGGTTTTGGGCACGAGGTCGGTGGTGATGATGGCGGAGGCGGCTGCATCGGAGCCCGTGGGGGAGAGGGCTTGTACCAGGTTGGGAATGCCCGCTTTGAGCTGATCCATTTTGAGCCGCTGGCCAATCACCCCGGTGGAGGCAATTAACACCGCATCGGCAGGGATATTCAGAGCCGCAGCGAGGGTTTCGGCGCTGTCTACGGCGTCTACCCAGCCCTGGTTGCCCGTGCAGGCATTGGCCTGTCCGGCGTTCACCAAAATGGCACGGCTGCTCGCCCGGGCCTCGAGGCGCTGGCGGCAGTAGTCTACACAGGCGGCCCGCACATGGCTGGTGGTGAATACCCCCGCCGCAATGGCGTCGCATTCGGAATAAATCAGGGCCAAATCCGGTGCCCCGGAGGGCTTGAGCCCCGCCGTAATCCCCGCTGCCTGAAACCCCTTGGGAGCCGTTACGCCGCCCTCAACGATCTGCCACTCCGCCATGACCCTTATTCCCTTGTGGATGATGTTGCAGGGGATTATACCAAGTTGCCGGGGTGCGCACTGTCCAGGACTGAGGACAAACGGCCCTCAGTCGAGATCCCAGTCAGCGGCGTATTGGAGCAGTAGGGGCGGTAAGTTGAGATCGGCGGGGGTGCGGTGGCGGGCCTCAAACACGCCAATGATGTCCTTTGGCCCTGGGTTTCCCTTGGCCTGTCCGGTGATGCCCCGGGTAATGACGACGGCACAACAGCCTTGACTGGCCTGTTGCCACCGGTTCCATTGTCCTAGGAGGCGCTGGTCGGGACTCGGGCCACTTTCGTACTCTGCAAACAGGTGTAGCTCGCCATCCCCCGTTTGAATCAGTCCCAGTTCAACGTGGATGCCGCTGAAGGGATCGCTGCCCGGATTAAAACACACGGCCTGAACCCCGTTGGCCTGTTGTAGGTTTTGCAGCAGGGTTTTGGCCTTGGGGCGAGAGGTTTGAATGACCACCACGGGCAGGGTGGGCTGATGGGGGAGGGGGCCATCGGGGTGCTCCGCGTAGGCCACCAGGGGATCGAGTTTGGCCCACTCTAGCCAGGTGCGCTTGAACTGGGTCAGAAAAATCAGCGCCCCCTCCGGCACATAGTCGTCCCGCAGCACCGGAAAGGCCGGGGCATCTTCCCCATCGTCCATGGCGCTTGCCGTCTGATCCAGCAGTTCTTCCGTGACCTCCGGCAGGGTTTTTACCGTCACCTTGAGCGTTGATCCCTGGCTTTTCCCCGGGTTAGGAATGCGGTAGTTTCCCTTCAGATCTGGATAGGGCGGCTTCTCCAGCCGCGCTCGGTGTTTCGTCACAAACCGATGGAGTGCTTCCATCGCCACCAGAAAAATCGCCCCTTCCTCGTCGGCCAACTGGCTGCGCAAGCCTTCCAGGGGATGGATGCTACCAAAGATAGGTTCCACGGCATCGGGGGCAATGTTAGCCCAGCCTAGGGCTGCAAAGGGGCTACTGGCGGGATCATCCTCCAGAAGTTCAAAGTTGATAAACAGACAGTCTTGCTCTAGAAAAGCCTCCTGCATTTGCTTGGGCGACTGCTGCCCCATCAGCACCCGTTCTCGAAACTGCTTGAGGGAATCGAGGGTGCGATACATCAGTAGGCCATACTCCACCCCCCCCATGCCTAGCACCGAAACATACAGGGTTTCAATGTCCCAGGCATTGAGATCTATGGCAATCACCTGTTGTTCATTCAGGCTGTGCCAGGGGCCAAGTTCCCAAATCTCCATGGCCTTGTCGATCATGGCCTCGCCGTAGCGGTCGGGCAGTTCGGCATCCTCCATGCGACCCGCCTGTTCTAGGGCGCTGAACAGTTCGTCAATGAGGGGCAGTTCTGGGGCATAGTCCACCTCAATATCCAGGCCTTGGATCGCCCCGCGCAGGTAAAACTGAATCTCACGATCGCTGACCACAATCTTCTTCGGGCGAGCCGGAGGCAGCGACCCCTGGGGCGACTCGATGGCCTGAATCAACGTCCGCACGACGGGTTCGTAGCCACTACTGGAGGGCACCATGGTGATCCCGCGCACGGTTCCCTGTCCGCTGTCTACCCAGAGAATACAGTCGCTATGCTCCCGTTCTCCAGGGCGATGCCGGGGGCTTGATTCCTCCTCCACGAAACCACCCACGGGTCGCCGATCTCCCTCCCACACGGTAGCCATTCGGGGCAATTGCTTCAGGCGGTCGATGGTAATCCGGCTCAATCGAGTCATGGACAAGGATACTCAAGGGAATACTCAAGGGAAAAGGAAGAAAAACAGCCTGGGGAGGATTATCCGGTGACCAGGAACCCCATAGGCAAAAGGCAACGGTCGGCATAGAGGGGTTTAATGATAAACCCCATGTCAGGCGGCCCACGGCCCCACCATTGATGAGAGCCTCAGAGTAAACTATAGGAACTTCCAGGCAAAACCGCGAAGGTCGGCTCTCAAAAGTGTTAGATTTCAAAACATTTTTGCCCAACGGTTCTGGCCAAATGGCGTTTTCCAGCGATTGTCCTAGGATTAACCGCTAAAATAGTGACTCGCTAATCCTTAGCGACCACCCCAAGTCTACGGCCACGATGCTGAGTCGAAGATTAGTCGAACGTTCTTAGTCGAAAGGTTGTCATGGCACAGGTCACCGAACAAGCCCGAGGCATTCTGCTCTCCGAAACCGCGCTGAAGCATGTCAAGGCGCTCCAGCAGCAGCAAGGGGGCAACGCCCTTTGTCTGCGGGTGGGGGTGCGCCAGGGCGGTTGCTCCGGCATGTCCTACACCATGGATTTTGAAAATCCCAGCAACATCAACGAACACGACGAAGTCTACGACTACGATGGGTTCCAGGTCGTTTGCGACAAGAAGAGCTTGCTCTACCTCTATGGGCTCATGCTCGACTATAGCGACGCCCTGATTGGCGGTGGTTTCCAGTTCACCAACCCCAATGCCAGCCAAACCTGCGGCTGTGGCAAATCCTTTGGGGCCTAACCTGCAAATACCATGACCCAAACCGTTGAATCCCTGTTTGATGCAGCCATTGAGCGCTACAAAGCCGGGGAAGACCCCGCTGAGTTGATCCCTGTGTTCAAGGAAATTTGCGATCGCGCCCCCAAAAGCGCTGCGGCCTGGGCCTGTCTGTCCTGGCTCTATCTCCTCACTGACAAGCCCAATTCCGCCCTCAAGGCGGCCCAAAAGTCCGTTAAGCTCAGTCCCCAGGATCCCCAGGGCCGCGTTAACCTGGCGGTGGCGATGCTGGATACGGGGAAACCCGGGGTTCGCCAACATGTTGAAATTGCGGGCCAGGTGATGGCCGTGGCGGAGGAACTTCGGACGGAAGTCCTGCAAAACATTGAGGATGGCCTCAGCCGCAAACCCGACTGGGCCAGCCTAGCGCGGGTTAAGGGCTGGCTAGCCTAGTGCAGTGTCAAGACTAAGCATTAGGGCTTCGACCGGATCAGCCCGAACGTACCGTTTACGGTCGTCCTGATCGGTGAGCGGTGAGCGGTGAGCCCGTCGAACCGTCGAACCGTCGAAGGGCTTTGAGGATATCTGTAGCCCTAAAGTTTAACCCTGACAAACCACCAGTCCTCACTCTCAGTCCATCTTCCAGGAGGGTGAGGGGAGATAGAAAGCCCCTCAAAGTCCCTCTCCCAAGTTGGGGGAGGGCTTTAGGGCGAGGGCCAGATCAGCGCAATGACCCTGATTTTGGATCGCCGGGGGCGGATGATGCTCCCGTTCAAGCCGGGAGCCCTCCTAGGAAATGGGCCTTAGCCAATGCGGATCAGTTCCACATCAAAAATGAGGGTGGCATTGGGCGGAATCACGCCCCCGGCCCCCCGGGAGCCATAGCCCAGTGCGGCGGGAATCACCAACTTGCGTTGCCCGCCCACCCGCATGGTGGCGACGCCTTCATCCCAGCCCTTAATCACCTGGCCCACACCGATTTGAAAGGTGAAGGGACGGCCCCGATCCCGGGAACTGTCAAACTTAGTGCCGTCTTCCAGGGTGCCTGTGTAGTGCACGGTGACCCGCTGACCGGGTTGGGGCATCGCCCCCGTCCCCTCCACGAGGTCTGCGTATTGAAGGCCAGAATCCGTCGTTATCAGCGTTTCGTCGATCATAGGTGAGGCAGGTTCCGCAGAATCCAGGATGAGGTCAGCCGCCGCCTGGGCAACTTGAATCGGAGTTTCGGGAGCGGGTTGGGTGGCTTCCACCCCTGGGGTAGCGGCGAGGTTGGCCGCCACGGCGTCCTGGTGATTGGGGACAAACTGGGCCACCAGCAGCACCACACAGCAGGCCGCTAAAATTCCTAAACTAATTAAGATCTCTCGCACAATCTTGCTCCCATGGCTTGCGTATGGCAACGATCATATAGCAAACGTATAGCAAGCAACGCTCTGCCCGAACCGATGCCGCTTGACGGGACCTCCAGGCGATTGCCCCTAGCCTTCCGTCGGCATGGATCGCCCTGTCCCGCCATCATCGCCTATGAATTCCCTCGATCTTGCCTTCTTGCCCGCCACCGCCCAGGCTGCCTTGATTCGTCAGCGTCAGGTCTCGCCCCTGGAGTTGGTGGAGATTTACCTGGATCGGATTGAGCGGCTGAATTCAGCCCTGGGAGCCTACGTGGCCGTCATGGCCGACCAAGCCCGGGCCGAGGCCCAGCACAAAACCGAACAGATGATGACCACCGACCCCGCCGACTTACCCCCCCTGTTTGGGGTGTCGGTGTCGGTGAAAGACCTCAACCCCGTGGCGGGGGTGCCCTGCACCTACGGCCTCCAGGCGGCGCAGAAGCGCATCGCCCCCCAGGATGACTACATCGTCACCAAATTGCGTCAGGCGGGGCTGGTGATCCTGGGCAAAACCGCGACCTCCCAAATGGGATCCCTGCCCTACACCGAGCCCCCCGGCTTTCCCCCAGCGCGCAACCCCTGGAACCGGGACTATACCCCCGGCGGATCCAGTGGCGGCGCAGCGGCGGCCCTGGCGGCGGGGTTATGTGCCCTCAGCCAGGGTTCGGATGGGGGAGGATCGATCCGGGGGCCAGCCTTTTGCTGTGGTCTCGTTGGGATGAAGGCGGCCAGGGGACGGGTCAGCTTTTCCCCGGCTGGGGAACGGCTCAATGGTCTGGCGGTCAATGGCCCCTTGGGGCGCACCACCGCCGATGCAGCGGCCCTGTTGGATGCCCTCAGCGGTTACGACCTTGGGGATCCTTACTGGCTCCCCGACCCTAACCCCAGCTTTCTCTCCGGCCTCACCCCGCCGCCGCCGCTACGCATTGGCTATGCCACCCGGCTCGATCCCATTGGGGAGGCCGATGCCGTCTGTCGGCAGGCCGTCTACGAAACGGTGCAGCGGGTGGAGGAGTTGGGCCATACCGCCGAGGAAGTCGCCTTCCCCAATCTAGACGAGTTGATTGAACCCTTTACCGTGGTTTGGCAGTGCGTCTTGGCGGAGGCCGGGATTCCCTGGATTGTGCTGGAAAAACTCAACCGCTGGCTCTACTGGCGGGCTTGGCGCACCAACAGCGGTGCGTACCTGCGGGCCGTCGCCAAGCTGCAACAGGTGGCTCGTGAGATTGTTCGGTTTTGTGCGCCCTATGATGTGCTGATTTTGCCCGTGTTCATGCACCCAACCATTCCCGTGGGGGCATGGCAGTCGCTGAAATCCTCCCAAATTCTCGAAAAGGTGATCAACTGGGTCGCCCCTTGCCCACCCTTCAATGCCAGTGGCCAGCCAGCCCTCGCCATTCCCACCGGGTTTTCTCCCCTGGGGTTGCCCGTGGGGGTGCAGTTGGTGGGGCGTCCTGCCGCCGAGGCCACCCTCTTCGCCCTCGCCCACCAGATCGAAACAGCGTATCCCTGGCACCACCACCATCCGCCCTTCGCAAAGGAGTAGGATGCTGGGGCTAAATTGCCCGATGGCCCTCGTGCCGGGTCAAGACGAAGCATTAGGGCTTCGACAAGCTCAGCCCGAACGGGTCGTTTACGGTCGTCCTGAGCGGTGAGCGGTGAGCGATGAGCTTGTCGAAAGTTGAAGAGTCGAACCGTCGAAGGGCTTTGAGGATAGCTGCAACCCTAAAATTTAACCCTGACAAACCAATAGTTTCTCCTGTGATCAACATCACTCCCCTCGGTGATGTGGGTCACGGTGTTGGGGGCAGAATATCACTGCGCCGGGGGGCTCTTTCTCGGGATAGTAAAGGCTATCGAGACCCACGGTTTTGCTATGGCCACCCTGCTCCTTTCCGCAACATCCGATCATGGTGCCGCCGCCCCTCGGCCCTCGCTGCCAACCTCCATGGCTCGCATCGCCACGGCCCTCGCCGCCCTGGTAGGCATTTGGGCCATGGCTAGCCAAGAGGCCGCCAGCCAATGGCCTGGTTTCGCCGATGGCACCTACCTCTATGGCGAGTCCCCCGTGGCCGAAACCGTGGGTTCCACCTACCTGGTCTTTGAGGTCTCTGGATCCCAACTCACCGGAGCCGCCTACCAAGTGGCTTCATCCTTTGATTGCGTCTATGGCACCGTCACCCCCCAGGCCATCGAGATCACCTTGGTGGATGCCTATGACCAAACCGAATGGCCCCACCGCGTTGCGATTCTACCGGGCGAAGCTGCCGTGGCGGGGCTGAATGGCGGGGCTCCCCTGCCCAACTTAGAGGGCTTGAGCCCCATCGCCACCCTTGCGCCCCTCGATCACGACTTGCTGGCGGCTTGCCGTCTGCCCTAGGGGGCCAGCATCTCGGTCAAGGCCAATCCCCCCGGCCAGGGCAATGGCGAGTATCATACGGGTGTTGTTCCGCCGCTGCCCGTTGCCATGTCCACCGATTCCACCACGGCCCTCGTGCTCCAGGCGCTTCAGTTTGCGGCCCTCAAACACCGAGATCAGCGCCGCAAAGATGAGGCCGCCTCGCCCTACGTCAATCATTTAATTACCGTGGCCCACCTGTTGGCCAACGTCGGGGCAGTGACGGATCCCGTTACCCTGATGGGCGGTATCTTGCACGATACCCTAGAGGACACCGCCACCACTCCCGCCGAAATTGAAGCCGCCTTTGGCCCGGTAGTCTGCCAGGTGGTACAGGAAGTCACCGATGACAAGAGCCTGCCCCGCGCTGACCGTAAACGCCTTCAGATTGAACATGCTCCCCATCTTTCCCACCATGCCCGCCAGATCAAACTGGCCGACAAAATCGCTAACGTCCAAGACATCATTACGGCCCCACCGAAGACTTGGTCCCTAGAACGCCGCCAGGAATACTTGGCCTGGACCGCCCAGGTGGTCAAGGGCTGCCGAGGTACTAACCTAGCCCTAGAAGCCCTGTACGATCAGACCCTAGCCCAGGGCTGGCAAGCCCTCGGTCTCTCTCCCTCTGCTATGGCAACGGAATCCTGAATCTTCAGTATCACCGTCGTCATGGTGATGAATCGCTTGAGTCATTTTGATGAAGACCCGTTCGGGCTGAGCGGTGAGCCCGTCGAATCGTCGAAGCCCATCCGCTCAACCCATCCCCAGCGGTGCGCTCCACCGCAAGGGCAAGTTTATTTTTCTTATCCCCTCCAGCGCAGAGCTTGAAACCCGTTACCGGTTGGTGACTTCGCTGCCTTGAAATTGGTAAGAAAGGTTAGTTGCCTTGCACCTCGTGGGGGTTAGAGGCTATGCTAAGCACCGTTAAAAACCTCTCAAGGATCGCAACATGGCAGAATCATGGGTGCAATCACTTCAGCGCATGATTGATGTGCCCAATGTACAGGTCACGCTGGTAGAGGCCGATCCACTCCAAATCATCATCCACAGTCAAGATACAGCGGTCATTGCCCAGCCTAGGCCGTGGATACGCTGGCTCAAACGCCACTGGCCTGGAGATGGTCGGGATGTGGCCCTCGAAGCATGGCATGGGAACGAGTGTTTATGGCGTGAGGTCGTCACGGTGACGGCTATCCCAGAGCAGCGATTCGCCGAGCTGCCTCAACCCCTGGATCCCCTGGCTCGCCTCAGCCCACCGGCTACCGTTGAACCCGAAATCCACTCGATGCAGACCTCCGACCATCAATTGGCTTGGATTTTGCTGGCGGTAATCTTTGCCCTCAATACCCTATCCCAGCGTTTAGGCGAAGTGGTCTCCATTAGTAATTTTCTCGAAGATGTTGGTGTTGACAGCATTTTTCTGGTCTGGACGTTAGACGCGCTACTCCTGATTATCGCCACGTCATTTCAGTCCCTCTTGGTTGATCGAATTTTTCGATTAACCCTAACCAAATTAGTGGCCCTAGTGGTGGCCATTCTATTTGCGCTGTGCTGGCTGTTGATGGTGGTTGGTGCTCCCCGTGGTTTGACCTTTACCTTGATGTATTTGATTGCCCAACAGCAAACGATTTTTGTCCCGGTCGTCCTGTGGACCTTGGCTAACGATGTGTTTGACGTGGCAACTGGGCGACGGATTCTGCCTCGACTGGCGGCGGTAGCCTTTATCGGTAGCCTGGTGGGGAGTGGCCTCGCCGCCCTAATGCCTCGCCTTCAAGGCTGGATCAATGTTGAGACGATTCTGCTAGGAAATGTGGGAATCTACCTCGGGATTATTCTCATCCTCCACCTTGGCTTCAAGCCGGAATGGATTCGTAAAATAACCACGACTACCGCTGTGAAAGCTGCTGATGTCCTTCAAGAAGGATTTGGCTTTATTCAAGATGTCCCCGCCTTCAAATTCCTCATCTTTTCGTTAATTCTGCTCTATGCAGGGGATATTTTGGTTGAATACTATTTCTTCGCTACGGCCAATACCGTCTTTCCATCCTTGGATCAGTTTCAAACCTTTTATGGTCTTTTCTCGCTCCTGCGGCAAGTGGCCTATTTGGTGATTCAAGTTTTGGTGGTCGAGCGCCTGATTCAGGCCCTAGGGCTGCGTTCGATTTGGCTGATAGCTCCGATGGCAACGGTGTTGGCGGGGGCTAGTGCCCTGGGGGCCGCCAGCTTTGTGGGAGCCGTCCTCAGCGTGACCCTGCTGAAGCTGCCCCTGTACGGCATTGATGAGACCGCCCGTAAAAATCTCCAGGGCTTGATCCCCGAGGAACGGCGAGGGCGCGTTAGCCTCTTTATGGATGGTTACGTTATCGCCCTAGGATCAATCATGGGTGCCATTATGGGGGGAGGGGCACTCTACCTGGGAACCCGGTTCGCCTTTCCGATTCAGACCAGCCTACTGCTGCTGGTGATTGTGCTGGGCATGATAGCCAGCGCGATGGCGATCCAGGTTCGCCGCACCTACGAAACGTCGATGTTAAACTGGCGGCTCAAACGTCGCCAACGTGGACGATCCTCCGTTCTCGATCAATTTCAGTAGATTCTATTCCCCTTTTAGGTCGCAATTCCCCATGACTGTATCCGCCGAAACCGCCCCAGAGCAGGATTCCAAAAAGCAGCGTTTTATAAGCCTCCAAATTCGGCTGCTGCTTGGTTTTACCATTATCTTTACGGGGGTGTTCTCCGCCGCCTACTACTGGTTCTATACCTTTACCATTGAGAGCGCTGTTGCCGGTTTGCGACGGGACTTGAATAATACCCTGAAGGGGGCAGCAGAGGGGATCGATGCGGACGAACTCCTAGCCCTCTATGAAACCGGTGAGCCCAATGAAGAGGGCTTTTCGGACGATCCACGCTATCTCAATCAACTGGATTGGTTTGAGACGATTCAACAGTTGGAGCCTCGCGCTTGGCCCTACACCTATATCATGGTTGGCCTCACGGGCGAGGCAACGGCCCGGAAGCAGGTGCGCGATGACAATGGTACGAGGCGCATTCAAACCTTTCGGCCCACCAGCGATCAACAACTGGTAGGGGTCGTGGATCTGTGGGCTATTCGTGATCCAGCCAAGTCCTACCTGTTTCTCGACGAGGGGGAAGCCAGTAACTACTCTATCTTGGCTTGGACCGAGGATCGATTGGTTGAGCGCCCCGATCTATACACCGATGACTGGGGATCCTGGTTTAGTTCCTATCTCCCTGTCCATGATGATAATGGCAACGTTGTGGCCTTAGTCGGGGTTGACTTTGAAGCCAGCTATGTTAATCAGCTCAAGCGATCTTTGGTGAGACAGGTCATTATTTCCTTTAGCGTGGCCTACATCACCCTCTTCTTGCTGGTTTATGCCAGTTCTCGGTTTTTCACACAACCCTTGAAGCGCCTCAGTTTTGCGGCCCAGCAGATCGCCAATGCTGACTATGAAGGCACTGAGGAGTTGAAAGTCTTAAGCCGTCGCACCCTTGGGGATGAGTTTACCCAACTGGCCGACACCTTCATCATGATGACCGCGAAGATCCGAGGTCGTGAAGAAG
>JAYKHF010000015.1:0-8293 GCA_035285305.1 Leptolyngbya sp.
GCCAGGATGGGAGACAAATCAATGCCGCCGAGGGGAGGAATAATGGATCGGAATAGGTTGAGGTAGGGATCCGTAAGCTGGCTGAGGACAGAAAAAGGAGGGTTGAACCAATCCACATTGGGAAACCAGCTCAGCAGGATGCGAATGATGAGCAGGACGGTGTAAATGGAGAGAAAGGTGGAGAGGGTCTGTAGCAAAATATCCATCTGAAGAACCTCAGCTTGAGTCGTTACCCACAATACATGGAGAACTGGAACCTGTCAGTTAGTGTAACGAAATGCGGCATAAAGCGCCCGATAGCGCCAGGAACCGCCCAGTGGGATATTGCTCTATCAGGGGTGGAGCCGCCGGAGATAGACTGGATGGGGCCAAGCCTTGAGACCCGTTTCGGCAAGATAGCCAGCCGCGATCGCGTGACCAAGGTTCTGGCTGATGCGTTACGCCCTGGATCAGGCCGTCCCCCCTTCAATGCCCCTCAGCAGGCCCAGTCATGGTTGACTCCTCCGTGCCGCCCCTTCGCCTCCAGCTTGATCTCGCCCCCAATCAACCGGGCTTGCTGGAGGGTCTAGAAGCCTGGGTACAGCTAGGGTTGCTGTCTGAGGCGCAAGTGCTTGCCATTGCCCAAACCCAGCTTACCTGCACCCTGCCTCCCATTGCCGATACCGCCCCAGCCGTTGACCCAACCGCCGAACCTGATTCCGTCGCCCTAGAGGTTTCCGCAGAGGTCTCTGCATCAACGGGGGGAACTGGGGCCGTGACCGCCGCCCTATCACCGCCGCCCCTGGAAGCAGACGCGGAGGAGGCTCTATTTCGGGCGTTGCCGCCGCCGCCCTCGCCCCCCCGTCGCGATGCCTCGGCCACCGGGGTATGGCTCAATCGTCTGATGAGCGAACTGAGTGTGGTGTGGCTGCTGGGGTTAGGCGTCTTTTTGGTGGTGCTGTCTTCGGCGGTGCTGGCCGCCACCCAGTGGGCCAGGTTCAATGCCCTGGGACAGTACCTCGTGCTGCTGGCCTATACCCTGGCCTTTTGGCTGGGGGGGCTGCTCTGTGGTCGAGGGGCCAACTTGCAGCTCACGGCCAAAACCCTAGGCATGATTACCCTGCTGCTGGTGCCCCTCAACTTTTGGGCCATGGATGGCCTGGGGGTGTGGGGGATCTCCGGCGGGTTTGGGCTGGGGTTGGTGGCCACGGTGATCCTCTCCTGGGTGGCGGTGAAAGAACTGCGGCACAGGGGAGGATCGGCCCTAGAACAGGGCAATACCCTGGGGCTGGCCTACCTACACACGGGCTGGGGTCTGGCGGGTAATCCTCTACTGGCGGTTTACCTCAGCGTCTTGGGGAGTGCGGCGGTGACCCTGCATCGACACCGCAACCGGGATCCCCAGCCCCCCACCCTAGGGGAGGCCAGCGACCCAACCTTGCCCCTTGGGAACCCACCCCATCCGGCCTGCTTCCCTTGGCCCACCTTGACGATTGAGATTTCCCTGGGGCTGCTGCTGCTACGGGCGCTCACCCAGGTACCCCAATCCCAGTGGGGGCAATTTGGCCTTGCCTTTGGGATCTATGCCGCCACCTGGGTCTGGCTGGGTCAACGCCATCTTGCCCCGGCCTCGGTCTCCCAAAATGTGGCCCCTGATCCCCCCATTCCCGAGGGTTCTCTCCCCCCATCCCCGCATCCCCTCCCCCGATGGTCGATGATCCTGGGTCGCCTACTGCTGCTTTGGAGTTGGCTGCTCACGATCTCCGACGGGCTGGCCCAGGCCTTTGGCATTAGCGCCCTGGGGTTAGGGTTGCGGCTTCAGGCCTTACAACGGCTAGGGAAAAGGCGGGATTTGCTAGTGGCCTATGCCATTGCGGTGCAGCTTGGCTGGGTGAGCTGGAGGTGGCTACCCGTTGATCTGCGGCGGGCGATGGTGGATGCCGCTGTCCTTGGGCTGGGGCCGGTGGGGTGGCCAACGGCACTGCTGGGAATTTCGCTGTTTCCCTACGTAGTGGGCCTGGTGGCCTTGGGAGACTGGTTTCACCGGCACAACCGCCCCCAGTTGGGCCGTTTCAGCGACGCCCTGGCCCTAGGGAGCAACCTGCTACTCACCTTGGTGAGCCTGTCGGTGGGGCGGGTGCTGGTCGTGAATTTAATCGCCTCCACCGTCACCGCCTTTGTGCTGGCCGGACGCCGTACCCCTCGCCGCCAACGCCAAATTCTCCTCAGCTACGGCCTTGCCATCGCCACGCTGATGGTCACCCTGGGCCAGCGTTGGCCCCATTGGCCCCTCACCCATTGGCTGTCGGTGATGGCCACCCTGGCAGTTCTGGCCATTCTCGGGAGCAAAGTCCTCCCGAACCTGTGGGGCAAAAGCGCCTGGATTTACGGGATCGGGCTCTCCACGGCCACCTACGGGCTGCTGTGGTGGTCTCTCCTGGGCCATCCCACTCGGCTACAAAGTCTCTGGACGCTGGTGGGGCTGACTATTCCCGTGACCGTTGCCCTGGTGGGCCGGACTAAGGCCAGTGTGCTCACCACGCCCTTAGCGGTTCTCCTTACCCTGGGAATGCCCCACACCAGACTGATCAGCCTCGCCACGGCCACCGTTCTATCGGCCTTCCACAGCGCCCGCCTGCGCCGCCCCCCCATCCCCTTCCTTACCATCACCTATGGCCTAGGGCTCATCGTCGCCATTGTTGACTACGGTATTCCCGCCTTCCCCCGCCACTGGGCAGATGGGCACGGGCTCGCCGCTGCCCTCACCCTGATCCTCTGGACGGCCTGGTATGCCCTTCCGGTTGTCGCCCCCTGGCTGCCCGCCGCCCCCCGGATCGTCATGCTCTACCGCCGTGCCTGCGATCGCTGGGGGCACCTCCTCACCCTAGGCACCCTGACCGCGATGACCCTCTATCCCCACGGGCTCTTGGCGAACGGGATGGTCCCCCAGGCCTCACCCAGGGTCGTGCCCATCGTGGGGATTGTGGCAATTCTGCTGGCCCTAGCCCTGCGGTATGGGAAGAGGGTGCAGCCAGAAGCGGTGTACCTCGCAGGCTGGGCGGGGCAACTGGGGGTGGCGGAGGCCATGGCTGGGCAGTGGGGCCGTCCCCTGGCCCTGGCGGTGCCCACCCTAGGCCTGGGGGCCGTATCCCTAGCCCTAGCCACGGGCCTGCGGGGGCGTTCGCCGCTAGTCCTGCCCCTGCATCGGTTGACCCTGGCCTATGCGGGGTTGGCCCTGGTGCTGCGAAGCGATACCGCCACGGCCTGGACGGGCTGGCTGGTGCTGGGGGCCTCCTTGATGATTTTGGAAGTAGGCCGCCAGGGACGGCAGCCCCTCGCTCGCTGGGTGGGCCTATTGGGGTTGTCGCTGGGGTGGTATGAGCTGGTGCTATACCAGATCCTCCAGGCCCCCCAGGGGGCCGTCGCCGATGGGCTGATGGTGCTGGCGGCGGTGGCGGCGCTGATCATGGGGGTCTATCGGTTCATGGCCGGTCGGCTTCAGCGATGGCCTTTGCCCCCAGACGAACTCCGATGGGCGGCGCACCTGCATTGGCTGACGGGATCTGGGCTCATGCTGGGGGCGGGGGTTGGGCTGGCGACGGCAGGATCGACCGGGGAACCGGCCTCCCTGGCGGGGCTGGGGGTGGTTGTGGCGGCCCTGCTGGTGATCTACGCCCTAGAACAAGGGCGCGGCAGCCCCCAGGGGGATCGCCACTCGGCTTGGGTCTATGGTGGGCTGATAGAAGGGGTGGGCTGGTTTGGGCTGGTGCGGCTGGCCAATCCGGGGCTGGCGGTGCTGGATAACTGGTGGGGCGTGGTGGCCTGTGCCGTGGCGGTGCCGCTTTACGGGATCTCCTGGTCTACCTGGGGGTGGCCCCAGCGGCCCTGGCGGGTGATGGCGGCGATCATGCCCCTCACCCTTGTCCTGTTGAGCCAGGGCTTGTACCACATTCCCACCCTGTGGGTGTTGGCGGGGTTCTATGGTTGGCTGGCGTGGCACAGTGGCCAAATCCGGGGATCCTACCTATCGGCGGGGCTAGCGGTGTGGGCGGTGGAGATCTGGCTGGATCAACGCACCATCCAAGACCCGGTTCTGCACGGGCTCCCCCTGAGTCTTGCCCTCCTCTACATCGCCCAGATTGACCCAGACCTGAGGGCCGCAACCGGCAAAACCACACGGCACTGGCTACGGATGGCCGGGATCAGCCTGCCCCTGGTCACGGCCCTGGTCACCCCCCAGTGGACAGGCTGGCCCGTGGGTATCCTCAGCCTAGGGATTCTGGCCCTCGGACTTGGCCTCCGGATTCGCGCTTTTCTGTACGTAGGCACCCTGGTCTTTGCCCTCAATGCCCTGAATCAACTGGTGCTGCTGAATGCGGCCTACCCTCTCATGAAGTGGGTGCTGGGCCTTGCAGTGGGGGTGGCCCTGATTTGGGTCGCCGCCACCTTCGAGCGTCGCCGTTCCCAATGGCTGCAAATCACCCAAAACTGGCTAGACAACCTAGATGGCTGGCCCTAGGGAATAATGAGCACCGGACAGGGGGAGAGGTTGATCACCCGTGTCGTCACGCTTTCGGCCTGGATGTCTTCGATTAGGCCCACGCCGCGACAGCCCATCACAATTAGGTCGGCGTTGAGTTCGTCGGCCACATCGCAAATTACAAAGGCGGGCTGACCTTGGCGTTCAATGGCTTCAGCGTTGATGCCCTGCTGGGCAAAGCCATCCTTGGCCTGACTGAGGAGAGCCGCGACGGCCTCCGGGGAGGTTTGCTGATCGCCACTGGCGGCCTCGGGAGCCACGGGCTCGACCACCGAGAGCAACACGAGGCGGCTTTGGTGGATCTTCACCAGTTCGGCCACCTTGGGGCTGGCCTGCTGCGCCTCAGCACTCATGTCGATGGGAAAGAGAACGATCTTAAACATGGCCAATCCCTCGGGCAGATCAAAATCAAAAGGGAACTCGGACTCCGGTAGAATAATGGCGTCGATTAGGTAAATATTACGACAGACACCGGAGGTTGGTTAGGCAGTACTAGCCTGCTAAGTTCTACCTTAGACAAGGTTTAGCCCGCTTTTGTCAACCCGCTGCATAACGTAATAAACAACGCTAACAAAGCTCATACGCCGTTTTTGGGAGGTTTCTCGTTATGGTCAAAAAATCTGTGGCCAGTTTGACCGCTGCCGATCTCGAAGGGAAGCGGGTGTTGGTGCGGGCCGATTTCAACGTGCCCCTAGATGACCAAGGTGCCATCACCGACGACACCCGCATTCGGGCCGCGCTGCCCACCATCCAAGACCTGACGGGCAAAGGGGCCAAGGTAATTTTGACCAGCCACTTTGGCCGCCCCAAGGCCCAGGTGGTCGAGAGTATGCGCCTCACCCCCGTGGCCAAGCGCCTGGGCGAACTGCTGGGTCAAGCCGTGATCAAGTGCGACGACTGCATCGGTGACGAGGTGGCCACCGCTGTGAACGGGATGACCAACGGCCAGGTGGCCTTGCTCGAAAACGTGCGCTTCTACGCTGGCGAAGAGGCCAACGACCCCGAGTTTGCCAAGGCTCTCGCCGCCAACGCCGACCTCTACGTGAACGATGCCTTTGGCACCGCCCACCGCGCCCACGCCTCCACCGAGGGCGTCACCAAGTACCTCAGTCCCTCCGTGGCCGGGTATTTGATCGAAAAAGAACTGCAATACCTGCAAGCGGCCATCGAAAATCCCCAGCGGCCCCTGGCGGCCATCATCGGCGGTTCCAAGGTCTCCAGCAAAATCGGCGTGATCGAAACCCTGCTGGATAAGGTAGACAAGCTGCTGATCGGCGGCGGCATGATCTTCACCTTCTACAAAGCCCGTGGCCTCAGCGTCGGCGGTTCCCTCGTCGAAGAAGACAAGCTGGAACTGGCCAAAGCCCTAGAGGCCAAGGCCAAGGAAAAGGGCGTTGACCTGCTGCTGCCCACCGATGTGGTGGTGGCCGACAAGTTTGCCCCCGATGCCAATGCCCAAACCGTCAGTGTGGAAGCCATCCCCGACGGCTGGATGGGTCTGGACATCGGCCCCGACTCGGTGAAGGTGTTCCAAGAAGCCCTAAAGCAGTGCAAGTCTGTGATCTGGAACGGCCCCATGGGCGTGTTCGAGTTCGATAAGTTTGCGGCGGGCACCGAAGCCATCGCCCACACCCTGGCCGAACTCACCCCCCAAGGCGTCACCACCATCATCGGCGGCGGCGACTCGGTGGCAGCGGTTGAGAAGGTGGGCGTAGCCGAGAAAATGAGCCACATCTCCACCGGCGGCGGTGCCAGCCTGGAACTGCTAGAGGGCAAGGAACTCCCCGGCATTGCCGCTTTGGATGAAGCCTAACCACTAGCCTCAAACCGGATCGCGGCGGTTTAGCCCAACCGGAATACTCAGCCCCAAAAGCCCTCTTCCTCGGAAGGGGGCTTTTGGCTAATCGGGCCATCTGTCCGTAAAATGCAGAAAAATACAGGCCAAGCTGTGCCCCGAGGAGGGCTCAACCCCGGAGGCTTGCGTTAAGGTTAGTCGTGATTTTTTTACATAACCTGGGGCGTTTGGGTCTCCGTTGCTATGCTTAGCGGTGACACCCGGGAAATTAAGGATGGATTCACCGTGATGGGATACCGACACCGATATCGCTGGGGGGTGATGGTGCTGCTGGGCCTGGGGTTGTGCCTGGGGCTAGGCTGGCATTTTGGCCCCAATTCTCAAGCCGCCATCGCCCAAAATGCCCCCCCACCGACCCTCGCCCCGGCCATGCCGATGATTGCGGGCAACTTTGACGATCCCCAGGGGCGTTTTCAAATTGGGATTTTTGAGGGCTATCAGGTCAGTCGGGCGGGGAATGCGCCCCTCATCCAGGCCCCGGATGGGAGCTTGGCCTACACCGTCGTGATCGCCCCCTTACCCAGTGAAGTGGCCACAGCCTCAGAAGCCGACCTGGTGCAGGTGACAGAAGCAACCTTTGGCCCAGGGGAAGGCTTTACAGCGGGGGATGTCCAGGCGATTCCTGGCGGTGGCATTCGGATTAATTGGACTGGACGGCTTTCCCAAGGGGCCGCTGCACCCCAGCCCATTTCAGGCAAAATCTTTGCCCGACAGCGGAACAGCGACGCGTTCCTGCTGCTGGTGGCCGCCACTGCCGACCGTGAAGCCCAACTGTCCGATGCCATCGTCACCCTAGGCGGCACCTTGACAGTGCCCTAGGGAAATGGTCTGGCGGTGGGCCGCTGATCTGCGGGCACTGGGTGGACATTGGGTGGACACTTAGCGGCCCCTTGGCGGTGAAGACTCCGCCGTCAACCTGCCGCTACGGATATTTCATAGATATTTCACAGATATTTCATAGGAGGTGAGAGCGCCCGCATGACCAGATCGCAGTTCACACTCTGGACTCAGCCCCAGACTTACCTGCTGCTGCTGGGAATCGCCCTTGGCTATGGCGGGTTGCTGTGGCTGGCTGGCCCCAAGCCCGTTGCCCTGCTGGGGGGCGGTGGCATCTCGGTAGCCATGCTAGGCAGTTGGGCCTTGGGCTTTCGGCCCACCGAGACACAGGACAGTAGCGGTAACCTGCTTAATTCAGAGGTGTTTCGCCGCCAGATCGATCCCCTCAGCCAACGGGTGCCCCCCGCCAGTCAGCCCACCTGGACGGAAGCCCAGACCTGGGCCGTGGCCTCCCAGCGCTTTGCCGTCCGCATCTGTGAGCGAGAACCAATGCTGCAAGGGGATATTTTGGAAGCACTGCACACGGTGATGGCCCTTTCCCAGCAGGTGGCCGAGGGGCTGGCGGTGATTCCCCAAATCGAGACCCCTACCTATCGCCAACTCACCCAGCAGCGCATTGAAGCCAGCCGGGAACGCCTACGCGAGACCCACGATCAGCTTCAGCAACTCCAAGACCAGGTGGCCCTGGCCAGCCTGGATAGCGACACCCCCAGCGGCGACTTGCCCCAGGGCTTGCAAACCCTCATCGTGGCCAACAAACACATCCTTGAGGACGCCCCCCCGACCTAGGACTGCGCTTCTGAATAGCTAGGCTGATCGGGCGACCCCTGATCGCCCCTGAGATGATGGGGACAGGGCTTAGCAAATGCCGCCGACTCCCGACTCCCGACTCCCGACTCCCAACTCCCGACTCCCGACTCCCGACTCCCGACTCCCGCCCCCCGACTCCCCATTTCCCTATGCATTACCTCCGTCGTCGCCCCATCCTGGCCTTCTTCCTCGGTCTCTGTGCGGTCTTTCTTTGGAACTGTGGCCCGGGTCGTTTGCCGATGGGTAGTACCATTGACTCGCCTGAAACGGCC
>JAYKHF010000016.1:0-11278 GCA_035285305.1 Leptolyngbya sp.
TTATTGTTCTAGACGACGACCCTACCGGATCCCAGACGGTGCATAGCTGTCTGTTACTGATGCGTTGGGATGTGGACACCCTGCGCCAGGGCTTGCGGGACGAGTCGCCGATTTTCTTTGTGCTGACCAACACCCGTGCCCTCAGCCCCGCCGCTGCTGAAGCCGTTACCCGTGGGGTGTGCCAAAACCTGAAACAGGCCATTGCCCTGGAGGGGGTGCAGGAGTTTCTGGTGGTCAGCCGTTCTGATTCTACGCTGCGCGGCCACTACCCCATCGAAACCGACGTGATGGCGGCGGAACTTGGCCCCTTTGATGCCCATTTTTTGGTGCCCGCCTTTTTTGAGGGAGGCCGCATCACCCGCGACAGTTGTCACTATTTGATGGTGAACGGTGAGCCCGTGCCCGTCCACGAAACCGAGTTTGCCAAGGATTCGGTCTTTGGCTACAGCACCAGCTACCTGCCCGACTATGTTGCTGAAAAGACCGATGGCGGCATTGTTGCCCAGGACGTGCAGCGCTTCACCCTGAGTGACCTGCGCGGCGGTTGCCTGAATCGGCTGATGGCCTTGAAGGGTAACGTCTGCGGCGTGGTGGATGGCGAAGTTCAGGCTGACTTAGATGGTTTTGCCCAGGATATTCTCACCGCTGCGGCCCAGGGGAAACGTTTTTTGTTCCGCAGTGCCGCCAGCATCCTGACCGCCCTCGCGGCCTTGCCGCCCCAGCCCATCGACGCCGACCACATGGCCTCCTATGTGCGGGACGGCAAACCGGGTGTAATTATTGTGGGTTCCCACGTCAAGAAAACGACGGAACAACTGGAACACCTGCTACAAACCCCCGGCGTGGTGGGTCTAGAGGTGGATGTGGCGGAACTGCGCGATGGCGGTGAAGAGGCCCACGATATTCTGCTATTCAACCTGATTAAACGGATCAATGCGGTTCACCGCGACGGCCTCACGCCCGTGGTCTATACCAGCCGCCAGGAACTCACCTTTGCCACGGTTCAAGCTCGGCTTGATTTTGGCATCGAGGTGTCTCGCCTGCTGATGGATGTGATCCAAAAACTGCCCCTCGACATCGGCTTCTTAATCAGCAAGGGCGGCATTACCTCCAACGACACCCTCAGCACGGGTCTTGCCCTCACCACGGCGCGGCTCTTGGGGCAAATTCTGCCCGGGGTTTCTGTGGTGCGCACTCCGGCGAATCATCCCCAGTTTCCCCATTTGCCGGTGGTGCTCTTTCCGGGCAATGTGGGGGATGCCACGGCCCTCGCCCAGGTTTATCAGCGCCTTTCTGGTGCCGCCCCCTCGGCTTGAGGCGGGTTTCAGCCCTCGCCTAGCCCTAGGGAAAGTCGCCATTCCAGCAGTCGCCCCATGGCGGCGGGGGCATGGTCAACGATGCGCAGTTTCCAAGCGCCCAGGGCTGCTTGGCCAATCATGGCCACGAGGGCGGGCGTTGTTTGCGGGTTGTAGGTTTGGCGTAGGGTGGTTTGCCGTCCGAGGGTACGGCCCTGGATCAGGACGGTTTGGCCCTGGGGGGCGATCAGCGTAAGGCTAATGTCGCCGAGAAATTCGTGCTGAAGGCTAACCTGCACCTGAAGATCGGCCACCGTGCCATCCTGGGAAACCACAATGGCGCTCTCCACCCCTGTGGGCTGATGGTCGGGGATCACCAAGGCCGTTCGGTTTTGCTGGGAGATCACCTGCCGTACCTGCCGCTGACCCCAGGCGCGGGATTGGGCGGCCTGCACCGCCGCCAGGGCATTCACCTTGCCATAGCCAAACCACTGGGAATGGCCTCGGCCATCGTAGGTGCCGTAGCGCAGCCCCAGTTGGGGATCGGGATTGGGGTCGATGATCTTATCGGCGGTGGTTTGCAGAATTTCCCTCACCTCCTGGGCGGTGAGGTTGGGGTTGACGGACAGCATCAGCCCTACCACCCCCGCCACCACAGGACAAGCGCTAGAGGTGCCGCCAAAGTTCTGGGTATAGGCACTGGCGTCGTAGCCCGATCCGCCCGTGCGATCACTGGTGACCATCCCCCGCCCCGGCAGGGCTTGGCGCACCTCTGGCCCCGTGACCACCGTGCCCACCTGAGGCAGGGCCATGCTGGGGGGGGCGTTGTTGCTGGGGGCCGCAACGGCAATGTGTGGCCCCCAATTGCTATAGGCGGCTTTGGTGTTCAGGCTGGTGGAGGCCGAGACCGTAATCACATCCGGATGGACGGCAAACCCATTGAGCCACTTGGTGGGGCCACTGAGCGCATTCCGGGGCCACTGGGCCTCGTTGATGGTGCCGCTGACGGGGCGGTTGGCATTTCCCGCCGAAAAAATGATCACGCAGCCTTTCCCATTCCGTCCGGCGGTGGCGGCTTGGGTAATGGCATGGGTTTGGCGCAGGGTCAGGGGAAAATAGTTGCTCGCCGGAGCCCAGCTACAGGCAATCACGGCGGCCCCACGGCTGACCGCCTCGCCAAACAGTTGCTCGATCGAGGCATCGTCAATAAATCCGGTGGTGCGAATGGGCAAAAAAGCACAGCCCGGAGCCACCCCCACAATGCCACGACCGTTTTCTTCGCCAATGGCCAGTCCGGCCACCGACGTCCCGTGGTTTTCGTGGCTTTGCATGGGTAGGGGCACCGCATCGCGATCCTTCAGATCGATGGGGTCCACAAGCTTACCCATACCCTGGAGATCAGGGTGATCCAAATCAAAGCCGTCATCGGCCACCGCCACCACCACCGACCGCGACCCCCGACTGATGTTCCAGGCCGCTTCCCCATGGATATGTGACCCCGCTGCCAGTTGCGGCCCCCCCTGGTGAA
Source organism: Leptolyngbya sp. (assembly GCA_035285305.1). Lineage (GTDB taxonomy): Bacteria > Cyanobacteriota > Cyanobacteriia > Phormidesmidales > Phormidesmidaceae > Nodosilinea. The sequence continues at coordinate 2,824 of JAYKHF010000016.1, forward strand.
ACAGGTGCCACTGCTGGGGATAGCGGTCATCCACCGGATGATAAAGCCCCTCCAATTGAATGACGAGATTGGGCTCCGCCGCCTGCACCCCCGGTTGGCGCAGCAGGCGGTTGGCGAGCTTGATCGGGTTCTCCGTCGCCGAGGCCATGACCCGGACGATAAAGGTATGGGATAGCCCTGCCAGGGGCCGTTCGATCACCAAGCCGAAGGGGCTGAGCCAATCCTCCAGGGTGCCCCGATCAACCGCGCTATCCACCTGCACCGTCAGTTCATCGGTGAGATATACCCAGGTTTGGGGGCTATCCACCAGGCGATAGACATGGCTGGCAAAGGCGACATCCGGGTGCTGGCGGGCTTGACCGATGGTTGCCTCTAAATCCGCTGCGGCCACCTGCCATTCCACCAATTGCCCCGCCGCCACCGCCCGCACCCCCTCTGGGCTCAGGGCGGCCTGCACCGCCCCCATCCCCCCGGGCTGATGGAGTCGCGTGGTAAACCGCGTGGGCACCTTTTCCACCCGCAGTTCTTCCCCGCCTCGCTGGATCATGCAGCCCACGAATTCCTCTCGGGGGCCAACCACAGCGGGTGAGTCAGCGGGATGAATGGGGAGATTGGCCTCGGAGGATTCTGCCATGGGAACGATTACGCCGTCGGCTAAGGAACAGGGGCCACCGTGGGGTAGAGAGGGCTGGCTATGACGGGCTGCAACAGCCACCGCCAGGAACCTTTTCGCCCGCCAGCGGTCACAGAGGCCGTACCCCACCGGCCTGGATACTCCTGGACAAGAATCTGCCACGGAGCATTCAGGGGGCCATAACGAGATGTTAAGATACCTCAGTATTTTGGCACCGCCTCCTTTGGCAAATCGTTAGATTGGCGGGTGCGCTTGTCCCTCACACTTTGGGTAACTCATGGCCGCTGCGATGCAATCTTTTTGGAAATCCCTGTCTGGCGTTTCGACGGCAACCCTGGTGGTCTTGGGAGGGGCCGTGGGTGCGGTGGTCGGAGGGATAGAACAGGCCGCCGCCAATCCCCTTCCCCTGGCCCAAGCCATGCCCGATGCGGATCGGGTACTGGTTCAACCCGGCACCCTCTCTAGCACCCCCCTCAGCATGGACGGCGTCCGTCAGCAGATTGCTGAGGCCGAAGCCGCCATTGGCAATCAAGATCTGGTCACCGCCGCAACGAAGCTCCAGACCTCCCGGGAAACCCTGAACCAGCTCTCCAGCTACTACCAAGAACTGGCCCAGATGTTTGTGGGCATCAACAGCCAACTCAATCGCAGCAACCGGGAGCAGGCCCTTGAAGCCGCTCAAATGCGCGATCAGGCCACCTACCAACTGGCCCTGGTCTACCGTGCCCAAAACCAGCCTGACCGAGCCATTCCGCTGCTGATGGAGGTGCTGCGTAGCCAACAGCCAACCCGTGACCTGGGCCAACGCGCCTACCAACAACTCTTTGAACTCGGGTTTGTCAGTGAACCCTTTACCGGACGTCCGGCCCCCCAGGACGCAACCTCCCCTAGCCCCTAGCCCTAGGAATCAGGTCAAGGCATTGTAAAATTCAATGCCGGGGTGCTACCGATGCTGGCGCTTTCAATGGCAAGATGACACGGTAGCGCTGTTCCCAGGCCATCGTTGTGACGATGGGTGCCGAGGACGGGCCTACCGGGTCTAGCGTCCCTGAGTTTTGCCGTTCATTTCCCACGGGAGTGCCGTTCCATGATTAGCCCAGACCAAGTTACGGCCATGATTAAGGCCAGCCTGCCCGATGCCCAGGTGGAGGTGCAGGATTTAACGGGCGGTGGCGATCACTACCAGGTGGCGGTGGTGTCCTCCGCCTTTGCGGGGCGCAGTCTGGTGCAACAGCACCAACTGGTCTACGGGGCTGTGCGCGAAGCGATGTCCTCTGAGGCCATTCACGCCCTGGCCCTAAAGACCTACACCCCCGAAGCTTGGCAGTCTGCCCAAGCCAGCTAGGTCAACAATCCGTTGAACCGCTTGTCCTCTGCCGGGATAAACCCGTTCACGGTCGTGCCCGTTCCCTCCCCTGCTTCCGTTTGTTCACCCCTAAAGAGTTCACCCCTAGAGAGATTGACCCATGGATGCTGCCGTTAAAGAACGCATTGACCAAATGGTGCAAGGCCAACCGATCATGGTCTTCATGAAAGGCACAAAACTGATGCCCCAATGCGGCTTTTCCAATAATGTTGTCCAGATTTTGAACGTGCTGGGCGTCCCCTTCGAGACCTTTGACGTCCTCAGCGATCCAGACATTCGCCAGGGCATTAAAGACTACTCCAACTGGCCGACGATTCCCCAGGTTTATGTCAATGGCGAGTTCCTGGGCGGTTCCGACATTATGATTGAACTGTACCAAAGTGGCCAACTCCAGGAAATCGTCCAAGTGGCCCTGGCCTCCTAGGAGCATCCATGACCGAATCACCCCCTCCAACCGCTGAAGACCTCGATGCCGTCGCCACCGAACTGAATCAATCCGCCGAACAGAGTGGCCTGTCAGCGGATCAGTATCGCCGTAAAATGCAGCGTCGCCAAGAGGTTCAACAACAGCGTTTAGCCGAACGCCATCGGGAAAAGGGGCTCATCATTGTCCATACGGGCAACGGTAAAGGTAAGACCACCGCCGCCCTAGGGATGGTCATGCGTTCCCTAGGGCATGGTCACCGGGTGGCCATCATGCAGTTCATCAAGGGAGCCTGGGAGCCGTCTGAAAAGGCGGTTCTGGCACAATGGGACGACCAGTTGACGTTCCACGCCATGGGTGAGGGCTTCACCTGGGATACCCAGAACCGAGAACGCGACACTGAAACAGCCCAAAAAGCCTGGGCCGTGGCCCTGCAATACTTGCACAACCCCGACTATCGGTTAGTCCTCCTGGATGAGGTGAATGTTGCCCTGAAGCATGGCTTTCTGTCCCTAGATCAGGTGATTGCAGGCCTAGCCGACAAGCCCGCGATGACCCATGTCATTTTGACCGGACGCGGAGCCCCGGCGGCCCTGATTGATGCCGCTGACCTGGTCACGGAAATGACCCTCATTAAGCACCCCTTCCGTGAACAAGGCGTTAAAGCCCAACCCGGCATTGAATTCTAAACCCCGCCTCGCCTGACCTCCAGCCTTCTCCTGATCCTTAGGCCCTGGCCGGGGGGGTAGAGACTTGGATTGGGGTCATGCCCTGGGGCAAAAAACAGCCTCACAATAGCTTGTTGTTGAATATCTCCAGGAATCAGGTACCCTGTATCCCAGGCCTCTAGCAATGAAGGAAAAGGTACTTGACCACTCGATTGGGGGCCAGCAGGGCTAAGGCCGTGGATCTGGGGAAGGCGCAAGAAGCCTTACTCCTCGGCAGTTTTATCGTCTTGCCCTATGCCAGCTATGGGGGATTGGTGGGTGCAGGCCTCGTGCTGCTGTCCTGGTTAGCGGCCTACCCCCAGGAAATTTGGCAGCGTCTCCATCGCCAAGACTGGCTATGGTTGATGGGGCTGATGGGAATGAGCGTGTTGCTAGCGGAGAATCCGGTTCAGGCTGCGCTCCAGTCTACTAACTTTTGGCCTTTCTTTATCTTTTTCGCGGGGCTTTCGGTTTATCTATCCCGTTTACCGAACCCCCTCCTTCGTCTGGAACAATGGGCCTTCTGGCTGCTGGTCACATCCATTCCGGTTAACCTGTTAGCCCTGGTGGAATACTGGCCCGCCTTGGCCACTCGCCTAGGGCTCCCGTCCTGGCTCCTGGGTAGCGGCCCTGTGCTTCTGCGAGTCGATGCCGTTTTTGGCAATCCCAATGTGCTTGCGGTCTACCTCGTCATTCTCTTTGGCCTGGGGCTGGGGCTCTGGCTAAAAACCCTATCCTCAACCTCATTCAGACCCAAGGCATGGCCGCGATCCCGCTACTTGCTCTCGCCGGTTGGATGGATGTACGTTGCCCTTGCCCTGATTCCCCTCGGGGTTTTTTGTTCGGGATCACGCAACGGCATTATGGTGATCCTGGTGCAGTTGCTCATCACGGGCGTCCTGGCTCGGCGGCATCGATGGGGCAGGGGCCTTAGCTTGGGCGGCATTACCGCGATGCTAGCGCTGGTAACGGCCTGGGGCGTGGGTGGACGATCCCTGTCCCAGGCCGCCAGTAGCAGTGTCGTCCGGGTAGAAATTTGGCAGCTTTCCTTCCCATTCATTCGCCAACATCCCTGGTTCGGCATCGGCTTTGGTGGCTTTGAAGCCAACTACGAACCTGGCACCATTGTCGATATTCCCGTCCTACACCATGTCCATAATCTGTGGCTACATCTAGCCGTAGAAGCTGGCCTACCGGTGATGCTGCTGTTTACCGGGATCATCGGCAGCATCTGCTACCGGGTGGTGCGATATTACCAGCGTGGCCGCTTATCCCCCCTGGCCCAGGGCATGGTAGTGAGTTACGGTCTTGGGTCTCTGGCCTGCACCCTGTCCGCTGTGTTTGATGTTCCTGTTTTCGATGCTAGAGTTAACCTTCTAGGATGGCTGATGTTGGCGGTGCTACAAGCCATTCCTGATCAGACCGACCGTATCAATTCTTGAGCCGGTCGGTAATGTCCCAGCCTTGCCCTTGGTATTGGTGGATCTGAAGCGATCTGAAACGATTCGATGGGTGTTGGGAAGGTTTCCCGCTATACCTTGTCTGTATAGCGGGATGGGCGTGATTAGCGCGAATACACCCGCCCAACCAAATTAAATCAGTTTGGCGGTGCGCAGACCGAAATATAGGCCTAGGGCTAGCCCTAGCATGGTTCCTAGAAATACGAAGTATGAAATGGCTCCCATGGCCAAGCTCTCCACAACAACTGCTCCTATTGAACCACAGCACGGGAAGCCTGGGACGCGCTACCGGTCTGTGCGCTGCGCCCTGACCCCTAGGCGCCTGGGCCGGGGCAGGATGGCAATGGGGACAACCGTTGGCTATGCTCTAGGCATGGAATCGCATGGTTGAAAGGGTTAACCTGACATGGATGGTTTAGGACGCTGGGGTGATTGGCTAGAGCGACGGGGACTGCGGCCAGCCTATGCGGGAGGTTTACTGCTGTCTCTGGCCATTTTTCTGTTTGCGGCGGCCACCAATACAATGGCGGGCTGGCTGTATGTGATGAGCGGCATTATGCTGGCCCTACTGGCGTTGGCCACTCGGTTGCCCCGTCGTCACCTTCGGGGCATTACCGTAGATCGCTCACCCATTGACCCCGTTTCGGTGGGTGAGGGGCTGGCGGTGGACATTCGGGTAACGAACCATCACCGCCAGCCTCAGGGCTTGTTTCAACTGGTGGATGCCCTGCCTCCGGCCCTGGCGACCGCGCCTCAGACGGCCCTGCGCCACCTCAGCCCTGGCCATACCCAGGTTTGGCGTTACCAGGTGAAGCCCCTGCGACGAGGGGTGTATCACTGGGAAACCTTCACCCTGCGTTCCGCCGCGCCCCTCGGGCTGTTTTGGTATCGGCGAGACTTGGCCCTAGCTGCCACCGCTGTCGTGTATCCCCAGGTATTTCCCCTACAACGGTGCCCAATTTTAGATACCCTTGGCCACCAGTCAGGGCAGCAATGGCACTATCATCCGGTGGTGAAGCCCGCCACGGAGGGCGTGACCCGTTCCCTGCGACCCTATCGTTGGGGCGACCCCACCCGGTTGATTCACTGGCGCACGAGTGCCCGCTATGGCGAACTGCGGGTGCGGGAGTTGGAACGCGTGACCGCCAGCCAAGAGGTGGTGATTGCCCTGAACACCCTTGGCCCTTGGACGGAGGACGGGTTTGAACAGGCGGTTATCGCGGCGGCTTCCCTCTACCACTACGCCCTGGATAAGGGCTTTGCCGCCGCGCTCTGGCTACCCCGCTGTGATTTACTTCAGGATCGGCCTGGGGTGCTGCTAGCGCTTGCAGGCGTTCAGGTGGATCCCAGCCCTGGGCCTGCCTTAAACGAGCCAGAGGTCGCGACCGTGTGGCTGACCCCGACCCCCCTCTCAGCAGCGCCCCTGGGTAGTCGTCAACTGGTGTGGAGCCCTGCGGCTGGGCCGGAGGGCTCGGTGCCCCATGGGGTAGCTCCCTCCAGCGGTGTGGATCCCTCGAACACCGTGATTTGGATGCAGGAGGATCAGCCGATTCAGGCCCAACTCCAGGCTTCCCTGGCTCAACCCAGTCCGGCAACGGTCTGACCGACCGAGGGAGCGGTCAAGGGAGCTAGGGGGTGCTATTGGCCCATATTGCAGGAAAAAACCTCGGCATTGGGCTGGGCCTGCCGCACCTGATCCATCTCAGTGGGGTTAAAGCGACCAAAGGTATTGAGGGTGTTGATCTCCTCGGGGACAGGGATGGTGTCGGCGACGACGGAGCCAAGGTCGCTGACGTAGATGACTTGGTCAATGCGTAGTCGCCCCTGGCGGTGTTGCTCGTACAGGGTGGCATAGTGCGCGGCGATGGGTTGCCACTGGGCGGGGGCGCAGTAGCTACGGTCGATAATGACCGTTACCGTGGGCACGGTGAATCCCTGGCGCAGCCCCAGTCCTAAGCCCAGGAAGGCGATCCAGCCAAGGCTTAGGGTGAGGAGGAATCGGCGAGTGGGGTGGCGCATGGGGGATTGTGGGGGCGGGAGTTGGGAGTCGGGAGTCGGGTGCATTTGCGAAGCAATGCACAAGGCGCAGCGTCGAGGGTGGAGGGTTATAGATTGACCTGGAAGAGGTCTTTGAACAAACTTTGGACGTTATTGGGGCTACCCTGTTGAACGGTGGATTCTCGTAGGCTGGCAATGGCTTGGAGCTCGCTTTGGCTCACTTCGCCGTAGGCAATGGGGTAGAACCGCACATCGCTAAAGGCCATGATGTCCTGTACCGCATCGAATTTGAAGCCCCGGTTGACATCGCCATCGGTGAGCAGCAGCAGATAAAAGCGACCGGTGGGGTCAGTGGCTTTTTTCGCCATCAAATCGGCTAAGCCCACCATGACCCCGTCGTACATGGCCGTGGCCCCATCCGCCCGCAATTGATCCACCGTGGCCAAAAACCGCTGGTGTTGTAGGGGGTCAAAGGGAGATAGGGGGAGCCGTCGCACGGGGGTATCGTCGAAGGTAACGATGCTGACATAGTTGCCGGGGTTAATTTGACCAGCGGCAACCCTCAGCCCGTCTTGAACGGCCTGCATCCGTTCGCCTTCCATGGATCCGCTGGTATCGATCACCAGGGCCATATAAACGGTGCGGCCTCCGTCCTTCCTCAGTTTCCAGTTTGACTGGGCGGCCAGGAGCACATCCCCCGATGGAATGGGTGGGTGGTCGGCGGTGGCGCGCAGGTGATCGGTTTCCACAAAGCCCTGCTGGGTGGCCAGGGCTTGCATTTCGGGGGATTGGGCAAAGGCCGCGAACCGTTCTAGGGCGGCCTGCTGCTGAGGGGTGTTCCAGCCAAAGCCCACGAGCGGGTTGTTGTGGGGCATCCCAAAGGGCACGAATTCGGTGTTCTCAAACCCCGGCACCTGGCGCAGGGCGAGGTAGTTTTGGTACTCCAGGGGAAAGGCTTGCAGATTAGACTGATCGCGCAGGAACAGTTCTTGCAGGTCGAGGGTGGTGGGGGTGGTAATCAAGACCTGGGCCTGAAACTGGTCAAAGACCGAGTTGACCTGAGGGGTTTGGAGTTCGGCAATGCTGAGTTGTCCGCCGCTTTGTTGGTGTCCGGCGGCCCGCCAATAGAGGGTATACAGCAGATTGAGGGCGGTGGAACTTGAGTAGGGGTTGGGGTAGGCCACGGTGATTTGCTCCGAGGCAATGGCCGCCAGCAGCCGATCAAAGCTGACGGTACCGTTTTCCGCCAGTTGGTCGTAGATGGTCTTGGGTAGCACCCAGCCAGCGGTATTGGGCACTAACCGCGCTGCCACTGGGGTAACGGGTACGTCTTCGCTTTGGATCATCGCCACCCATAGGTCATTGGAGGGGCTGTAGCCCTGGGGCTGGGCCACTCCGGCCCCCAGCATCCGCGCCGCCGTTCCCGAGGCCACCTGGCGCACCCCCACCTGAATCACCTCCCCGGAGGGTAGGGTTTCTTGGCGCTGGTTAAAGGCTTCGGCCACTTCCACCAGCCAGCGCTCATTTTGGCGATTCACATTGGCCTTTTCCGAGGAACTGAAGATTTCGACATGCACCGTATTGCCCCCGCTGGGCTGGGCGGCATAGAGCGGGAAGTCTTCGGCCCGGGGAATTGGCTCAACGGCCTGATCGGTGGCATAGCGGGCCGCGATGTCGTCGGACACCACCTCATCCTTCACCTCAATATTGGGCAGCACGGAATTGACTAAGGCCGCCTGGGCCGTTTCAGGCGAGTCAATGGTACTACCCATCGGCAAACGACCCGGGCCACAGTTCCAAAGAAAGACCGCACAGAGACCGAGGAAGAAGGCCAGGATGGGGCGACGACGGAGGTAATGCATAGGG
>JAYKHF010000017.1:0-13172 GCA_035285305.1 Leptolyngbya sp.
CTTTGGGCGGAGTTGGATTATCCCCACACCCTCATTACTCAGTTGGCCTACTACACGGGCAGCCGCATTAGCGAGGTCTGTTCTCTGCGGGCCGAGGATATCCGCGCCGGACAGATTGTGATCCACCAATCGAAGACCGACCGCACCAAGACCGTGGTGATGGTGCCGCCGTTGGAGAAGGCCATTGGTCAGTTGACGCTACCCAAGACGGGTTATCTTTTTCCAGCAGCTTCCTGGACGAAGGCCACGGTGAAGCAGTACCGCATCCAGCGGCAGAATGGCAGCTACCATTTTGAGAAGGTCGGAGAGCGGCCACCCCGACCCCACATCAGCCCTCGTGCGGTGGATAAGGCGTTGCGGCGTACCTGCGATCTGCTGGGCTTTGAGGGCGTCAGCACCCATACGTTTCGGCGGTCGCTGGCTACCCATCTCTACGATGCGGGGGTGCCGCTGCGTCAGATTATGGCGATTACGGGCCATGCGAGTTTGGCGTCGTTGACCAGTTATCTGAACCTGGAGCAGCGGGCCGCTGGGGATGCGTTGTTGGGGTTCTTTGGGGGGTAGGGCATGGGCTGATTAGGGGAAGGAGATGTCAAACTGCTGACGAAGTAGGTTGTGGTTTAGGGTTGCGGTTTGGTTCGATCTAGGGTTTTGGCCAAATACGCCGTCGTAGGTCAGCACAGCATAGCCGTCGATATTCAGGATTCTTTGGAACGATGGCATCAGGGTCTGAAGTTGGTCTGGCGACTGGTTTAGGGTACGAGAAAGCAGCGTCAAGGGGAGGGTATATCCCTGGGTTGCAAAGCTGGTGAGTAACCGGGTGATCAGAGTTTCGTCGGGGGCAAGTCGTCCGGCTAGCTGCCGCTGAGCTTGGTAAGTGGGGGAAGCCAGAAAATAACTTACCCAGGCGGGAATCTCCGGCGCAGGGGTGGTTTCTGGGATTGGCTCCAGAGGAATCAGGTTAAATAGGGGGCCTAGCTCGGAGTGAGTGGGCTGCGCCTGGAAACTGAGGTTAGGAGAAGCCGTTTCTGGGGTGGGCTGTGTTAGGGCATGGAGCGATGGGGAATAGGGATGCCACCAGAGGGGGGTATCTAGGGGGGCTGCAACCCAGCTCTTGGGGCTAGGCGCTAAGGCAGGGCTCAGCACGACCACTGGGACGATCATTTCTTGGGGGTTGATGCCGCCGTGGTAGCCTGTTTTCTTCGGTTTGTAGCGGAGTTGCTCAGACCAGGGGGCGATGATCTGGTGGGAGGGGGGTATCACGACCCGCTGGCCCTGCAAGGCTAGTTCTTGATCGGTGGGTGGAGAGTCTGCGCTTCGCCATCGCTCGCCATCGTGGGCGGCGGTGTAAGTCATACCAGAGTCTAGGATGTGGCCATGATCGCTGAGAAGAATGATCCATCGGCCCGCCATCTTCGCTTCATGGAGCAGGGCGGGTAGTACTTTGATCTCCTGGGGTGTCCAGGCCACATCAAGCTGTTCTCCTTTGGCTAGGTAGTCATCTACGGCATTGAGTACAACGCCAATGACGCGGTTTTGGGTGTTCCCAAGGGATTCGCGGAGGGGGGAGGCAAGGCCGACATCCTGGCTATCTTGCAGGGTTCCCTTATGGAATAACAGAGGCGGATGGTGACGGCGACAGGTGGCAACGAGGGCGCTATGGGTGGTGAACTGTCGCTTTTCTAGGGCTTGGTCACCGCTCGTTAGGTCGCCACACAACAGGCTGGCGCGGGAGGTTTCGGTGATGGAGGGTAGGGTTGCTAAGCCCGCAAGGAGGGCGGTGGGATGATCGGGCGGCACCAAGGGCCGCCAGTCCTCGGCCTGAAGACTGGCGAGGAGTTCGCGGGCCACGGCCATGCCCATGCCGTCGAGGACAATGGCGAGGATCGGCCCCTGGCTGGCCAGGGGAGCCACAACGGTATCTAAAATAGCCTCGATGGGGATGAACCCGGTGTGTTCCGTGCCCAGATCGACCCAGTTTTGGAGGCGCTGGGCAAACTGATGACTATGACGCTCTCGAACGGTGGTCACTCGGTCAAAGAGGGCTTGGTAGGCGGCGGATAGATCGCCCAGAGGGTCGCCCGACCGCAGGGAAAGCCTTGCCCAGTCTAAAAAGCTGCCCTCTTGGAGGTGGTACTGAATTGCCTGGGTGAGATCCTGGGGGTCGGGGGCCGGATTCTGGGTTTCTTGCACCAACCAACGGGCTAGCCGCAGGGCCATCGCCATCTTATCTAGACGCCGTTCTATCGTCTTCGGTTGGGCCGATGGCCGCGCCTGACGGTGGGCTTGAATGGCCTCATAGGTGGTGGTGACATCCCCTAGGGTTGTGGGGTTAGGGGTCTCTAGCAATGGCATCAGGGCTTGGCCAAAGCGAGCGAGTCGCTGGGTAAAGCCCAGGTCTGAGGTGGTGCTTAGGTAGGCCCAGGGCTCAGCCCCCAGTTCCGTCAAAATCTCATCGGCTCGTTGAACCAGTTGAGTTTGCTGGGCTAAGGAAATCTGCCCCGACCGCAGAAGATCAGCGGCGGCCTGACTCCAGGCTGCCAAACTGGCGGGCGATGGAGAAACACCATTCAGAAAGCGTTCTTCAAGTTTGCCCTTGGCTCTATCCAGTTGATGACCCAGGTTAGGGTTAAAGATCACATCAAGGGCCAGTCCCACCGCTGCCGTGTCAGGGCGTTCGCAGGTTTCAGCGCAGGTCAGCACCAGCCGAGCGGCGGCTCCAGCCCCCTGGCTGATCCAATCCATGGCAGCGGCTTTGAAGGCTGGGCTAGCGCTTTGATAGTGGGCGATGTGATCCGGGTGGATAGACCACTCCAGCAGCGCTCGCAGATCCAGAGGAGAGGTCTTTAGCCCCATGCCCTGGCGCAGCAAAAGGGGCCAGACCGTTTCGGCATCCAAAAAGCCGCCATTTACGGTGGGGTACTCGTCAGCCGCTAGGCCGTCTAAGAGCATATCGGCCATCCAGCGGTGCTGAAGCAGCCGTGGATCGACGGTGGTGGCCCCAAAGAGTGTCTTGGCAATCTGCCAGCTATTGATGGGAAACAGAGTGCCCTTGGCCAAGCGCAGCAGGATGTCTTGATCCAGGCTTTGCTCATCTAGGGGGGTGATCAGAACCTTGGTGGCCGAGACTTCCACAGGGTCGCGCAGGGCTAGCCGAACGGCTAAGGGCGAGTCGCATGGGTAGATCAGATAAAGCTTGCCATCGGCTTCTTGCCGCTGTGCCCCAGTCCATCGACCGGGCGCATGAATGCCAATGGCCTCATAGGAAGAAACCGCTTTTTGCTGGATGGCCGCTACCTGGGCCTTGATTTGGCTAAAGGTGGGAACGGGGGGCGTCACGGCTGGGCTTCACCTTCCTCAATCGTCCAGCTTAGGCTCAGCCTCAAGGTTTGGCCTGCTTTAAGCTTTGTGCTCAAGTCTAGAATACGGTCTTGGGCCGATTTAACGTCTAGCTGGGCCGTTGAACCCTGATCGACGATGCGCTTGCCCTGGGCAATTGGGGGCTTTTCGGGTGGGATAACGGGCGGAATGGATGGCGGATCTACGGGCTGGGAAAGAAGCTGTACGGCAGCCGCTTGGGCTTTTTTAGCAGCACTGCCCAAGGGTAGGACGTGTTCATCACTGGAGAGGGCTTGGCGGATGTCGGCCACAATGGCGGTGGCGCGAGGCTGGCGATCATCGGTGAGGGCTTGAATGGCTGTAAAAATCTCCCAGCTTGTTTGATCTAGGGTGTTGGCTAAGTTGTTGGCTTTGCTGAGGCATTCCCCCATGGCGGTGGCGGTGGTGGCAATCTCGGCCTGGGCGAGGGTGGCAATGATCTCGTCTGTGGGCGCGGCGTGGAGACGGGCCACTAGGGCAGCGGTAGCTTGGGCGGTGGCGAGGCGATCTCCCTGGGCAGACAGCCCAAACTGGTTGAGGACGGTTTGTAGGGTGTTCGCATAGTCTTGGCAAGGCTTTACCTGTTTAACAGCGGCGGTTTTTACCTTGCTCTCTAGCTCTTCCACGGTGCTGGCTTTGCGGAGGGGAGAAATTGAGAGGTTGAAAATGGCCTGGGCACGGTCAACGGCGGTAGCCCACTGTTGCTCGTCGGGGAGGGTTTGTTCGCGCAGCTCACAGTCGTTGGGCAGGTTTTTAAGGCTGGCTTCAAGGGCAACATGGTGACGATAGAAGGATTGCCCGGTCTGTTGGGCGTAGACCAAAATCAGTAAGTTTTGGACTTCTAGCGGCAAGCCCATCGCCTGGGGTTCGTCGATCCACCGTCGCAGTTGGCCCACCTGAACCGTCCCGCCCGCCTCGGCACGCTTGCGGAGGAAATGATTTTTCCAGTGCTGGCCCAGGACAAAGTGGGTGGCATCTGGCCCCATATCTCCCAGCAGGAGGGGATTGGCAATTTGGCGTACTAGTCCGCGCAGGGTGCGGTCTACTTCGGTGCGGCCCTGGGGGTCTTGGGTGGCTTGGCTGGCCACGGCCAACACTTTTTCCAGGTTGGCCAAGCGGTTGACCTCGGCTTCAAAGGCGGGGGCGGCAGGAAAGTCATAGCTCAGGGCTTGATCTAGAAGGGCGGTAAGGGCCGAGCTGAGGTTGGCGGCAGTGGGAGGTCTGAGATCAAAACCGGGGGTGAGGGACTGAAATTGTTCGTGGGCCTCTAGGCTATGGGTTTGGTCGATGGTGTTGGGGAAGCTATTGCTGATGCCATAGACCGCATCCAAGTGGTTTTGAAACTGTTGCCGCAAAATGCTGCGCTGGTTTTCGAGCAAGGTTTTGGCGGTTTGGCGATCCTGGGGCGAAAGCTGGGTGGTGTAGGTGGCGAGGCGATCTCCGGTCAGAATATGTTCTAGCACCACCAATTTGCCCAAATCAGCCTTGACCTCCTCACTAAAGAACTGGGGAATCCAGCAGAGCGTTTTGGTACCTTCGGGGTAGGCACTGAGATACCCCTGAATGCAGGCGAGATCGCTCCTGGGGCCATGGGTGCCCTCATCAAAGGGAAAGTCGATGATCAGCTTCCAGCGATCTGGTTCTAGGTTGGGCAGATAGGCTTCGGATTCGCGGATATTGAGGAACAGCACCACACAGGATCGCTTGGTGTTTTTCCAGACAAACTCGTAGGGGCATTCGGTGTCATCGCCGCTGAGGCCGAGCTGGTCAAAGACCATGGAACGCACTAGGCGGATGCGGTTGCCTCGGTTGTCCATGCCCTCGGCCTGACGCAAAATGCTGTCGGTGTCTACCCCCGTAAGCTGCACGGTGATGGTGGGGTTGGTGCTGTTGTCGTCGCCCACCCGAATTTCGCCAACGCTGCCCGCCCAGTTGCGGCAACGGCGCAGCACTTCGGCGGCTTCGCGGCCTGGAATGGGGGTGCGAATGGTGCCATGGTTGAGGGCGGCGAGGCGTTCGGCATTCAGCCCCCGCAGGGATTCCACTTCGGGCACCAGGGCCGATAGCAGCAGGGTTTTCATCAGGCGGTCATCGTTGCGAAAGCCGACGCGCTTGGGGTCATTGAGGGGCAATGCCTCAAGGGCGTCGCGGCTGCCATACTCTTTTTCTAGGAGGGGCAGCAGCCGCAGGTGGTACAGCCGTTTGGCATTGTCAAAGTGAATGGCCATATCGGGGCTAAAGGCTTCGTCGCCGTGGGCCACTTCGTCGAAGAGGTCGCCAACGGGGATAATGTCGCCCAGGGCCAAGGTGTCGCGATGGGTAACGAGCAACTGCATCATCAGCTTAAGGGCGGTGCGTTCTCGCTGGAGCACGCTGGAAACGGCGATCAGGGTTTGCACCAGGGCGGGGCTAAAGGGGTAGACCTGGCGAAACATGGGGCGGTCGCCCTCGCGGGTTAGCAGCACGTTCATCACGGCTTCACGGACTTTGGTGGCCTGCTCAAAGGAGGCATCGAGCTGCTGACGGGCTTCGGGGGTCTTGCACTTCAGCACCCGTTTTTCGGCAATGGCGGGCAGGTTGCGGTCTTCGAGGGTAATGCGGTGGAAGCGTCCTTCCCAGTGCTTGAGGGCATCGCTAAAGTTGAGCCGTTCGGCACCGGGGATGCCGTCGCCTATCAGTTCACTGAGGTCTCGCTGGCGGGCCACAAAGCTGATGATGGGAATGGGGCGGTCGGCCAGTTGGGCTTCCACCAGCTTGGAGAGTTTTTGGCCTTCTCGGTGGATGAAATTGATATCGGTGGCCCGACTGGCCAGCCAGAGAATCAGTTCGTCTAGGAACAGAATCAGCGCATCATAGCCCAGGCTGTGGGCATGGCGGCTAATCACTGAAAGGCCCATATCGAGGGAAACAAAGGCTTCTTCTTGGCCCTGGGTTTGAATGTCGTAGGAGGCAAAGAAGTGCTTGATCAACACACTAATCAGTTCAGAGCGCTCCTCGGTGCCGGGGGCAGCCTGAATCGCGGCCTCAAACCGATCCGCTGTCCAGTTCTCTTCGAGCTTTCCCCATCCACCGCCACCGCTAGATCCTTCGCTGAGCTTGGCGAAAAACGCTTCATCGCCCAGGCTCTCCCGAAAGCGCCGAGCATCCTGAAATAGCCCTTCGGCTAGGTAAACACCGGGGATAGGCGCTGTTGGGTGGGTGCGCCGCACGTAGTCCACATAGCCGCCCAGAATGCCCGATTCCATGCTGGTGGCCCCAATCATGTGGTAGGGCACTAGCAAAAACCGTTTGCCTTCGATCCATTCGTTATGTTTAGCGATCACTGGGGCCAGTTCTTTAATCCCCCTGGCCTCCGGGATGCCCTGGAGGATGAGGTTGAGCACGGCCATGAAGTGGCTTTTGCCGCTGCCAAAGCTGCCGTGCAGGTAGCTGGCTTTGCTGCTGTGGCTTTGCAGGGCGCTGCGGATGAAGCTGAGGGCGTTGTCGAAGCAGTCCTTGAGTTCGGGGGTGACGACGTATTGGGCCAGGGTTTGCTCGACCTGGTTGACCCCCTCGGTGAGGCGCAACACAAAGTCGCCCTTTTGCACGCGCTCAGGAATGTCGATCAGGTCTTGAATGAGGGTGGTCATGGTGAGGAGTTGGGAGTGGGACGGGCGATCAGTTTGGCGACCAGTTTGTAAACATGGGTACCCACCGACGAGGGCCAGGGTTCAGCTTCATCAGTGTGCAGGCGCTTGGCGTGGGCAATGGCGCTGTCTACCTTCGGTAATAGCCGATGGGGGTCGTAATTGCTCTTATCGTAAGGTTTCCCCAATAATCGGGTAAGTTCTCCTTCACATTCGCGGACGGTAGACGGTGTACGGGGATTGTCTTGATGGAGCAGCAGCCATAGCTCAAAGCTGGGGTTACTGGCGGCTAGGGAGTAGCCTGCTTTTTGGCACACTTGGCACACCGCTTGTAGGTCAGCGGGTGTCCACTCAGGAACATCAATCACAAGCCAGAGTTCATCACCGGGTTGAATCTGAGCATCTTTAGCGTAGGTCTGAAGACGCTTGAGGACACTTTTGGGGGAGGATCGTCCTTTTCGGGTGGGCAGGAGTTTGACGTTGATATTCTGGCGATAGGGATTGCCCTGAAAGCACTGAAAGTAAAGCGTTTCGGTACGTTCACCCTCGGTCGCAATCACGTAAACCTTACGCAAATTGCGGCTGGGCTTTGGACGTTGGAAAGATCGCTTCTGGGCCATTAAATCTAGATGAGGCTCTACCTTGGATGCCGTTTTAAGGCTAATGCAATTTTAGGGCGCGGGCATTGCCCAAAAAGGGAATGGCACCATAGCGGCCCTGTAGGTAATCTTGAAGCACGTTTTTGTCGTATCGGGGTTGGAAGTCGTAGAGGGAATAGAGGTCGGTTGCGCCATCGGGTTGTTTTTCGGCAAACCACACTTCATCCCGTCGCAGCAAGTCTAGATCGAGCAGGTGGGTTTCGTGGGTGGTGGTCACTAACTGGCTAGGATGGGTTTGGTTATCGGCCCTGAGATGAAGCTCGACTAAGATTCTGACCAGTTGGGGATGTAGGCTACGGCCTATTTCATCGACGACAAAGACTCTTTCTTCGTCGGAATAGACTAGTTCATGGACAATGGGAATCAGGTCAATGAGGCGCTTGGTTCCGTCGGATTCTTCATAGATATCAAAGAACATTTCCTCACCATCACTGCTGAGGTGGGTGGTCACAAGTTTCAGCAAAATAGGTTCGGTGCCGTCTGCTTTATTGACGATGGTAAAGCGCATTCCCGATTGAAGGTGTAGATACACCATTTCGTCAGAATTGCGGGTTAGCTCGTCTTGCCAGAGTGCTTTTATCCACTCTCCTTCAGGGGAATCCCAGTCTACTTGTTGAGTAATAATGCGATGAATGCCTGTATCGGCGGCGTTTAGGATTTTACTAAAAAAGGTTTGGATGGTTTCATTTTCCTGAAGCTCAAACTCAATAAATAGCGGATGGCTATCTGGGGTAACGATGGTTAGAATGTGGCGAAACCAATGATACGGGGCGGCAAAGGTCTCTACATTGCGTTCAATACATTCGTGAATATAAAGTTGATTGGGTCGGGTTCCCCTGGCTACAAATTCTAGAAATTTTTTATCGTCTTCAGAGAGTTTTTTGGCAAAGTCTCCGAGTTTAATTTGAGTTTTGCCCTCTGGGGGCGTGTGACGTTCAAACAAAAGCTGTTCGGTTTTGCGGGTAAAGGTGGAGAGCCATTCCCGATGCACTCGCGTTGAGTCACATTCAAAGCCATATTCGTAGAGGATTTGGCCGAGCTTAAACTCTAGGGCAATGGTGGCGGGGCGGTGGCGATAGGCTGGATCTAAGCGAAACCGCTCGACGGGGATTTTGGCTTCGGGCTTGAGGCCACGCAGAACGAGATCCTGAGCAAACCCCAAGGCTCTGACCAGGTTGGATTTTCCGGCGGCATTGGCCCCATAGATGGCCGCAAACCGGGCAAGGCGCACATCGTTGCGGGTGCGGGCAGGGTGGATGTGGTGGGGATGGATGCGTTCGCTGGAGGCGACCATGCTGAACTCTGCCGCCTTGAAGGAGTATAGGTTTTCGAGGCGGAGGCGGATGAGCATAGGTCGATGGGTGTAGCGACACCGAACGAGATTTTTTCTCGTTTGTTGAACGATGCCCCATTGGTAGCATGAAGCAGGGGGCAGATTCAACCGCGAGGGTAGAGGCAGGGTTATCGCCTGCTTAAGGTCGG
This sequence comes from Leptolyngbya sp., assembly GCA_035285305.1. GTDB lineage: Bacteria > Cyanobacteriota > Cyanobacteriia > Phormidesmidales > Phormidesmidaceae > Nodosilinea. Next base: position 9,146 of record JAYKHF010000017.1, read on the forward strand.
CTTTTAGGTTGGGAGCAGACTGTTGGCCAGTTCTGGATATTGGGGAAACAGGCCATCCATGCTGGCAAGCTGGCCTGTATAGATGAGGGCGGTAGCAATGATCAGTCGGTCAAAGGGGTCTTTGTGGATGGGGGTGAGGTTGACGGCCCGACAGGAAATATCTGCCGTCAGTGGCAGGAGCGATATGCCCGATGGTGCTAGAGCCTGGGTAAACCACTGTTGAACGGGTAGAGGGAGTTCTAGGCGACCTTTCTGCTCGGCCAGGGCAATTTCGTAGCAAGACACGGGGGAAATACCAACCTGGTCTGCGGTTTCAATGGCATCTCGCCAGGATGCTGGAAACCGTTCAAAGTCTTGGTTGACGAACCAAAACCAGATATGGGTATCCAAGACGATCACTTTAGACACTCCCAGTCGCCTTCGGCCACGATGGGGCTGATGAGGTCGCCTAGGGTTTTGGCTTTACCCGCAATGGAGTCGGGGGCGCTGCGGCGAGGGCGAGAGAGCGGTTCTTCGATAACGGTGATGATGATGCGGGCGGTGGTGAGGTTGGGCTGGTCAGTTAGCCAGATGACCTGGCCGTTTTCGTAGATGGCTTCGTAGCTTTTTAGCATGGTGATGGGTGGGTAGGACAAGGTGAATGGTGGGCGGTGCCCACCCTACGGTTATTTTCGGCGGCGGCTTGGGTTTTTTGGGGGTTCCCAGGCGCTAATGGCTTCGGGGGTTTGGCCGAGTTGGCGGGCTTCGTCGTCTACGAAGTTTTCGAGGTAGTCGCCCATTTTGAGGCCGTAGGCGGGGTCTAGGTCGTTGTGCCATTGTTTGAGCCAGGGCAGTAGTTCGATGAGGCCCGCCAGGAGGGGGATGAGGCGAGGATCGTCGCTGCCGCCGATGTCTTCTTTGATGTAGACGAAGTAGGCACTGAGGGCGAGGGCGAGTTGCAGGTGATCGTATCCGGCCCAGGCGATGACGGGTTGGCCGTCGGGGCCAGCGCAGTGGGGGAAGCTGACCCAGCGTTCTTTGGGAACGTCGAGTTTGCCGCGCAGTTTCCAGTGGTGGGGTTTGAGGAAATCGGCGCTGGTGTATTTGGGGGGTACGGGGATGTCGCCGATGTGCTGGGCTTTGAGGCGGTTGGCGGCGGTGATATCGAGATAGTTGGGGTGGTCTTTGGGATGTTGGGTGCGGGCGTCGATGGCGTCTTCTTGGCGCTGCATGGCCCAGGTGTGTTGCCAGTCTTGGCGCTTGCGGAGGCCGCTGGGTTTGTAGCGCAGGATGGGCAACAGGGGCACGGATTCGGATTCGGTGAGGGTGTTGATGAGGGTTTGAACGTCGAAGGCGGGGTTGTGGGTGTAGAGTTCGCCGACTTGGATGAAGTCGGGGTCTTGGCGGGCGATGTCAGCGAGTTTGGCGGTGGAAATGAGGGCGGGTTCGGTGATGTGGCAGCGGCCCTCACCCCCCCGGCCCCCCTCTCCCAAGCTGGGAGAGGGGGGAGTAAGAGGGCTTTTCATGCGGCCATCGAGGTCGAAGTAGCTTTCTAGGCGGTTGAGTAGCCAAGTTGCTAATGCTTCGTCTGTCCATCCTTTGTAATCTTGAGCAAGACGACCATAGACACCCTGCCTGCCCCACCAAGGTCTCTTGAAAATTGGATCTTCAATCAGTCGAATTTGACTATTAGTTTGAATTACTTGTCTACGTTCTTTATAAAGATCAGCCACATCTTTGGGTAAGTGATTTAGATCGGATATTTTCATCCATGTAAATGGGCGATCATCGACCGCTACTCCTGTCGATTGACTATCAAGAATGTTTTGACTTGCACCATCATTAGTCAATTTAAATGCCTTGTAGACTTCCCAGTCTAGTTCCTCCTGCAAAGCAATCATACGTCGTTGAACCTTTTCGTGCTCAACTTCGGAAATCTTAAGAAGAGTGTCTAGTTCTTCCTTTGAAGAACTTTGATTCCAGACTTGAATAATTGATGAAGGACGCAAGCTCATTAGTTTTTGAGCAAGCGTGTCCATCATTTCAGCAATTTTACCAATTCGCTTAGCTTGAAGAGAGTCTAATGAAAATGGAATCGGGAATTTTTCTAATCCAGTTCCGGCAAACTCATATCGATTTGCCTCTGGCTTTCCTTTTTCCGTACTTATATCACCTGTAGATGTCGCTTTAGGGTAGAAAACCTGTTTCATCCAAAAGCAGGCGGTGGAGCTATTGAGCAACCCCAACAAAGCTAGGTGATCGTCTTCGGTGGCGGTAGCAGGCAGCTTGATAACGGGGGCAGATTGTTTGAAGACTTTGCCGCCACGATCTAAAACAAAGTGGTTATGGGTAGCAACAAAGGCAAATGCGATGGAGAGAGGTGTTTGAAATCTCTTTGTGAAGAACATAGAGTATTCAAACCAAGCTAACCCCCGCCCAATTTGACTTAAGCCGTAAGCGACACGACTTGATAGCTGTCTTTTCCAGCGCCAGAGAAATCGACTTAATGACTGAGACTCTTGAACATTCAAAGAAGAAGCATCATAAGGCCATAATGCCCCTGTTGTTTCAGGAATAGCCCAATCGCGAATTTCTTCTCCAGCAACTAAAGGTCGAACATACTGAGGCAAAATTCCTTTTCGGAGTGCAGAAGTTTGGCCTATTAAAAATACATCATCTTCACGAGTCACCGCACCAAATCCTATTTCCTTGATAATTTCAGAGAGTGATTTAGCCTTACTCTGTTCTAACCATTCCTTTAAATCACTCGCCCCACCACCCCCAATTGACCAAGGATGCTTATGAAACAAATCCCGTTGAGAATCGGCTACGCTAACAAATTCGCTTTCAGAATCTTTAACGTCTACCTGCTCTAAAATCGCCCTCCACACTAGTCCTTGGGTGGGGTCTTCTGGGGTGCTGGGTTCTCCCCGAATGCCCATCACCGTGCGAATGGTGGTGGCAATGGGGGGACGATTGCGGCCAAACAAAATGACCGTTGGCGTACCGTGGCCAGGAATATAGGCTCCGCTGGTATCAATCACATGGGTCAGGTCTACCTTTGGGAAAAAATCTTCGATCAGCTTTTTGCCAAACTCTCGCTTCATAAAGCTATTGGCCGTAATTTGCCCCGTAAACCCACCCGGAACCGCCAACTGAAAAATGCGCTCCATAAACGGTACGGCCAGGGAATATTGCCGATGGCAAGCCCTGTAGCGTTTGCGATATTCCCCATTTAGGGCGCTATCCCTCGGCACAATATAGGGCGGGTTTGCCACCACCGCATGGTAATGTCCGGTTCGCAAAATTTGGTTGAGGGCCGCAATATCCTCACTGGCAAAATGGTGGGCCATCGGTGCCCAATCCCCCAGCACCAGTTGGCTCCCCTCCCCATGCAGCAACGAATCTCCACAGGCCACATGCAACGGAAACGCCCGTGCATTGCGTAGCTCCCGTTGGTTCGTGGCCTTCATCGCCGCCAACAACAACCGAAACCGCGCAATCGCCGCCGCAAAGGGGTTTACATCCACCCCATGCACCGCCTCCAACGCCCGCCGTGCCAGTTCCTCCACATTCGTCCCCGGCTCCTGGCGCTGCCAGCGATCTAGCAATCGCCCAAACGCCCCCAGCAAAAAGTGCCCACTGCCGCAGGCCGGGTCAATCAGCCGCACCGTTTCCAGGCCAAAGGTATCCACCGCTGGGTCTAGGGTGCGGTCTAGGATAAACTGCTCCACAAAAATCGGCGTTTGCAGCAGGGCATACTTCTTTCGCGCCGCCTCAGATAAATCCTGGTACAGGTCGCCCAAAAAGCGCGTATCCCAATCTGGGTCGGTAAAGTCATAGACCAGATTTCCCGTGTTGGGGTCAATGGTTTGAAAAAACGCCAAAATCGCCTTTGCCCCATCCCCACTCAGCCAAGTAGGATGCTGCCACAGCAGATTTCCTGCCCCAAAAATTTCCTTCGCCCCCGGCAGCGTCGCCAAATCCTTAAATACCCACAGCAAATACTCGCGGTCGGTCTCGGTGGGGTGCGCCCTAAAATACAGCT
>JAYKHF010000018.1:0-6630 GCA_035285305.1 Leptolyngbya sp.
CCGCCCTTCTGGTTGACTAAGGCGATAAGACCCATAACCCCTCAATGCAGTAATGCAGTAATGCAGTAATGCAGTCATAGATTACTGCATTACTGCAATTATGGAACGCTAAGGGGAGAATAGCCACACAACCAACCAGGTACCATAGAATCCAGCGAGTGCACCCTTCTGGGGTGGGGCTTTGCCTTTTCAGAAAATACCCAACGCACACCTTCATGCCCTCTGCTTCTAACTGGATCACCGTTACCGAATCTCAGTTTCCCTGGGAGCGGGAGGCCCTGGAGTTTATCCGCAGTCGGTTTCCGGCCCATGAGCCTTACCGGGCTTGGGCGAACTTTGAGTTTATTGCCGGGGATGGCACCATCAATGAGGTGGATCTGCTGGTGTTTACCCCCGAGGGCTTTTTTCTGATTGAAATCAAGAGTCGTCCCGGCAAGATTGTGGGCGATCAGGGGACGTGGACGTGGGAAGACGAGGGAAAGCGCCACACCTACGACAACCCGCTGATGGTGACGAATCGCAAGGCGAAAAAACTGCGATCTTTGCTAGAACGCCAGCGAGCGTTTCGGAATAGGGGCAAGGTGCCGTTTGTGGAGTCGCTGGTCTTTTGCTCGGATCCAAAGCAGCAGTTGGATCTGCCTTGGGGGGCAAGGCAGCGCGTGTGTTTGCGGGATCGCCCGCCGATGGATGGCAAGCCCGGTCGGGCAGGCATTATGGCCGCTATTTTGCGGCGAGACTGCGATGGCTTAGAGCCTCAGCCTAGGGAGTTGCACAATCGCCCCATGGCTCAACTGGTGGATCAGGCCATGGATCAGGCCGGGATTCGGCCTTCCCAGAGTTCGCGCCGGGTGAGCGACTATGTGCTCGATGGCCCCATGGAGGGGGAAGAGGGGCCGGGGTACCAAGATTGGTTGGCCACCCATGCCAAGTTTGGTCAAACTCGGCGACGGGTGCGGTTTTACCTGGTGCGCCAGGAAGCCTCTCAGCAGGATCGGGAGGTGGTGGAGCGAGCAGCAAACCGTGAGTTTCAGATTTTAGATCGGCTGCAACACCCGAATATCCTGCGCTGCTTTGGCTTGACAGAGCATGAGCTTGGCCCAGCGCTCATCCTGGAGCATGACCCGAATGCCGTTCGCCTGGATCATTACCTGGCCCAAAACCAGGAGGCCCTGGGAGTGGACGTTCGTCTGAGCCTGGTGCGGCAACTGGCTGAGGCGTTGCGGTTTGTACATGAGCAGCGCACGGTTCACTGTGGCCTAAGTCCGCGCAGCATTCTGGTGACAGAGCCCCGCCCTAACCACCCCCAAATTAAGATCTTGAATTGGCAACTGGGCTGTCGAGCCGGATCGGGCACGGGGGCTACCCAGGAGGTGACGGCGACCTCCCATGTCGATCAATTGGTGGATGACAGTAGCACGGCCTATATGGCCCCTGAATTTCTCTCGGATCCCACGTTCATTGGCGAGCACCTGGATATCTTTTCCCTCGGCGCTATTGCGTACTACGTGTTCTCTGGAGTACCCCCTGCCGCTAGTGGCTTAGAACTGGCGGAAATCCTACGCAACAGCAAGGGTCTTCAGATTAGTGCGGTACTCAATGGAGCCTCCGAAAGCCTGCAAAACCTGATTAAAGACAGCACCCACCCAGTGGTCAATTGCCGCACGGAGGAGGTGGCGGATTTTCTGGCGGGCTTGGATCGGGTGGAAGAAGACCTGACCGCTCCAGACACCCAACTCGTTGAAAATCCCAACGATGCCCAAAAGGGAGATATCCTGCCGGGACATTACATTGTCCTAAAGCGCCTGGGGCAGGGATCTTCGGCCATTGGCCTGCTGGTGCAACAGGAGGGGCTGGATCAGCGCTATGTGCTGAAGGTGGCCAATGACCCAGACCACAACGCCAAAATTGACGCCGAGGCGGAGATTCTCCAAAAGCTTCGGCATCCCAACATTGTGGAGCTTGTGCGGCGGCTAGACCTAGGCAACCGTTCGGCCCTGCTGATGAAGCCTGTGGTGGTTACGAAAAACGACGAAGACCAGATCGAAACCCTGGGGCAGCGCCTGCGGCGGGAGGGACAGCTCCACATTGACCTACTTCAGCGGTTTGGGGATGACTTGCTGGAGACCGTTAAATATCTAGAAGAACAGGGCGTTAACCACCGAGATATCAAACCCGATAACATTGCCATTGGCCATCTGGGGCGGGCCGATAAGCTGCACCTAGTGCTGTTCGATTTTTCCCTTTCCCGTGCGCCCTTGGATAACATTCGGGCGGGCACCACGGGCTACCTAGACCCGCTGCTGTCGGTGCGCCAGCCGCCGCGCTGGGATCTCCAGGCCGAGCGCTATGCAGCGGCGATCACCCTCTACGAAATGGCCACAGGGGTGTTGCCCACCTGGGGCGAGGATGCCTCTGACCCCACCTACCTCGATTGCGAAATTACCCTAGAGCCGGAACGCTTCGACCGCAGCCTGCGGGATCGCCTGGTGGACTTTTTTGCCCAGGCGCTGCGGCGACGCCCCGAAGAACGCTTTGACAACGCCGAAGAGATGCTGCGCTGTTGGCGGCGTTGCTTTGAGGGCATTGATGAACCCGGTTCGTTACTCGATACCGATGATGAATCCATCCTAGAAAGCCTACTGGCGGCGGCTACCTTTGCCACCCCCATTGCCGATCTGGGCCTTGGCCCCCGTGCCACCCATGCCCTCGACTTGGCTAACCTGCTGACGGTAGAGGACTTGCTGTTAGCTCCCCCTCGGCGGCTGGCCCGTCTGCGGGGGGTGGGCCACCGCACGCGGCGAGAAATTTTGGCATCGGTGAAGATTCTGCGGCGGCGGTTGGGCTTGCCCAGCGATGTTGGGGCAGAGGAGGACGACCCCGAAGCCCCCGCCACCGTTGGGCAACTGAGCGTTGATTTGCTGGTGCAGCGGATCGCCAAACCCAACCCTAGGGAGGGCGAGTCGGTGCAGCGTCTGCTGGGGGCGCTGCTGGGGTTAACGGCCAATCAAGATGACCCCTGGCCCAGCCAAGCGGATCTGGCCCGTGCCCTCAAGCTCTCTCCGGCGCGGGTGAGCCAGACGGTGGGCAAGTTTCAGAAGCGCTGGGCCAAGGACGCCGCCATGACCCAACTGCGGCGCGATGTGGCCGACTGGCTCCGGCGGGCCAATGGGGTGATGGCCCTGGAGGAGCTGACCGCCGCGCTGCTGGTGGCGCGGGGTTCGGTACAGGATGAGCCCATTCGCACTCAGCGGGCGGTGGCGGTTTTGCGGGGGGCCGTGGAGGTAGAGCGTTCCCTGGCCAATCCTCGTTTTGTGCTGCGGCGCGATGGGGATCGGGTTTTGCTGGCGTTGACACCGGAACTGCTGAGCTATGGCCGACGGTTGGGTGATCGGGCGGATCATCTCGCCACCGCAGACCCCTTGGTCTCTCCAGAACGGGCCTTGGCCGATCTTCAGGCGGTGCCGATTCCGGTGGGGCTGTTGCCGCTGCCCGATAGTCGCCTCTTGCGGTTGGCGGCGGCGGCTAGCCATCGGGCGGCCCTCTCCAGTCGGCAGGAGTTCTACCCCCAGGGGATGGAGGCCGAACGGGCATTACGGCTGGCCCAGGGGGCGCTCTATGGCGTCAAGGTGCTCTCCGAACGTCAGATCCGTGAACGGGTGAGCAGCCGCTATCCAGAGGCTCAACCCCTGCCCAATCGTCCCGGCCTGGATGCCCTGGTGCAGGCGGTGGCCCCTACCCTGGTGTGGAATCCCCAGGCTTGTAATGGCCACGGCGGCTACGAAAGCTCGGCCCAGAGCAGCATCGCCAGCAGCAGCACCCTCAGCCACCGATCCAGTACGCCCAGTTTTCTGGCGGCCCAAGCCATGACCCCGGAACTGGCCGATGCCCGACAGTTTGAGGAACGCTTGCAGCGGGGCATTCAAGACGGCTCATTTTTGGCGCTGCTGGTGAGTCCTCAGCGCTATCAACGGGCTAGGGCGGCTCTAGCCCAGCGGTTTCCGGTGCAGGTAGTGGACTATGAAGGGCTATTTTTAGACCATTTGCGCCGGGTGGCCGATGAGGCTGAGGTGGTGTGGAGCAATGTGCTAGAGGCCGATGCGACCCCCCACGAAGGCAACTGGAACCGCCTGATGTTGCTGGTGGGGCGGGCCATGCCCCTGGTGGAGGCGGAACTGCTGAAGGCAGATAAAACCGTGCTGCTGATCTATCCGGCCCTGCTGGCCCGCTATCAACAAATGCCCCTGCTGGAACGGCTGCGGGAAAGCATTGGCCGACCGGGGGGAATACCGGGGCTGTGGGTGCTGGTGCCCAACGACCAACAGGCCATGGTAGAGGGGCAGGCGGTACCCTTGCTTAGCCCTGGACAGCGGGCTCGCATTCCCGAAAAATGGCTACGGCTGAGCCGGGAAATATCGCTGTAGAAAGTCTTTGGGAGACAGGATCGGAATACCGGAGAACTCTCCCAAGACCAGGAGATCACGATCTCCTGTAATGATGTCCCCTGCGTTGCCGCCCACAGCCGCCTCTAGCACCACTAAATCGTTGGTGTCCCGGAGGGTTGGCACCCTTAACGGAACTGGGATACACGACTGCGTAAGTTCTTGAACAGCTAGCAAAAGACCATCGGGTGTTTCTTGCATGTGCTGAATCTTAGGTTGCAATTTTGGGTAGGCGAGGGTTCTAGCCAGTTCAGTGAGCATCGGCGCTGTGATGATGGCTTGAACGGCACCCTGGCGCACCTGTTGTAAAACCTGGTTCGGGAGACCTCCCCAGAGTAGCCCCGAAACCCAAATGTTCGTATCAATTACGACTCGCATTCAGCCGCCTCGGCTTCCGATTGGAGTTGGTGCCGTACTTCCTTCACGATTTGGCTAATTTCCTCTAGGCTCATTTCCTCTGGATCTGGCCCAAGTGCTTCAATGTGCTTTTGTAACTGATCAAAGCGAAGGGGCTTCTGGATTTTTTGGAAGGTGATGAGGTTATCGCTGACGGCGATGATGTATTCATCCCCTGGGGTAAGCTGTTCCTGCAACTCAGGGGGAAGTTCGAGTTGGCGATCATTCGTCACGCTGACAACGGTAGCTAGACGCATAGGATGATCCATTCCTTGAGTGAAGAAGGCTACAGCCGATGAGACTGTCCTCTGATCCTAGCCTATGGCTCGATGTCACCTTTCCTGGCCTCCCTCCTCAACGGCCTTCGGTGGCCCTAGGGCAGTGTCAAGATTAAGCATTAGGGCTTCGACAAGCTCAGCCCGAACGTGACGTTTACGGTCGTCCTGAGCGGTGAGCCGTGAGCGATGAGCCTGTCGAACCGTCGAACCGTCGAAGGGCTTTGAGGACATCTGTAACCCTAGAACTTAGCCCTGACAAACCACTAGGGCTCCGGCGATGGTTTGACGGAACCGCGAAACCTTGCCAAAACCTTACGCTCTGGCCCTTGGATGGCCAATCTTGCCTACAATTGCCTTGGTGGCCTCTGGCCGCATCTCCAGCCCCGATACCTCCGTTGGGAATGCCTTTATTGGGAATACCGCTATGGTGCAAGCGCTTCCTCAACCCCTGACCTTTGAAGACTTTCTGGCGTGGTATCCCGAAGGCCAAGGGCGCTATGAACTGATTGATGGAAGCCTTGCGGAAATGACCCCAACGGGAGAACACGAGGAGGTTGGGGCTTTCATCGCCCGTAAGCTCAATGTCATCATTGACCGCGAGGCGTTGCCCTGGTTGATTCCCAGAACCTACATGGTGCATCCGCCCGGTCTGGCCTCCGGGTATCAGCCGGATGTGTTGGTGTTGAACCAGGCTGAATTGATCCATGAACCCCGTTGGAAGTCGGCTTCGGTGATCAGCCGTGGTGCATCGGTGAAGCTGGCGGTGGAAATTGTCAGCACGAACTGGCGGGATGACTATGGCCGCAAGCTGTTCGACTACGAAGTGATGGGCATTCCTGAGTATTGGATTGTGGATTTTCGGGCGTTGGGTGCCCGTCGGTTGATTGGGTCTCCCAAGCAGCCCACGCTATCGGTCTATCAGTGGATCGATGGCGAATACCAAGGCCAACTGTTTCGCGGCGCAACGGAGGTGGTTTCCCAGGCGTTTCCGCAGTTGGGCCTCTCGGCGGACAGCATTTTTCAAGCGGGAAGGCCCACGTCTTCCGATGCTCAGCCCTAACTGTTATCGTTGCGATTGCCATGATTGACCGCCCACGCCTTCTGTCTGACCTGCAAACCCTGGTGCGCCAGCTAGAAGCGGATCTGCTGTCGCGGCTGGATGCGCCGGAGGTGCCGGAGGTGGGCCAAGGGCTGCGGGCGGAATATGACCAGGCTAAACAGGCGGAACGCACGGCCCAAACCTTTAGCCAGTGGGCGGCAGATTACACCACCCAAATGGCGGTGGCCTGGGTGCTAAGTGCCACCTTTGCCCGCTTTTTAGAAGACAATGGCCTGGTTAGCCCCCCCAGGATTTCGGGTGCTTCTCTGCAACGCGCCCGTGATGAGCATGAGCTGTATTTTAGGGCGCACCCCACCGAGACCGACCGCGAGTATTTGCTGTGGGTATTTAAGGATTTGGCGACGCTGCCGGGGGCGAAGGAAATTTTTGGGGCAGGAAATCTGCTGTGGCAGCATCC
>JAYKHF010000019.1:0-14769 GCA_035285305.1 Leptolyngbya sp.
GCCTTTTGGCAGGCATCGGCAGCGGGCTTGCGGTTGTACCAAAAGCCAATCAGCAGGTAGGAGCACATCCCCACCAGTTCCCAGAACACATACACCTGGAGCAGGTTGGGGCTGATCACCAGGCCCAGCATCGAGGAGCTAAACAGACTGAGGTAGGCGTAGAACCGCACATAGCCCGGATCGTGGCTCATGTAGCCGTCGGTGTAGATCATCACCAAAAAGGCGACGGTGGTGACAATCACCAACATCAAGGAGGCCAGGTGGTCTACGGTGTAGCCCATTTCGATGCGGAAGTCGCCCGCCGAGGCCCACTCAAACATTTGGGTGTAGGCGGGGTGGCCTTGCCACTGGCTCCAAAAAATTAAAAACGAAAGCACCATCGCCATCCCGGTGAGGGAGACGATGAAGAGAGCGGACGGTTGCCGCAGTTTGCTGGTGGTCTGGCTGTAGGAGATCAGCCCCGTACCCACCACCGCCGCCCCAATCAGAGGCAGCACCGGCACCAGCCAGACGTATTGATATAGAAGTTCCATCGAGTCCATTGTGACTGCCTACTCCAAGAGCTGAGGTGAGTTGGCAAAAAACCGCTTACATTTTGACATACCCGTACCCAGGGAATAATGAGATTAACAACACAGTTTGGGCGAATTGTCTCATCTTTCAACCCATTTTTTCCTCTAATGGCCCTGATCTGGATGACCTGAACTCCTTGCCCTAGGCCCATTGTGGCGATCTCAATAACCTGCGGCCAATTTCTTAAGAAAGATGTTTGTTTTGGGGAGTAATCGCTGCAACGATTATTTCAATCTCAAGAATTGATTAGATTGAACCAAATCAATTGATTCAGTTCAATTGGGGGCGGGGAACTCTGGCTCGACGGCCACCCCCGTTGCACCGGGTCACAGATTCTGATCACCTAACCCCTTTTGTTCGAGTCAAAGGCTTTCAGAAACCCAAGAACTTCATCAATCCAGTCGATCCAATCCTGTTCGTAGCGCATCCCCCGCCGCAGAGTCAGGTAGCGGAATTGTTCCACCACCGGGGGATCAACCAGGGCGTTGTAATCCTTGTCCACCGCTTGGTAGCAGGCGAGCTGGTCAGCGTGGATCTGACGGCGGCGGCGCAGTTCGTCCATCAGCCGTCCCTCTGGCACATAGGGGGCCGCAAGCACCCTTACCAGGAGGTCTTCGCGGATGGGGGTGGGTTCCGTGGGTTCGGCATACCAGCGCCTCAATTCGGCGCGTCCTGCCTCGGTGAGGCTATAGATTTTTTTGTCGGGTTTACCCGCCTGGGGCAGGGTCTCATAGACAACCCAGCCCTGCTGCTCCATCTTTCCTAACTCCCGGTAGATCTGCTGCTGGCTAGCCTGCCAGTAACAACTCACGCTTTCTTCAAAGCGTTTACTGATGTCGTAGCCGCTATAGGGCTGCTGGGACAAAACCGCCAAGATTGTGTGGGCCAGGGCCATGGGAGGTGGGTGTCAGAAACAGCGTTGACATATTCAACACTTTGAATATAACTTTTATCTAGATATAAAAAATGTTGAATATCTAATTTTTGAATATCAACCCATTGAGCATCAGCCTGTGGAGCGCTGATATTGGCTGATTTTCTCGTTGATGGCTTTCTCGTAACGTGGCTTTCTCGTAACAAGGTGCTGTGATGGCTGACGCGTCTGCTCCGGTGAATTTGGCGGCTAGCTCGACAGAGTCTGAACCTTCCAAGTCAATGCCCCAAAGGCCCAGTGGTTGGCGACTTCGTCCCCGCCGCTGGTGGCTGGTGCCCTTGGCTACGGTGCCCTTGGTGGCGGTGATAGGTCTGCGGCTAGGCCGTCCTGCCCCGGCAACCCCTGAGGCCAATGCCTTGCCCGTGGAGGTGGTGGCGTTGACCGCTGTGGAGTCTTACCCCGTGGAACGCGAATATGTGGGGGAATTGGTGGCCCAGCGTCGCAGTGCCCTAGGGTTTGAGCAGGGGGGCACGGTGGTGGCGGTGCTGGTGCAGGAGGGGGACTCGGTGGCCGCTGGACAGCCCCTCGCCCGCCTCGATACCCGCGCCCTGGAGGTTCAACGTCAGCAGTTGGTGGCCCAGCGGGATCAGGCCGTGGCCCTTTTGAGGGAATTGCAGAACGGCCCCCGTCCCCAGGTGATTGCGGCGGCCCAGGGGGCTGTGGGGGATCTGGATCGACAATTGTCCCTCGCGGTGGCCCAGCGGGATCGCCGTGCCGATCTTTACCAGCAAGGGGCGATCTCCCGTGAGGAACTGGATCAACAAACCTTTGGATCGGAAGCCCTAGAGGAACGGCTGGCCTCGGCCCAGAGTCAGTTAGATGAACTTCTTGCGGGCACCCGACCGGAGCAAATCGCGGCTCAGGCTGCCCAGGTGCGTCAGCTTGAGGCCAGCCTTGAGGCTATCGATGTGAATCTGTCGAAGGCGGTGATTACAGCCCCCTTCGCTGGGCGCATCAGTGATCGCCTGGTGGATGAGGGGGTGGTGGTTGGCGGTGGGCAGTCCGTGGTGCAGATCCTTGAAGGCGCTAGGGCCGAAGCCCGCATTGGCCTTCCGGCGGATTTGGCCGATGGCCTTGCCCTGGGCAGCGTTCAAACCGTTGTGGTGGGGGATCGTCCCTTTTCAGCCACCCTCACCGCCCTGCTGCCGGAATTAGACTCCACCAGTCGCACCGTGACGGCGGTACTGACCTTGGATACAGCGGAGGATCTCACCCTGGGGCAAACGGCTCGGCTTCTTCTGCGCGAGACCCAGCCCGTGCAGGGATTTTGGCTGCCTACCACGGCCCTGGTGCAGGGGGAACAGGGCCTGTGGTCGGTGTATGTGGTCGCTGGGGAATCGGGACTTAGTGAGTCTGGCCCTGGGGCGTCTGGCTCTGGGGAGTCTAATCCTGAGGCGACTGGGGCAACTGGGGCGACCGTGACCCGTCAGCCCGTGGAAATTCTGCACACCGAAGGAGATCGCGTCCTGGTTCAAGGGTTGGTGCAGGGCGGGGATCGGGTAATCCGCAGCGGCACCCATCGGGTTGTCCCAGGGCAGATCGTCCGTCCCCTATAGGCATTCTTTCGACCACGGATTCCCCCGTCCCCATTCATCTATGCCATGAACCTCTTTTACCGAAACCGCCAACTTCTGCTTCTTACCCTGGTGCTGATCGTGGTCTGGGGTCTTTCCGCTTTCCTTACCCTGCCGCGCCTGGAAGATCCCGAAATTGTCCAGCGGTTTGCCCGCATTACCACCTTCTTGCCGGGGGCAACCCCAGAACGGGTGGAAACCCTGATTACCGAAAAGCTGGAAGAACGGCTGTTTGAACTGGAGGAGGTCGAATCCCTCCAATCCACCAGCGGCACGGGCATTTCTGTGATCACTGTGGAGTTGAAGGAGAGTGTGGCCGAGGTAGATTCGGTGTGGGCCAAGGTGCGCAGTAAGGTGGATGACGCCCTGCCCGATCTCCCCGCCGATGCCTCAGTGCCGGAGTATGCCGATAGCTCAACCAAAGCGAGTGCCATCATCGTTGGCCTCACCTGGCGGCAGGACGATGCCCCCAACTACGCCATTATGGGACGGCTGGCGGCGGTGCTAGAGGATCGGCTACGGGCCATCCCAGGCACCGAAACCGTCGATGTGTTTGGTGAGCCGGACGAAGAAATTCGGGTGGATATGGCGGCAACGGAACTGTCACGGTTGGGCCTATCGGCGGCGGCCCTGGCCCAACAGATTGCCGCCAGTGATGCCAAGGTGTCGGCGGGGCAGTTTCGCAACGACCGATCAGAATTTTTGCTGGAGGTAGACAGCAACCTCAGCACCCTAGAGCAAATTCGCGCCATCCCCCTGGCGGCGGGGGATAGGGGCCAGGTGGCGCGGCTAGGGGATGTGGCCACCGTCACCAAGGCAGCCCAGGATCCACCGACGGATCTGGCCTTGGTGGATGGCCATCCAGCTATTGCCGTGGCGGCTAAGGTGGAATCGGCGGCACGGGTGGATCTGTGGGCAGTGCAGGCGCGGGCGGTGGTGGAGTCCTTTCGCCGGGAGTTGCCCCAGGGTATGGGGCTATCGGTGGTGCTCGATCAGAGTCAATACGTGCAGCAGCGACTGAATGGGGTGGTCAGTAACCTCATCCTGGGATCGCTGCTGGTGATTGGGGTATCGCTGCTGATGTTGGGCTGGAAGTCGGCCCTGCTGGTGGGGCTGGCCTTGCCCCTCACCACACTCATGGTGTTTGGTTGCATGGGAATGCTGGGGGTGCCCTTGCACCAAATGTCGGTGACGGGCATCATCATCGCCCTGGGGCTGCTAATCGACAACGCCATCATTGTGGTGGATGAAGCGCAGGGGCGGCTGCGAACGGGCATGGCACCGGGGGAAGCCGTCACTGAAACCGTGCGCCATTTGCTCGTTCCCCTATTGGCCAGTACCCTAACCACGGTGTTGGCCTTTGTGCCCATCGCCACCTCACCGGGCAGTACGGGGGAATTCATTGGCACCATTGGCCTAACGGTGATCCTCGCCCTAGTCAGTTCCTTGGCCCTATCGCTGACGGTGATTGTCTCTCTGGTGGGGCGGCTGCATCAGTGGAATCCGTTGCCGGATCGCTGGACATGGCTGCACAAGGGCTTTAGCAACGACACCCTAGCCGCCGCCTATCGGTGGAGTTTGAAGGCGGTCTTTCGTCGGCCCTGGCTGGGGGTGGGTTTGTCGTTAATTCTTCCGGTAATGGGTTTCGCGGTCTTTGCCACCCTGCCCCAGCAGTTCTTTCCGCCCACCAATCGCAACCAGTTTCAGATCGAGTTTGAGCTGCCCACCCAGTCCTCCCTAGCCGCTACCCAGGCCCAGGTACGTCAGGCGCGGGATCTGGCCCTCCAGAATCCCGACATCGAAGAAATCCAATGGTTTATGGGCCGCACCGCACCGCCCTTTTTCTACAACGTGCTAGACAATCGCCGCAATGCCCAAAACTACGCTCAAGGCATTGTGCAACTCACGAGCACCGACCACATTCGCCAGACCATCCAAACCCTGCAACGGGATTTCGATGCCGCCTTTCCCCAGGCCCAGGTGTTGGTGAAGCAGCTAGAACAAGGGCCACCCTTCGATGCCCCCATTGAGCTGCGGCTCTATGGTTCCGACATGGCTGGGCTGCGGGCCTGGGGAGATCGCCTACGGGCCGAACTAGCCCAGGTGCCGGACGTGATCCATACCCGCGCCACCCTCACCGAAGCTCTGCCCAAATTAGCCCTCACCGTAGACGAAGCCCAGGCTAGGCAACTGGGCCTAGATAACCAGGCCATTGCGGATCAGATCAACGCCGCCCTCGACGGACGCACCGGCGGATCCATCCTCGATGGCAACCGCGACATCCCGGTGCGGGTGCGGGTACCCGGTCAGGATCAGGGCAACCTAGGGGCCATCGCCACCCTCGACATCGTCACCCCCAGAGGGCCAATGCCCTTGGCGGCCATCACCCAGATCAATCTGGTGCCCGACACCGCCAGCATTAGCCGCCGCAACGGTCAGCGGATCAACACCGTCCAGGGCTTTATCACCGCCGGGGCGTTGCCCAGTACGGTCCTCGCCACCTTTCAAAACCGATTGATCGACCAAGGATTTGAACTCCCTCCGGGCTATCGCATTGAGTACGGGGGCGAAGCCGATGCCAGAGGGTCTGCCGTCGGCAATCTGCTCTCCACCGTAGGCGTGCTCGGCATTTTGATGACGGCGACCCTGGTGCTGTCCTTCAACTCCTTTGGCCTCGCTGCCCTGATTGGCTCCGTGGCCGTGCTGGCGGTGGGTCTGGCGGCCTTGGCCCTCAAGCTGTTTGGTTCCATCTTTGGCTTCACCGCCATCCTGGGCACCCTGGGGTTGATTGGCCTAGCCATTAACGACTCGATTGTGGTGCTCGCCGCCCTGCGCGAAGACCCCGAAGCCCGCCTTGGCCATCCCCAGGCGGTGGCAGCCGTCGTGTTCCACGCCACCCGCCATGTGATCGCCACCACCGTCACCACCATCATTGGCTTTGTGCCATTACTGCTGGATCCCACGGGTTTCTGGCCCCCCCTGGCCATCGCCGTTGCTGGGGGGCTAGGGGGAGCTACCGTGCTGGCCCTCTACTACATTCCCGCCATGTATCGGCTGCTGATCTATCGAGACAACGCCGCTACGCCTCCCATCACCCCGCTAAATCAGGCATCCCAGTATCAGGGATCCCATGGATAGGTGCCCGCACCAATGCCCCCGGTCGTTAAAGTCGGGGCAGCCGTCGTTTGGGGCAGCGTTGTTTCTCCAGGACTTCCAGCGATCGCCGCTGAATCTATGGCATGATGACGACGACCGGGGGCCAGTCCCCACCTGTGATCCGTTTTTCCTATGCTAGGTTTGGCCCTCCACACCTCCAGTCCGGCCCTGGGTTTGGCCATCAGTGATTTTGACCAGCCCACCCGCACTCAAACCTGGAACTTTGGCCGCGATCTTTCCATGCATTTGCACAGCACCCTAGCGGACTTTGTCCAGCCCTACCCCTGGCGAGATCTCTCCTTTTTGGCCGTAGCCCGTGGCCCTGGGGGATTCACCGGCACCCGTATCGGCGTTGTCACCGCCCGCACCCTGGCCCAGCAGTTGACTATTCCGCTGTTTGGGGTCTCTAGCCTCGCCGCCCTGGCCCAATCTGTGGTGGATCAGACCCCTGACCTCGACCTCGCCACCGCCCCAGCCATTGCCGTTGACCTCAAGGCCCAGCGAGAGATGCGCTTCACCGCCATCTACCAGCCCACCCCCACCGGATTGAAGACGCTACAACCCGAACAGGTCGTCTCTCCCGCCCATTTGGAAAAAACCTTAGCCGAGTTTCCTAGACCCATCCAGACCATCACCGCTAACGATGATCTGTCCGCCACCGTGGCCCAAGTTCTCTCCCTGGCCTATCAGGCTTGGCAGGCAGGACACAGACCCCACTGGGCGGAAGTGGTGCCCTACTATGGCCAGCATCCTGTGGATTGACCACCTCACTTGACACTGCACTATGGGGTTGAGGTCGTCAAAATACCCGCTTGGCGCAGGCCAGATAGGGTACCCTGCCCGGTACAAAACAGGACGGTTTTGATCTCGGCAATCAGCACTTCGGTCAGGTCAGCAACGGCCTCTTCAGAGTCGCTAGCGGCCTTGAGGAAGGGAAAGGCCAACCCGGCTAGATCCGAGCCCAAGGCTAGGGTTTTGGCGACATCCAGCCCATTGCGCAGACCTCCAGAGGCAATCAAGGGCAAGGTGGGGGCGACCTGACGGGCCGCCATCAGGCAATCGGCGGTGGGAATGCCCCAATCCGCAAAGGTTTGGCCCAATCGACGCTGAATGGGATCCGTAGCCCGCTCACTTTCCACCTTGGCCCAGGATGTCCCCCCCGCCCCCGCCACATCCACCGCCGCGACCCCAGCCTCCACCAGGCGTTGCACCAAGGGCGCAGCGATGCCATTGCCGACCTCCTTGACCACCACGGGCACGGGTAGGGCGGCGCAAAGGTGTTCAATTTTGGTCAGCAGATGCTTAAAGTTGGTATCACCCCGGGTTTGAACCGCCTCTTGCAGAGGGTTGAGGTGCAGAATAAGCGCATCGGCCTCTAGGTGATCGACAACCCGACGGCATTGGTCCAGGCCATAGCCATAGTTCAATTGCACCGCTCCCAGGTTGGCCAGCAGCAGAATGTCCGGGGCCACCGTTCGCACCCGAAAGGTGGTCATCAGCGATGGGTTCTCCACCGCCACCCGCTGAGACCCCACCCCCATGGCCAGTCCATAGCGCTGGGCCACCCCTGCTAATCGCTGGTTAATGCGCTGGGCTTCCTCCGTGCCCCCCGTCATCGACGAAATCAGCAGCGGTGCCCCCAGGCGATGCCCCAGAAACGTGGTCTCCACCACGAGATCCTGCCAGTCCACCTCGGGCAGGGCACAATGGCGAAATTGAAACCGCTCCAGTCCCGTTGTCATCCCACGGCATTGCACCTTTTCATCGAGGCAAATCCGTAGATGATCGGCCTTACGGACTTGAGTTTCATGGGCAGCCAGGGGCAATCCAGTCACGGGGTTTGCTCAGTAACATCTGTGTCCCATAGTAGAAAAGAATCGGGGCGAAAAAAACGGGCATCCCAGAATACAGCCCTTCCAACTCCCGACTCCCCACTCCCAACTCCCAACTCCAAAACGGTGCATTGCGGCCCACCCCATAGATCCCCCTCTCACCAAACAACCCCCAGCCGCGAATGCACCCTACGCCCACTCCCGACTCCCCACTCCCGACTCCCAACTCCCCACCCTACTCCGGCTTCAACAACTGCACCCCATCTCGACCATCGGTATCGTGGAGAAAAACTTTCACTAATTCATCCTTGGCCGTCGGCAATACGCGTCCCACAAAATCAGGATGAATCGGCAGTTCCCGATGGCCCCGATCCACCAGCACCGCCAGACGGATAGCGCTGGGGCGGCCATAGTCCAGCACGGCGTTGAGGGCGGCGCGGATGGTGCGACCGCTATAGATGACATCGTCCACCAAAATCACCACTTTATTGGTGAAGTCAAAGGGAATTTTGGTACGGGCCGGGGTGCGGGTGCTAATTTTGTCCAAATCATCCCGGTAGAGGGTAATATCAATGGCCCCTACGGGCAGTTGCACCGCTTCCATGCGCTGAATTTGATGGGCTAATAGATGGGCCAGGGGCACCCCACGGGTATAAATTCCCACCAGCACGAGGTGGCTCAGGTCACCGCCCCGCTCAATCACCTCCGATGCCAAACGATTGAGCGTACGCCGCATTTCTTCAGCGGACAAAATTTCAACAACGGGGCTGTTGGCAGTCATGGGGATACCCTCGCAGAAATGGTCACAGCAGAAATGGTCACAGCGGAAATAGCCACAGCAAAAATGGCAGAGGATACCAATCCCCTGCCACGGCCTTCCTAAGTCTAGTTCAGCATTGTCTAGTTCGGCTCAGCCCCTAGACCTACCAGCGAGAAAACTCGCGGTTGCCGCCACCATTTCCTCGACCCCCAAAGTTGCCTCGGGGTGCACCGCCACCCGCTCGCTTCTCCTTGGGACGGGCCTTGTTCACCCGCAGTTCGCGCCCCATCCATTCTGCGCCGTCGAGGGCCTCGATGGCCGCATCTTCATCCGCTTCCTGTTCCATTTCCACGAAGGCAAACCCACGAGGACGTCCGGTTTCCCGGTCGGTGGGCACCGTCACTCGGCTAACGGCCCCATACTCAGCGAAGACTTCGGTAATGTCTCCCTCTGTAGCGCTGTAGGCAAGGTTCCCTACATAAATCGACATGGCACAACTCCAAATTAGACGTGAAATGTAGACAAGTTCGATTCGGAGTGGTACTCACCGATTTACCCGAGAACTGAGATCAGACACTGAGATCAGACTGTGACTAACCAGCCTACCGAAAGCAAAACATGTTACCCGCTTACTGTAACACAAGGGATCGGGCCATGAATGGTTTGTAACACAGTGTCAGCGGTGCTTATAGCCCCTTGGCCCAGGCCGGATTTGCCCCTGAAACCGAGGGCAGAATCAACGTGCCACGGGAGTCAAGACAGCGGTGGTAGGCCATGCTGGAACTGAGCCAACGGGCAGCCCCTTCGACCCTTCTGCGGGAGGGCTGACCTGCCGGGGGAACCTGGGCGGCAGGGGGCCATAGTCCGCCAGGTGAGAACGGCGCAGTTCTCCCCGCTGATTGGCTTGCCAAATGTCGCCGCTATTCACCTCAAGGCAAGTCAGCCACTGCCCCTCACAGGCTGCCGTGTCCAAACAGACCGTGTGGCCGAGATTGAGCGGGGATCCGCTCCGCTGAGGCGTGTGACCACAAATTAAAATTTTGCCGGAGGGGTGAGGGGCAGGCTGCTCTAATTTATCCCAGAAAATAGCCTGATCCGGCTGATGTAGCAGTGGCGATTGGGGGGCAAGGGTGCCATGGAGAAAAATATGCCGATCCGTCGCAAACCAACGTAGGCCTTGATCGGTCAAAAGCTGCCAATGGCTTTCAGGAATATGGCTTAAATTTGGGGAATGATCATCCCGGGGTAGACCGGATCGGGCATAGGAATTTAAGGTGTGATGATCAACTAAAACCTCACCATTAACCACCGCTTGACCTAACCGCTTGGCAATGAGAAACCTTAATTCATGATTACCCAAAAGCGGTATCAAAATTCCCCATCGAGAAAGCCGGACTAAACAGTCTAAGACAGCTTTAGAATCGGGGCCTTTGTTAATATAGTCACCGAGGGTAGCAATCCGGTCGCCAGGTCGGGGCGAGATCGCACCTAGCACGGTGTCTAGGGCTGTAGAACAGCCATGAATATCACCAATCGCGAAGAGTCGCATAACCGCCTCAACCCTTCAAAGATAAAGAACCTCGGCACTCTAACTAAGTGCCGTTTAATGGGGACTGAGATGGAGTCCTATTTTTTAAGCTTCCTAAGTGAACCTACGTAGTTCACCCTAATTGACGATCAAAAGATGCTGCACTTGACGCAAAGATTACAGTTCTACAGCCGTTGAATCATGGAGGAATCAGGTCTTCTGCCCCCTGGGTGGCTTAGGCTTGACGACTTGGGTCAGTTAAGCAGCAATTTGGTTTGTTTATGGATAATTGCTACGTTAGAAAGACGCTCCGTTGTGGATATACCTTCAATATATCAAAGGGCTCTTTAGCTCCAGATTATTATTAGATTAAGCTCAGGTTAAGGTTGGGAAAAGGGGCTATTCCGCAAGCCCCCTTTCCCATGGGATAAGGCATCCCAAGGCGGGCTGACTATCCCTCTGAACCCCTGATTGACTGACAAAATACCGGAACCCAGATTTCTCAAAGGGTCAGGAGACCTGACCCCTCCATGGCCTAAATGCGGTAGGGGCGCGGTTCCCGCGCCCGGTGCAGAATCTTTTGTCAGCCAACCAGTGTCAGCCAAGCAGGCTGAACCCTGCGGCGGTGGCTTAACCTAAGCGTTGCCTTGCCTCGGCTACGCCTTTTGGGCCTGGGCTAAGTCATCGGGTTCGTTGAGGTTCATCAACCCATTCGGGTCAACGTCGGGGATGACGGCTGCTGCGGAGGGGGGCAACTGGTTCAGCCATGCCTGGAAGGATCGCTGACCAGTGGCTAGGTAGGCTTGCCAGCTTGCCCCACAGGCGAGGCGATAGAAACCACAGAGCGGTTCCCAGCGATGCCCGGGCCGAGGGACATAGGCTAGCACCGATGGCGAGAGTTGGGCGAGGTGATACCGCCACTGGGGCAACGCCGTCTGGGCGAGGTGGGGCATATCACAGGCCAAGGCCAGCACCCACTGGGGCTGATGATCGGGCGGACGGGTTGCCAGGGTATTGACCACCGAGGAGATCGCCACCAGGGGGCCGGGGCGGCTACCGTCTGGATCGAGGGAGGTGGACTCTGGCCAAAGCTGCACCGTAGAGGGGAGCAGGGATCGGTAGCGATCGCCCCAGGGCGTGACCACATAGACCTGATCCGCACAGGACAGGGCGACCCGACAGACGCGACTCAGCAGCGGATCACCATCCCAGACCAATAAGGCTTTATCGGTACCCATGCGCCGACTCTGTCCTCCCGCCAGTACCAAGGCAACCACCGACGGCGGCATTGGGGTGGCTAGAGCCATTCCGGTTTCGGTAATTTCCCTTAAAATGGGGAGGTAGCTACAGGTAGAATGACGAAAAGAACGGCGAAATGGCAAGGCGTTACAAACCATAACCATTAAAAACCATAACATTTAGAGTCCCTGAAAATAGAATGGGGAATGATCTAGATGGAAGGGGGTGCACCGTTTCCATGGTTGGTCATATCAGCTCAAAACCAGGTTTTCCAGGCTTGAGCGCTCCAGTGTCCGTCTGTTAGCCCCACGAGGTTGCCCACTATGTCCACCGATGCTGTATCAAGGGAAACTGTTTTATCGGTAGACGACAGTTTAATCAGCCAGCAGATGATTAAGCGTGCGTTAGATTCTAGCTATCGCGTCTTGCTGGCCGACAATGCGGTGGATGCGCTCTCGGTGATTTATCAAGAAACCTCCATCAAAGCCCTGCTCCTAGATATTTCCATGCCTGGGATTGATGGCTTCGAGCTTTGTCGCACGGTGCGCAGCTTGCCCCGGTTCAAAAATATTCCCATCGTCATGGTGACCTCCCGCGATACCCAACGAGATCGCGAGGAAGCCCGGATGGCAGGCGCTTCGGGCTACCTCACTAAACCCTGTGAGCCAGAACGGCTCAAGGCCGTGATGGGCAAGCTGCTGAGCAAACAGGTGCCTCAGTAACCCCCTCTCCGAGGGAGAACACCCCCATGCCCCGACTCAACCCCCACCCTGAAACCGTTTAGAAATCAGGGGTTTGCCTTCGAGAAAGCGAATTCATCCAGGGGAGATTGCCCCAAGGGCTACCATCCTGCACCCCTTGCCCTAATCCCAGCCTTGGGGCAAGGGGCGATAGGGGTAAAACTGCGCTTGCCACTGCACAACTTGTCCAATGACGGCAATGGCTGGCGCGTCAAAGCCTGATTGCTTGACCTGGGCCACGATGGTGTCTAGGCGGCCTAGTAGGGTTTCCTGCTGAGGGTAGGTGCCCCAGCGAATCAGGGCCACGGGGGTGGTTGGACTGAGTTGAGCCGCCAACAACTCAGCCACAATGGCATCCAGGTTGCGAATACCCATGTAGATCACCAGGGTTTCTGCCCCTTGGGCCAAGGCGCGCCAGTTGACGTCAGGCCGATACTTTCCAGCCGACTCATGCCCCGTTACAAAGGCGACGGAGGAACTCTGTTCTCGGTGAGTCACCGGAATTCCCGCGTAGGCGGGCACAGCCACCCCCGCCGTAATCCCAGGAACGACCTCCACCGCAATGCCTGCCGCCACCAAACCCGCCATTTCCTCTCCCCCTCGGCCAAACACGAAGGGATCGCCACCCTTCAGCCGCACCACGACCCCGTGGTCTGCGGCTTTGTGAATCAGCAGTTGGGTAATCTCTAGCTGAAGCATGGAATGGCGGCCCTGGCGTTTACCGGCATTAATGACCTCCGCCCGGGGGTTAATCATCGCCAAAATCGGCGCACTGACCAGGGCATCATGCACAACAACATCCGCGCAATCCAGCAAATGCTTACCCTTCAGGGTTAACAGACCTGGATCGCCAGGGCCAGCCCCCACTAAGTAAACCTTTCCCTGTTCAGGGGCCACAGCCATTGCAGAAGATATCAAGGTGATCGCCAAACTACTGAATCTTCATCATGCCACTGAACCCACATCAGCGGAACGACGGGCCATGCGCTTGAGCGACACCGTAGGCTGGGGGGACGACACAGGCCCACGCCCCATGGCCAAATCCACCACCAACTGGGCTAAATCAGGCGACGGCCCCAGGGGGGGCAGCAAATGAATCCCTAGGTCGGGGAACCGCTCCGCCAGTTCCTCCGCACGCTGGGTGATAGCATCGGTCGTACTCCCCGTGAACAGGAAGTAAGGCAAAATCGCCAGACGCTGAACCCCTTGCTGAATGAGATGAATGATTTGGGTATCGAGGTGAGGCGGCACAGCCCAGTAGGCAACGGCACCCCCCAAGGCCTGGGCTAGGGCGTGAATCGTACGATTGCCCTCTGGTCGGCGGCTGCCGTGGGCTAACAACAGCCAAGCCTCTGCGGTAGTCGTTTGTAGCCTTGTCTGCACTAGGTTTCGGAGACCCGGATGATCGCCCAGGGGCGGCGTCAGGGTGAGGCTTAGGCCAGGTAGGCATGGTTGAGCCGCCTGCACCTCCATGGGTAAATCTCGCAGCACATGGACGCCCCGCAACAAAAAAATCGGCACAATGCGGATGTCCGTGACCCCCGCCGCCGCCGCTCGCTGGCCAAAGTTCACAATCTGCTGATGCAGCGGCAATGCCCCAGTTTCCAGACAGGCCGTTCCCACGAGGGGCAGGGGGTGGATGGCTCGCGGCCAACCCTCCCCCGCCGGAGGGTTGCCACCGCAAACCGCCGATGGCAGGCGCTCGAAGGGATTCAGGACGGGACGCCGGGAAGGGGGATCGGGAACCTCTGCCACCCCAGAACCAGGTCTCAGACTCACAGATCCTAGAGAGGTTTCAAGGTGCTCTCGCACAAATTGGGCCAGCCGTTCCACCGCTTGCCCCGGCCTGGGATCCCGACTACCGTGGTAGACCAACAAATAGGCCGTTGCCGCAAACAGATTGGTGGACACCACACATACCTCCTCGGGAAACGCGCCCTCGAACTTCCACCGTCTAGGGCCACGCAATGTCTATTCATTATAGAAACTGAGCTTCAATCCCCTGGTATCTAAAGCAGCAATCTAGCACTGTTTTCTCGGCCTCCCATCCCTTCCCATCGGATCCACACAGTATTCAGGGGAATTTTCCAGGCAAGTGCTCCACGGCACGGCGTTCCATGTGCTAGAGTGGAAAACGCGGAAACGCAAGTATGGCGGGTGTAGCCAAGTGGTTAAGGCAGTGGATTGTGGTTCCACCATTCGAGGGTTCGAGTCCCTTCATCCGCCCTGGTTTAGACATTGAAAAAATAGGCTGGACACTGGAGCGGACAGCTTCATGTCAGTACATCGCTGGACAGGCGAAACGACGGTGCTAGCCATGGTCAGTAGATCGCAAAGTCCCTGTAGCCCTCACCCCCAGCCCCTCTCCCAGGGGGGAGAGGGGAGCTAGAAAAGTGCTCAAAGTCCCTCTCCCACGTTGGGAGAGGGATTTAG
>JAYKHF010000020.1:0-9272 GCA_035285305.1 Leptolyngbya sp.
CTACCCAGTCCCCAGGCGGTGACGCTACCCCTACAGGCCACTAGCTTTACCCTGCCCCCCGGCCACGCGCTTCGGCTCAGCCTTGCCGCCGCCGCCTTTCCGGCCTACCCCGTCAACAGCGGCACCGTGGCCACCGTGGATAACGTTCCCAAAATGCAGCACCGCGTCATCACCCTCGCGGTGTGGCACGGGCCAGAAACGGCTTCCTGCCTTGATTTACCGATCAGTAAGGACAGCGGTCTAGTGCAGTGTCAAGCCTAAGAATTGGGGCTTCGACGGTTCGGCGGTTCGACAGGCTCACCGCTCACCGCTCAGTCCAAACGGGCCGTTTACGGTCGTCCAATTCCCTACACCTGGGTCAGCAGAGAGGCCAGGGATCGATCAATCACCTGCTTTAGCACGAGGGCGGTCCAGTCCACGTCTTCGGCGGTGGTCTGTCGGCCCAAACTGAGCCGGATGCCGCACTTGGCCGCTGCGGGGCTATAGCCCATGGCGGTGAGGATGGGGCTGGGGGTGAGGGTGCCGCTGTTGCAGGCGGATCCGGCGCTGATGCCGATTCCGGCCAGGTTCATCTGGCGCACGAGGGTTTTGCCGCTGACTCGGTCGCCGTCGGCCAGGGTGAGGCAAAGGCTGACGTGGTGGGGCAGACGGTGGTGCAGATCCCCCGTGGGCACCAGGCCCGGGATGTCCGCCAGGTGGGCAAAGAGGCGATCGCGCAGGGCCTGCAACCTCTCGGTTTCCTGGGCCATGTCTTGGCTGGCCAAGGCGGCGGCTCGGCCAAACCCGGCAATGTTGGGCAAGGCTTGGGTGCCCGACCGCAGGTTATATTCCTGACCGCCGCCGCCGAGGATCGGGTGGAGGGCTATCCCAGGCCGCACATACAACGCGCCCACCCCCTGGGGGCCGTAGAGTTTGTGGCTGGAGAGGGAGAGCAAATCCACGGGTAAGGTTTGGACATTGATGGGCAGGCGTCCGGCCACCTGCACGGCATCGGTGTGGAAAATGGCCCCGTGGTCGCGGGCGATCTGGCCCAGGGGGGCGATGGGTTGTAGGGTACCCACCTCGCTTTGGCCGTAGATGATGGACACCAGCACCGTGTTACTGCGCAGGGCGCGGCGTAGATCGTCGGGATGTACCCGCCCCTGGCTATCCACGGGCAGGCGCGTCACTTGCCAACCCTGGGCCTCTAAAGCCTGGGCAGGCTTTTCAATGGCGGAATGTTCCACCGCCGAAATAATTAAATGCTGGGGCTGATCGAAGGTGCGGGCCACCCCCACCAGGGCCAGATTATCGGCCTCGGTGCCGCCAGCGGTGAAAACCACCGAGTCCACATCGGCGTGGATTAACGCCGCCACCTGGAAGCGAGCCTGTTCCAGCACCGTCGCCGCTCGGTTGCCCCACTGGTGCAGGCTGGAGGGATTGCCCCACTGATCCGCCATCACCGCCTGCATGGTTGCGATCACCTCGGGACGCGGCGGCGTGGTGGCGCTGTAGTCCAGATAAATTTGCATCGCCTCGTCCTCTCCCGCATTGGCCGGTGGGGATCGCCCCCATCGCCTATCCTAGCAGGGTGCCCGGGCCAGACTCCTAGGCCAACCGCGAGGGCAGACCACGATTCATGGCTGGAGAAAAGCAGCCATTCTCATTTTGGCAAATTGGCCGTTCACCCTGAGCGGGATTGTATTCATCAGCCGAGTCATCCTGAGAATTGCTACACGGTCATAGCAGATGTAAACTTTTGTACCGCGTCACGCTATTCTCATGGACAGGCCGCATACTTTGGCATTCCTACGAACTCTCTTGATCCCCTCTCCTGGGGGGAGAGGGGCTGGGGGTGAGGGCCACAGCCCTAGGCTTCGGTGGTTTCCACTCTCCCTAGGCGAGGAACAGGCAGGATGAGGGACTGATCCCCCAGGTCGATGGTCTGCGGCTGAGCGGTTTGCTGGGCCTGGGCCAAGGCTTCGGCCATCTCAGCGACCCGGTCGCTCCCCGTATGTTGCAGGGCCACCAGCCACGCCCAACCCAGATCCACCACATCGGCCACGGCGACGCCGCCATAGCTGGGTTCAAAGGGACGTAGGCGGTTGACGCCCTCTCCGATCAAAATCGCGGCCCCGCGCCAGTTGTGATTACCGAGGTGATATAGCCCCACAGCGATTTGCAGAATGCCCTGGTAAAACGGCTTTTCGAGGGTGTCTGCTGTCATCCAAAGCGCCTCTAGGACGTCGTGACAGGCGTAGTATTCGCCCTGGTTAAACAGGGTGATCCCTGCGGCGAGGGAGGCCTCCGAACTCGGTTCGGAATCAGGGACGGGGGGGATGAAATCCGACATAAATATGCGGGAAACCGGGCATGGACAGGGGAACTGGCACAGGGCGCTAGTTTCATCCTAAGACAGAGGTGATATTCTCCATTCTGAGTGTGTGTGATGAGGAAGCAAGTATGGTAAGTTCTCCGGTTCGGCCCACGGGCAACGCCCCTGTTGGGCAGCGGGATCGTTCCCAAGACTTTGCGGGGGCGCTGGTGGGTTTGCAACTGCCCAACACCCCCCTGTTTGGCACCGACGGTATTCGCGGCAAGGCGGGGGATTTGCTCACCGCCCCCTTGGCGATGGAAGTGGGCTATTGGGCGGGCCAGGTGCTCCGTAGCCAAGGGCAGGCCCACGGCCCCATCATCGTTGGTCAAGATTCTCGCAACTCTGGGCACATGCTGGCCACGGCCCTTTCGGCAGGGCTGACCTCGGCGGGGCTGGATGTGTGGCATTTGGGGCTCTGCCCTACGCCCACGGTGGCCTACCTGGCCGAATCCTGCGATGCCATCGGCGGCATCATGGTGTCCGCCAGCCACAACCCCCCGGAGGACAACGGCATCAAGTTTTTTGGTGGCGACGGCACCAAGCTCAGCAGCGCCCTCCAGGCCACCATCGAAGCGGCCCTGCGCGGCCACACCGAAGGGCTAACCCTAGAGCCCAGTCCCGGCTGGGGCCAGTGCTACTATCGGCCCGAACTGGTCAACCGCTACATTAATTTTCTCCAAGAGCCGCTGCTGCCCAACCTGGATCTGCGCGGCATGAAGGTTGTCTTGGATCTGGCCTGGGGTTCCGCCACCCGCTTAGCCGAGCAAGTCTTCCGGGCCACCGGGGCCGAGGTGGTGATCCTCCACGGCAGCCCCGACGGCAACCAAATCAACGTCCACTGTGGATCCACCCACCTAGATCCGATCAAGGCCGCCGTGAAGGCCCAAGGGGCCGACCTGGGCTTTGCCTTCGATGGCGACGCCGACCGGGTGATGGCCATCGACGCCGAAGGCCGCGTGGTGGATGGCGACTATATTCTTTACCTCTGGGGCCAGCACCTACAGGCTCAAAACCGCCTGCCCGACAACACCATTATTTCCACGGTGATGGCCAACCTGGGCTTTGAGCGGGCCTGGGAAAAACTGGGCGGCACCCTGGTGCGTACCAACGTCGGCGACCAGTACGTCCATGCCGAAATGGTGAATCGAGGGGCCAAACTGGGGGGCGAACAGTCCGGCCACATCCTCTGCCACCACTACAGCCTCACGGGCGACGGCATCCTCACCGCCCTGCACCTGGCCTCCCTGGTGCAATGCCTGGGCGGTTCCCTGTCGGCCTTGATTGATCAGAGTTTCCAAACCTATCCCCAGCGGCTGCAAAACGTCCGCGTTACCAGCCGGGAACGGCGGATGAACTGGCAAGACTGCGATCCCGTCCAGCAGGCCATCACCGAGGCCGAAGCCGCCATGGGCAACGAAGGCCGCGTCCTCGTGCGGCCCTCCGGCACCGAACCCGTGATTCGTGTCATGGTGGAAGCCATCCAGTCAGACCTGGTGGATCACTGGACGCAGCATATTTCCCAGGTGGTGTCCCACCATCTGGCGGCGGAATAGGCTGGCTAGGATCGGGGCGGGGAGACCCCGCCCCTACGGGTTGATTCACGGGCGGGGAGACCCTGCCCCTACGGGTAGATTCATGGGCGGGGAGACCCCGCCCCTACGGGGTGCTTCACGGGTGGGGAGACCCCGCCTCTGCGGGTTGATTCATGGGCGGGGAGACCCCGCCCCTACGGTGTTCGGGGTGGGTCTGTACCTGGAGGGTGAAGGGCTAATTCCGTAGGTGATGTCTAGAGTCTGGTGTGATCACCATGTCTGACGTGAGTTTTTTGGTGAAGGTGGTGGTGGTGTCGGCGGGGCTTGGGGCAGGGATTAAGTATCTCCTGCCCGCTCTTCCCTTGGCGCTGGATCCCTCTCTAGGACTGGCCCTGGCCCTGTTGGTGGCTCCAGCCTTGCTCATGGCGGTGCTGCTGTGGGGCTGGTCGGTGCGTCAGCGTTCGTCCTCAAACCCCTAGACCCATGCGTTCCATCGACAGTATTAACGAGAAAATTCGGAGTGGCCAGGTGGTGGTCTACACCGCTGAGGACTTCAAGGCCTTGGCCCAGGAACAGGGGGTGGTTGCTGCGGCCCAGGCCGTGGATGTGGTGGTGACGGGCACCTTTGAGCCGGTGGAATCCGCCGGGGCGATGATTAACCTGGGCCACACGGATCCCCCCATCAAACTGCTGGAATGCTACCTCGATGGCGTTCCGGCCTACGCAGGGTTTGGGGCGGTGGATCTGTATCTGGGGGCCAGTCAGCCCGTGGTGGCCAGCCGCACCACGGAGGGCTTGGAGACGGAGGAATCCCGGGAACATGGCGGTGGCCACGTCATTGCCGACCTGGTGGCGGGGCGCACGGTTCACCTCCAGGCCACGGGCCATGCCACCGATTGCTATCCCCGGGCCTCCCTCGAAACCACCATCACCCGCGACACCATCAACCAGTTTTACCTGTTCAACCCCCGTGGGCTGTACCAAAACTTCATTGTCGGGGTGAACGGCGGAGATCGGCCCCTATCCACCTACCTCGGCCCGCTCCAGCCCCGCCTGGGCAATGCCGTCTATGCCAACCCGGGGGCCATTTCCCCCCTGATGAACGACCCCGACCTCGCCACCGTGGGCATTGGCACCCGGATTTTCCTCGGCGGCGGCGTGGGCTACATCGCCTGGGAGGGCACCCAACACTTTCCCCTTCAGCGCCGCTTGCCCAACCGCACCCCCATCGGCCCAGCGGCCACCGTGGCCCTAGTGGGGGACGCCAAGGGGATGCAAGCCACCTGGGTGCGCGGCTGCTATTTCAAGGGCTATGGCCCCTCCTTGATGATTGGCGTCGGCGTTCCCATTCCCATTTTGAACGAGCAGGTCGCCGCCCATTGCGCCATTCAAGATCAGGACGTGGTGGCCCCGGTGATGGATTTCTCCATTCCCCGACGGGTGCGGCCCACCTTTGGCCTGGTGAGCTATGCCCAACTCAAATCCGGCACCATCACCATCGAAGGCCAAGCGGTTCGGACGGCCCCCCTAGCCAGTGTTTACCTGGCCCGCCAAGTCCAGCAAGAACTGAAGCAGTGGATTGAAACCGGATCCTTCGAGATCTCCGCCCCTGTGGCTCCGTTGCCCATGGATCGGGCGTTTTTGCCCCAGGATGCCCTGGGCAGCTAGGCCGCTCTGTCTGGGCGGGGGGGATGGGACATTCTGGCTAGGGACGAACAGGGTAGGATGGATCGAATGGATCTCGTGGATCTAGAATAAAGAGCCTTTACCTTTCTTCACCCCCACCCCCTCCGAACGTCCCATGGCCAAGTCCAAATCTCCCGCTGCAACCGTGATGACTGGCGCACAGATCCGCCAAACCTTTTTGGACTTCTATGCGGCGCGGGGCCATGCCATCAAACCCAGCGCTTCCCTGGTGCCCGAGGATCCCACGGTGCTGCTGACGATCGCCGGGATGCTGCCCTTCAAGCCGATTTTTCTGGGCCAGCGGGCGGCGGATGTGGATCGGGCCACGACCTCCCAAAAGTGTATTCGCACCAACGACATTGAAAACGTGGGCCGCACCGCAAGGCACCACACGTTTTTTGAGATGCTGGGCAACTTCAGCTTTGGGGATTATTTCAAAGAGCAGGCCATCGCCTGGGCCTGGGAACTTTCGACGGAGGTGTTCAAGCTGCCTGCGGATCGCCTGGTCGTCAGCGTGTTCCGGGAAGACGACGATGCCTTTGCCATCTGGCGCGACCAGGTGGGTATTCCCGCCCATCGCATCCAGCGCATGGATGAGGCTGATAATTTCTGGGCCTCTGGCCCCACCGGCCCCTGCGGCCCCTGCTCGGAAATCTACTACGACTTTCATCCTGAACTGGGGGATGATCATATCGATCTCGAAGACGACAGCCGCTTCATCGAGTTCTACAACCTGGTGTTTATGCAGTACAACCGGGATGCCGAGGGCAACCTAACGCCGCTGCAAAACCAAAACATCGACACCGGGCTGGGCCTAGAACGGATGGCGCAGATCCTCCAGCGGGTGCCCAACAACTACGAAACCGACCTGATTCTGCCCATCATCGAAACGGCGGCGAAGCTGGCTACGATTGACTACGCCCAGGCCGACGACAAAACCAAGGTATCCCTGAAGGTGATTGGCGACCATGTGCGGGCGGTGGTTCACATGATTGCCGACGGCATCACCGCCTCCAACGTGGGTCGGGGCTACGTGCTGCGACGACTGATTCGGCGAGTGGTGCGCCACGGACGACTGATCGGCATCGAGGGCGCGTTCATCAGCGCCGTGGCCGAAACCGCGATTCAGCTTGCCGAAGCACCCTTCCCCAACACCCGCGAACGGGAAGCCACCATCAAAGCTGAACTGAACCGGGAAGAAGCCCGCTTCCTGGAAACCCTGGAACGGGGGGAAAAGCTGCTGGCGGAAATCCTCAAGCGGGAGGCGGCTTCCAAGGCTAAGCAAATCTCCGGTGTCGATGCCTTCGTGCTCTACGACACCTACGGCTTCCCCCTAGAACTAACCCAGGAAATTGCCGAAGAGCAGGGCTTGACGGTGGACGAAGCAGGCTTTGAGGCCGCGATGGAGGAACAGCGCCAGCGCTCCAAGGATGCCCACGAAACCATTGACCTGACGGTGCAGGGTAGCCTGGATACCCTGGCAGAGCACATCCATTCCACCACCTTTTTGGGCTACACCGAGGCCAGCAGCACCAGCCAAGTGGAGGCAATTTTGGTGCAGGGCAGTGCGGTAGACCAAGCCGAAGCAGGCCAGGACGTGCAAATTGTCCTCGACCAAACCCCCTTCTATGCGGAATCTGGCGGACAAATTGGTGACCGGGGCTATCTCTCTGGCGAGTCCGTGGTCGTCCGCATTGTGGATGTGAAAAAGGACAGCGATTTCTTTGTCCATGTGGGCCGAGTGGAGCGGGGCACCCTGCAAACCGGGGATGCCGTCACCGCCCAGATTGACCGCGCCTGTCGCCGCCGTGCCCAGGCCAACCACACCGCCACCCACCTGCTGCAAGCGGCCCTGAAAAAGCTGGTGGATCCCGACATTTCCCAGGCCGGTTCCCTGGTCGCCTTCGACCGTCTGCGATTTGATTTCAACTGCCCCCGTGCCCTCACCGCCGACGAAATTCAACAAGTCGAAGAACAGGTCAACACCTGGATTGCCGAAGGCCATGCCGCCGATGTGGCGGTGATGCCCATCGCCGAAGCCAAGGCCAAGGGGGCCACCGCCATGTTCGGCGAAAAGTATGGGGCCGAGGTGCGGGTGATCGATTTTCCCGGCGTTTCCATGGAACTGTGCGGCGGCACCCACGTTAGCAACACCGCCGAAATTGGCCTGTTCAAGGTGATTTCTGAAACCGGGGTGGCCTCCGGCATTCGCCGCATTGAGGCCGTGGCTGGCCCTGCGGTGTTGGAATATTTGAACGTGCGCGATGCCGTGGTGCGGGACTTGTCCGACCGCTTTAAGGCTAAGCCCGAGGAACTCCCTGACCGCGTCACCACCCTGCAAACCGACCTGAAAGCGGCTCAGAAGGAGCTAGATGCCCTGAAGGGAGAACTGGCGGTGCTGAAGTCCGATCAATTACTGACCACCGCTGAAACCGTGGGCGATCTGAAACTGATCGTCGCGGAACTGGAAGGCGTCAGCGCTGAGGCCCTAAAAACCGCCGCCGAACGCCTACTGCAAAAGCTGGGAGCCGGGGCCGTGGTGCTGGGTTCCGTCCCTGAGTCGGAGAAGGTCAGCCTAGTGGCGGCCTTTAGCCCCGAAGTGATTGACAAAAAACTGCAAGCGGGCAAGTTCATCGGCGGCATCGCCAAGATTACCGGGGGCGGCGGCGGCGGTCGGCCCAACCTGGCCCAGGCGGGTGGGCGCGATCCGAGCAAATTGGCGGAAGCCCTGGCCTCCGCTAAGGCCGACCTGCAAGGGGCACTGCACTAGCGATGTCCGCCCCTCTCCATCGCCAGCGGGTGATCGACCAGGCCCTAAGCTTGGGATTTCATCAGGTGGGCATTGTGGCGGTGGACGACACCCCCAGCGAGGCCGAACAGGCCGCAGCGGATCACCTTCAGCGATGGCTGAACCAGGGCCACCAAGCCGCCATGGCCTGGATGGACAGCCCCAAGCGACAGGACATCCGCCAAGTGCTACCGGGAGTGCGTTCCATCATCAGTCTGGCGCTGAATTACTACACCCCTCAACCCCAACCCACCGACCCGGCCCAGGGCAAAATTTCTCGCTATGCCCGGGGCCGAGACTACCACCGGGTGCTGCA
The DNA here is from genome assembly GCA_035285305.1 of Leptolyngbya sp. Lineage (GTDB taxonomy): Bacteria > Cyanobacteriota > Cyanobacteriia > Phormidesmidales > Phormidesmidaceae > Nodosilinea. The sequence continues at coordinate 8,679 of JAYKHF010000020.1, forward strand.
CCAACGCCTCAGGGCGCTGGCCCACTGGCTGGAACAGGAAGCCCAAAGGGCGGGACAACCGATTCAGGTGCGCTACTATGCCGACACTGGCCCGGTGCAGGATAAGTTCTGGGCGCAGCAGGCGGGGCTGGGCTGGCTGGCCAAAAACGGCAATGTGATCACCCGTTCCTATGGGTCTTGGGTGTTTTTGGGTGAGTTGTTGACCACCTTGGCCTTAGAACCCGATCGCCCCCACACCAACCACTGCGGCACCTGCACCCGCTGCCTAGAGGCCTGCCCCACGGGGGCCATCCCCCGGCCCTACGTGGTGGACGCCAATCGCTGCATTGCTTACCACACCATCGAAAACCGGGCCGACACCCTGCCGGATACCATCGTTCCTCACCTGCACAACTGGGTGGCTGGGTGCGACATTTGCCAGGAGGTCTGCCCCTGGAATATTCGCTTTGCCCAGCCCACGGATGTGGCCGAATTTCAGCCCTATCCCCACAACCTAGCCCCAGCCCTAGCCGACCTCGCCCAGATCTCCGACGCCGAGTGGGACGAACGCTTCCGGGCCTCGGCCCTGCGACGGATTAAACCGGCCATGTGGCG